>NZ_CP104302.1:3068400-3375240 GCF_025215495.1 Mycolicibacterium brumae | reverse complement strand
GTCACCGCCGCCGCCCCGGTCGCCGTCGCCGCCGCCCCGGCCGCCGGCGCCCCGGCCGAGGCCGCCGAAGAGCAGACCGAGTTCGACGTCATCCTGGAGGGCGCCGGCGACAAGAAGATCGGCGTGATCAAGGTCGTTCGCGAGATCGTCTCCGGCCTGGGCCTCAAGGAAGCCAAGGACCTGGTCGACAGCGCCCCGAAGCCGCTGCTGGAGAAGGTTTCCAAGGAAGCCGCCGACGACGCCAAGGCCAAGCTGGAAGCCGCCGGCGCCTCGGTCTCCGTCAAGTAAGACCGCAGTTCCCCGAAATGCCCCGGAGCCCACGGCTCCGGGGCATTTCTGCGCGCTCAGGCCCGCAGCTGGGCGGCCACCGCCGACGCCTGCAGGGCCGCCGGCTCGTCGCCGAGGTCCAGCAGCACGTGCATGCCGAGCCCGCCCAGCACCGGCCCGACGGCGGCGCCGTCGTCGCCGAAGAAGCCGGCGAGTTCCAGCATCACGAACCCGTGCGTCATGGCCCAGAACTGCCCGGCGATGGTCATCACCTCGCGGTTGTCGGTGGCGTCGCCGCGCATCCGGCCGGCGGTGATGCAGCGGCGCACCAGCCGCACCAGGTGAATCAGGCTGGGGTGCAGGTCCCGCTCGGGCTCGCCGGTCTGGATGTCGCGCGCCGGCGCCCGCACGCCCGCGGCGCTGGTGCTGCCGAACATCAGCCGGTACAGGTGCGGGCGGCGGATCGCGAAGTGGCGGTAGGCGCCGCCGCAGGTCAGCAGGTCTGCCACCGGATCGTCGGTGTCGGGCACATCCAGGGCGAGGTCGAACTGGGCGAGGCCGTAGTCGGCGACCGCGGCGATCAGATCCGGCATCCCGCCGAAGTGGGTGTAGACGGCCATGGTGGAGGTCCCCGCGGCGGTGGCCACCCGGCGGGTCTGCAGCGCGTCGGGCCCGTGCTCGTCGAGCAGCCCGACGGCGGCCAGCAGTAGCTCGTCGCGCACCGATCGCGGCGCTTTCGCCTCTGGATCCATTTCCCGCCCGTTCCGCCATTGCCAAGCCGATCAACCCGGCGTAGCCTATCCATAAATCGGTAATAACAATGTTATGCCAGGTCGCAGCTTATCCCTAGGAGGACAGATGTCCGCGCCAACCGTTTCCGCAACCGACAACCAGTACCTGGAGGGATTCCTGGCCCCGGTGGGTCGCGAGGTCACCGCGATCGACCTCAAGGTCACCGGGACCATTCCCGAGCACCTCGACGGCCGCTATCTGCGCAACGGCCCCAATCCGGCCGAGGAGGTCGACGCCGAGCGGTACCACTGGTTCGCCGGGGACGCGATGGTGCACGGGCTGTCCCTGCGCGACGGCAAGGCGCTCTGGTACCGCAACCGCTGGGTCCGCACCGCCGCGGTGGCCGGGACGCTGGGGGAGCCGCGCCCGGCGCGGCTGGACCCCAAGGCGGGCATGCTCTCGGTCGCCCCCAACACCAATGTGCTCGAACACGCGGGCAAGACGCTCGCCCTGGTCGAAGGCGGCGGCGCGAACTACGAACTCACCGATGACCTGGACACCGTGGGCACCTGCGACTTCAACGGCACTCTCGGCGGCGGCTACACCGCCCATCCGCACCGCGACCCGGTCAGCGGCGAACTGCACGCGGTGTCCTACTCCTTCGCGCGCGGCCGCAATGTGCAGTACACCGTGCTGGACACCGCCGGCCGGGTGCGCAAGGTCGTCGACATCCCGGTGCACGGCTTCCCGATGATGCACGACTTCACCCTGACCGAGAAGTACGTGGTGCTCTACGACCTGCCGGTGGTCTTCGATCCGGGCCAGGCGGTGCCCGACAGCGTGCCGAAGCTGGCCCGCCCGGCGGCCCGCAAGATGATGAACGCGCTGGCCGGGCGAGTTTCGATCCCCGGTCCGATCGCCGCCCGGGTGGCCGCCGACACCACCCGCATCCTGTCGCTGCCGTTCGCCTGGGACGACAATTACCCGGCCCGGATCGGGGTCCTGCCGCGCGACGGCGGCGCCGACGACATCCGATGGTTCCAAATCGCGCCGTGCTTCGTGTTCCACCCGCTCAACGGCTACACCGAGGTCCGCGACGGCCAGGAGGTGCTGGTGCTCGACGTGGTCCGCTACCGCCGGATGTTCGACCGGGATCGGCGCGGCCCCAGTGACGGCGTCCCCAGCCTGGACCGCTGGGAGATCAACCTGGCCACCGGGCGGGTCAGCGACGGCGTCCGGGACGACCGCCAGCAGGAGTTCCCGCGGATCAACGAGGCGCTGACCGGCCGGGCGCACCGCTTCGGCTACACCGTCGGCACCGACGGCATCTTCGAGTCCGCCGCGGACATGAAGAGCTCGCTGTACAAGCACGATTACGCGACCGGATCCGCCGTGGTCGCGGGCCTGGACCCCGATCTGCTGCTCGGCGAGTTCTGCTTCGTGCCGAACCCGGACTCCCGGGCCGAGGACGACGGGATCCTGATGGGCTATGCCCATCACCGGCCCACCGACGAAGGCCGGCTGGTGATGCTGGACGCGCAGAGCCTGGACACGATGGCCGCCGTGCACCTGCCGCAACGGGTGCCGATGGGCTTCCACGGCAACTGGTGCCCCCGCTAGGTCACATAACAAAAGTTATGTTGCCGAGATTGCGCTCCGGTACGCGCACAACGTGAATACAACCGTTTAGGCTGCGTTACAGTGACTCGAACCACATCGCCGCGCGGGTGGTGGGTGGTCGGCGAAAATCGCCGTGATTGGAAGGATCAGACGTGGGCATTGGTATCCAGGTCGAAGGGCTCACCAAATCGTTCGGCTCCCAGGTCATCTGGGAGGACGTGACATTCGACCTGCCGGCCGGCGAGGTCACCGTGCTGCTGGGGCCGTCCGGCACCGGTAAGTCGGTGTTCCTGAAGTCCCTGATCGGCCTGCTGCGCCCGGAGCGCGGCAAGATCATGATCGAGGGCACCGACCTGATCGAGTGCTCGGCCAAGGAGCTCTACGAGATCCGCACCCTGTTCGGCGTCATGTTCCAGGACGGCGCGCTGTTCGGGTCGATGAACCTCTACGACAACACGGCCTTCCCGCTGCGCGAGCACACCAAGAAGTCCGAGAGCGAGATCCGCAAGATCGTCATGGAGAAGCTGGACCTCGTCGGTCTGGCCGGCCACGAGATGAAGGCCCCCGGCGAGATCTCCGGCGGTATGCGCAAGCGCGCCGGCCTGGCCCGCGCCCTGGTGCTCGACCCCAAGATCATCCTGGTCGACGAGCCGGACTCCGGCCTGGACCCGGTCCGGACCGCCTACCTGTCGCAGCTCCTGATCGACATCAACGCCCAGATCGACGCCACCATCCTGATCGTGACGCACAACATCAACATCGTGCGCACCGTGCCGGACGACATCGGCATGCTCTACCGCAAGCGCCTGGTCATGTTCGGCCCCCGCGAGCTGCTGCTGACCAGCGAAGAGCCGGTGGTCAAGCAGTTCCTCAACGGCCGCCGCATCGGCCCGATCGGCATGTCGGAGGAGAAGGACGAGGCCACCGCCGCAGCCGAGGCCCGGGCCCTGGAACTCGGCCAGAGCGACGGCGGCGTCGAGGAGATCGAGGGCGTGCCGCCGCAGCTGACCGTCACCCCCGGCATGCCGGAGCGCAAGGCCGTCGGCCGTCGCCAGGCCCGGGTGCGCGAGGTGCTGCACACCCTGCCGCCGGCCGCCCAGGAGGCGATCCTGGCCGATATGGCCGCCACCGGCGCCGACTACCACTCCGAGTCGCGCACCGAGGAGGTCCGGACCCAGGAAGTTCGGGCCGACGAGGACAAAACCGTCAGCATTCCGGTCCAGCGCGAAGGCTGAGCGGCGCGTTCCTCTTGACGGAACCGCCGCGAGGGTCCACGCTATTTGGCAGCATGCTCATACGCAGTGATCGGGCCGCCAGCCAGCGCTTGACCTGTACGCACATGCGGGCTGACGCCGTCATTTGAGGAATACGCCGTCCTGCGCTATTGTTGGACGTTGCGCTGGCTGCCTCCTGCCCTTCACCTCTATCCGACCTGCACCGGTCGTTGTGGACCTGGCCCTGAGCATTGTCGCTCAGTGACTGGCCACCTGCCGTGCGTCGGGCCCCGGGACGGGTGCTTCCAGCCAAACCGACGCAGATAACGCGACGAGCAGGCATCCGGCGTCCGCCGGGGGGCTGAGCAGTCGCCATAGGTGCTGGAAGGACGCATCTTGGCTGTCTCCCGCCAGAGCAAGTCAGTGGCTACCAACTCCGTTCCCGGAGCGCCGAACCGAATCTCCTTCGCCAAGCTTCGCGAGCCGCTGGAGGTTCCCGGGCTGCTGGATGTGCAGACGGATTCGTTCGAGTGGTTGATCGGATCGGACAAGTGGCGCGCGAGCGCCTCCGCCCGTGGCGATATCGCCAACCCCAAGGGCGGCCTGGAGGAGGTGCTCGACGAGCTCTCCCCGATCGAGGATTTCTCCGGCTCGATGTCGCTGAGCTTCTCCGACCCGCGCTTCGACGAGGTCAAGGCGCCCGTCGCGGAGTGCAAAGACAAGGACATGACGTACGCGGCTCCGCTGTTCGTCACGGCCGAGTTCATCAACAACAACACCGGCGAGATCAAGAGCCAGACGGTCTTCATGGGTGACTTCCCGATGATGACCGAAAAGGGCACCTTCATCATCAACGGCACCGAGCGCGTCGTGGTCAGCCAGCTGGTCCGCTCGCCGGGCGTCTACTTCGACGAGAGCATCGACAAGTCCACCGAGAAGACGCTGCACAGCGTCAAGGTGATCCCGGGCCGCGGCGCCTGGCTGGAGTTCGACGTCGACAAGCGCGACACCGTGGGTGTGCGCATCGACCGCAAGCGCCGTCAGCCGGTCACCGTGCTGCTCAAGGCGCTGGGCTGGACCAGCGAGCAGATCCGCGAGCGCTTCGGCTTCTCCGAGATCATGATGGGCACCCTGGAGAAGGATCCCACCGCCGGACCTGATGAGGCCCTGCTGGACATCTACCGCAAGCTGCGCCCGGGCGAGCCGCCGACCAAGGAGTCCGCGCAGACCCTGCTGGAGAACCTGTTCTTCAAGGAGAAGCGCTACGACCTGGCCCGCGTCGGCCGCTACAAGGTCAACAAGAAGCTGGGTCTGAACCTGGACAAGCCGGTCAACACCAGCTCGAACACGCTGACCGAGGAAGACATCGTCGCGACCATCGAGTACCTGGTCCGCCTCCACGAGGGCCAGACCACGATGACCGCCCCCGGCGGCTCCGAGGTGCCCGTCGAGGTCGACGACATCGACCACTTCGGCAACCGTCGGCTGCGCACCGTCGGTGAGCTCATCCAGAACCAGATCCGGGTCGGCCTGTCCCGGATGGAGCGCGTCGTGCGCGAGCGGATGACCACCCAGGACGTCGAGGCGATCACCCCGCAGACCCTGATCAACATCCGCCCCGTGGTGGCTGCGATCAAGGAGTTCTTCGGGACCAGCCAGCTGTCGCAGTTCATGGACCAGAACAACCCGCTGTCCGGCCTGACCCACAAGCGCCGCCTGTCGGCGCTGGGCCCCGGCGGTCTGTCCCGTGAGCGCGCCGGCCTCGAGGTCCGCGACGTGCACTCCAGCCACTACGGCCGGATGTGCCCGATCGAGACCCCGGAAGGCCCGAACATCGGTCTGATCGGCTCGCTGTCGGTGTACGCCCGGGTGAACCCGTTCGGCTTCATCGAGACGCCGTACCGCAAGGTCATCGACGGTGTGATCACCGACCAGATCGACTACCTCACCGCCGACGAGGAGGACCGCCACGTCGTGGCGCAGGCCAACTCGCCGACCGCTGAGGGCGACGGCGGCCTGGTCTTCACCGACGATCGCGTGCTGGTCCGCCGTAAGGGCGGCGAGGTCGAGTTCGTCTCGGCCGCCGAGGTCGACTACATGGACGTCTCGCCGCGCCAGATGGTGTCGGTGGCCACGGCCATGATCCCGTTCCTCGAGCACGACGACGCCAACCGCGCCCTGATGGGCGCGAACATGCAGCGCCAGGCGGTTCCGCTGGTGCGCAGCGAGGCGCCGCTGGTCGGCACCGGCATGGAGCTGCGCGCCGCCATCGACGCCGGCGACGTGGTCGTCTCGGAGAAGGCCGGTGTGGTCGAGGAGGTCTCCGCCGACTACATCACCGTGATGGCCGACGACGGCACCCGGCAGACCTACCGGATGCGCAAGTTCGCCCGCTCCAACCACGGCACGTGCGCCAACCAGCGTCCGATCGTCGACGCCGGCCAGCGGGTGGAGTCCGGCCAGGTCGTCGCCGACGGGCCGTGCACCGAGAACGGTGAGATGGCGCTCGGCAAGAACCTGCTGGTCGCGGTCATGCCGTGGGAAGGCCACAACTACGAGGACGCGATCATCCTCTCGCAGCGCCTGGTGGAGGAGGACGTCCTGACGTCCATCCACATCGAGGAGCACGAGATCGACGCCCGCGACACCAAGCTGGGCGCCGAGGAGATCACCCGGGACATCCCGAACGTCTCCGATGAGGTGCTGGCCGATCTCGACGAGCGCGGCATCGTCCGCATCGGCGCGGAGGTCCGCGACGGCGACATCCTGGTCGGCAAGGTCACCCCGAAGGGTGAGACCGAGCTGACCCCGGAGGAGCGGCTGCTGCGCGCCATCTTCGGCGAGAAGGCCCGTGAGGTCCGCGACACCTCGCTGAAGGTGCCGCACGGCGAGTCCGGCAAGGTCATCGGCATCCGGGTGTTCTCCCGCGAGGACGACGACGAGCTGCCCGCCGGCGTCAACGAGCTGGTCCGCGTCTACGTCGCGCAGAAGCGCAAGATCTCCGACGGCGACAAGCTGGCCGGCCGGCACGGCAACAAGGGCGTCATCGGCAAGATCCTGCCGATCGAGGACATGCCCTTCCTGCCCGACGGCACCCCGGTCGACATCATCCTGAACACCCACGGTGTGCCGCGACGGATGAACATCGGCCAGATCCTGGAAACCCACCTCGGGTGGGTGGCCAAGGCCGGCTGGAACGTCCAGGTGGCCGGCGGCGAGATCCCGGAGTGGGCGGGCAACCTGCCCGAGGACCTGCTGTCCGCCCCGTCGGACAGCATCGTCAGCACCCCGGTGTTCGACGGCGCCCGCGAGGAGGAGCTGCAGGGCCTGCTGAGCTCGACGCTGCCCAACCGCGACGGCGAGGTCATGGTCGACGGCGACGGCAAGGCGCGGCTGTTCGACGGCCGTTCCGGCGAGCCGTTCCCGTACCCGGTGACGGTCGGCTACATGTACATCCTGAAGCTGCACCACCTGGTGGACGACAAGATCCACGCCCGCTCCACCGGTCCGTACTCGATGATCACCCAGCAGCCGCTGGGCGGTAAGGCGCAGTTCGGTGGCCAGCGGTTCGGCGAGATGGAGTGCTGGGCCATGCAGGCCTACGGCGCCGCCTACACGCTGCAGGAGCTGCTGACGATCAAGTCCGACGACACCGTCGGCCGCGTCAAGGTGTACGAGGCCATCGTCAAGGGCGAGAACATCCCCGAGCCGGGCATCCCGGAGTCGTTCAAGGTGTTGCTCAAGGAGCTGCAGTCGCTGTGCCTCAACGTCGAGGTGCTCTCCAGCGACGGCGCCGCGATCGAGATGCGCGACGGCGACGACGAGGATCTGGAGCGCGCCGCGGCCAACCTCGGCATCAACCTGTCCCGCAACGAGTCGGCGTCCGTCGAGGACCTGGCCTAAACCTCGCCCGTAGTCAGTTTTCTATCCCGCAAGGGGAAAGGGAGTTTACGTGCTAGACGTCAACTTCTTCGATGAGCTCCGCATTGGCCTGGCCACTGCGGAGGACATCCGCAATTGGTCCTACGGCGAGGTCAAGAAGCCGGAGACCATCAACTACCGCACGCTCAAGCCGGAAAAGGACGGCCTGTTCTGCGAGAAGATCTTCGGACCGACTCGCGACTGGGAGTGCTACTGCGGCAAGTACAAGCGCGTCCGGTTCAAGGGCATCATCTGTGAGCGCTGCGGCGTCGAGGTGACCCGCGCCAAGGTGCGCCGCGAGCGGATGGGCCACATCGAGCTCGCCGCCCCGGTCACCCACATCTGGTACTTCAAGGGCGTCCCGTCCCGGCTGGGCTACCTGCTGGACCTGGCGCCCAAGGATCTGGAAAAGATCATCTACTTCGCGGCGTATGTGATCACCGCGGTCGACGACGAGATGCGGCACAACGAGCTGTCCACTCTCGAAGCCGAGATGGTCGTCGAGAAGAAGCGCGTCGAGGACCAGCGGGATCTGGATCTGGCTGAGCGCTCCCAGAAGCTGGAAGCCGATCTGGCCGAGCTGGAGGCCGAGGGCGCCAAGAGCGACGTCAAGCGCAAGGTTCGCGACGGCGGCGAGCGCGAGATGCGCCAGCTGCGCGACCGGGCCCAGCGGGAGCTGGACCGGCTCGACGAGATCTGGACCACCTTCACCAAGCTGGCCCCCAAGCAGCTGATCGTCGACGAGAACCTCTACCGCGAGCTGGTCGACCGCTACGGCGAGTACTTCCAGGGCGCCATGGGCGCGGAGTCGATCCAGAAGCTCATCGAGAACTTCGACATCGACGCCGAAGCCGAGATCCTGCGCGACACCATCAAGAACGGCAAGGGCCAGAAGAAGCTGCGCGCGCTCAAGCGACTCAAGGTCGTCGCCGCGTTCCAGCAGTCCGGCAACTCCCCGATGGGCATGGTGCTCGACGCCGTTCCGGTCATCCCGCCGGAGCTGCGCCCGATGGTTCAGCTCGATGGTGGCCGGTTCGCCACCTCGGACCTGAACGATCTGTACCGCCGCGTGATCAACCGCAACAACCGCCTCAAGCGACTGATCGACCTCGGCGCGCCCGAGATCATCGTCAACAACGAGAAGCGGATGCTGCAGGAGTCCGTCGACGCGCTGTTCGACAACGGCCGTCGTGGCCGTCCGGTCACCGGCCCGGGCAACCGCCCGCTGAAGTCGCTGTCGGATCTGCTCAAGGGCAAGCAGGGCCGGTTCCGCCAGAACCTGCTCGGCAAGCGCGTCGACTACTCGGGCCGTTCGGTCATCGTGGTCGGCCCGCAGCTCAAGCTGCACCAGTGCGGTCTGCCCAAGCTGATGGCGCTGGAGCTGTTCAAGCCCTTCGTGATGAAGCGTCTGGTCGACCTGAACCACGCGCAGAACATCAAGAGCGCCAAGCGGATGGTCGAGCGCCAGCGCCCGCAGGTGTGGGACGTCCTCGAAGAGGTCATCTCCGAGCACCCGGTGCTGCTGAACCGCGCGCCCACGCTGCACCGCCTGGGCATCCAGGCCTTCGAGCCGCAGCTGGTCGAGGGCAAGGCCATCCAGTTGCACCCGCTGGTCTGTGAGGCGTTCAACGCCGACTTCGACGGCGATCAGATGGCGGTCCACCTGCCGCTGAGCGCCGAGGCGCAGGCCGAGGCCCGCATCCTGATGCTGTCCTCGAACAACATCCTGTCCCCGGCGTCGGGCCGGCCGCTGGCCATGCCCCGCCTGGACATGGTGACCGGCCTGTACTACCTGACCACCGAGGTCCCCGGCGCGGACGGCGCCTACGCGCCGGCCACCGCCGACGCCCCGGAGACCGGCGTGTACAGCAGCCCGGCCGAGGCCATCATGGCGATGGACCGCGGCGCCCTGGGCGTGCGCGCGCCGATCAAGGTGCGGCTCACCCAGCAGCGCCCGCCGGCCGAGGTCGAGGCCGAGCTGTTCGGTGAGCAGGGCTGGCGCCCGGGCGACGCCTGGACCGCCGAGACCACGCTGGGCCGGGTGCTGTTCAACGAGTTGCTGCCCAAGGCCTACCCGTTCGTGAACGCGCAGATGCACAAGAAGGTGCAGGCGTCGATCATCAACGATTTGGCCGAGCGCTACCCGATGATCGTCGTCGCGCAGACCGTCGACAAGCTCAAGGACGCCGGCTTCTACTGGGCGACCCGCTCCGGCGTGACGGTCTCGATGGCCGACGTGCTGGTGCCGCCGCAGAAGAAGGAGATCCTCGACCACTACGAGGGCGAGGCCGACGCGATCGAGAAGCAGTACCAGCGCGGCAAGCTGAATCACGACGAGCGCAACGAGGCGCTGGTCAAGATCTGGCAGGAGGCCACCGAGAAGGTCGGTAAGGCTCTGGAGGATTACTACCCGGAGGACAACCCGATCACCCTGCTGCCGAAGTCGGGCGCGACCGGCAATATGACGCAGGTGCGCAACCTGGCCGGCATGAAGGGTCTGGTGACCAACCCGAAGGGTGAGTACATCCCGCGTCCGATCAAGTCCTCCTTCCGCGAGGGCCTGACCGTGTTGGAGTACTTCATCAACACCCACGGCGCCCGTAAGGGTCTGGCTGACACCGCGCTGCGCACCGCCGACTCGGGTTACCTGACCCGTCGTCTGGTGGACGTGTCGCAGGACGTCATCGTCCGCGAGACCGACTGCGGCACCGAGCGCGGCATCACGGTGACCATCGCCGAGAAGCAGGCCGACGGCTCGCTGATCCGCGACGCGCACGTCGAGACCAGCGCGTTCGCCCGCACCCTGGCCGCCGACGCGGTCGACGCCGACGGCAACGTCGTCATCGAGCGCGGTCACGACCTGGGCGACCCGGCGATCGACGCGCTGCTGGCGGCCGGCATCACCGCCGTCAAGGTGCGTTCGGTGCTGACCTGCACCACCGGCACCGGCGTCTGCGCGACCTGCTACGGGCGCTCGATGGCGACCGGCCAGCTGGTCGACATCGGCGAGGCGGTCGGCATCGTGGCCGCCCAGTCCATCGGCGAGCCCGGCACCCAGCTGACCATGCGCACCTTCCACCAGGGTGGCGTCGGTGGCGACATCACCGGCGGTCTGCCGCGGGTGCAGGAGCTGTTCGAGGCCCGCGTGCCGCGCGCGCGTGCCCCGATCGCCGATGTCACCGGCCGCGTGCAGCTCGAAGAAGGCGACAAGTTCTACAAGATCACCATCGTCCCGGACGACGGTGGCGAGGAAGTCGTCTACGACAAGCTGCCGCGTCGTCAGCGCCTGAAGGTGTTCAAGCACGAGGACGGCTCCGAGCGTCCGCTGTCCAACGGCGACCACGTCGAGGTTGGCCAGCAGCTGATGGAAGGCTCCGCCGATCCGCACGAGGTGCTGCGCGTGCAGGGCCCGCGGGCGGTTCAGGTCCACCTCGTCAACGAGGTTCAGGACGTGTACCGGGCGCAGGGTGTGTCCATCCACGACAAGCACATCGAGGTGATCGTCCGGCAGATGCTGCGCCGGGTGACCATCATCGATTCGGGCGCCACCGAGTTCCTGCCCGGCTCGCTCACCGAGCGCGCCGAGTTCGAGTCGGAGAACCGTCGGGTTGTCGCCGAGGGCGGCGAGCCCGCGGCCGGCCGTCCGGTGCTGATGGGTATCACCAAGGCATCGCTGGCCACCGACTCGTGGCTGAGCGCGGCTTCCTTCCAGGAGACCACCCGCGTGCTGACCGATGCGGCGATCAACTGCCGCAGCGACAAGCTGCAGGGTCTGAAGGAGAACGTGATCATCGGCAAGCTGATCCCGGCCGGCACCGGCATCAACCGGTACCGCAACATCTCGGTGGAGCCCACCGAGGAGGCCCGGGCCGCCGCGTACACGATCCCGTCCTACGAGGATCAGTACTACAGCCCGGACTTCGGCCAGAGCACTGGCGCCGCGGTCCCGCTGGACGACTACGGCTACAGCGACTACCGCTAGGTTGCAAGCAAAACCCGGAGCTTGCGTAGGGTTTTGCGCAGCAGGCCTAGCGGCGTCAAACACCGCTAGGTTGCAAGCAAAACCCGGAGCTTGCGTAGGGTTTTGCGCAGCAGGCCTAGCGGCGTCAAACACCGCTAGGTTGCAAGCAAAACCCGGAGCTTGCGTAGGGTTTTGCGCAGCAGGCCTAGCGGCGTCAAACACCGCTAGGTTGCAAACGAAAAAGCCCCCGCTTCGGCGGGGGCTTTTTCGTTCAGATCGAGACTTGTCGTTTACACCGTCAGGTCGGTGATCGCCACGACGGTGCCCGGCGCCTCGTCGAGCAGGGCGACGGTCGCCCGCGCGGCCTCGTCGATCTGCACTCGCGGTTCCGGGGGCAGCTCGTTGGTGTACCAGGTGCCCGGACCGTAGAAGTAGCCGTACCGCAGGATCACCCCGCCGGCGTCGAGCACCAGCTGCTCGTGCTCGGCGACCGCTGCCGGGAACGCGGTGCTCTGCGCGATCATCTTGGCCGGCTTGGCGGCGGCCAGCAGGTTGCGGGTGCCCTCGGTGCGGATCCGCTCGTTGGCGGCCAGCGAATCCTCCAACTCATCGAAGTGATCAGGCAGATCGGTCAACTGGTGCATCACCAGGCTCGGGTTGAAGTCCAGCACCGCCTCGCGAAGCCCCGGCAGGTCGTAGATGTCGCACACCACCGGCTCGGCGCCGAGATTGGCCACCGCCTCCGGGTTGGACCGGGTCAGCCCGGCCACGGTGTGGCCCTCGGCCAGCAGCAACGGCACCAGCCGTCGTCCGATGACACCGGTAGCCCCGGCCAGGAAGATTCGCACGACGACCGCCCTTCTGCTGTGCTGCTGATCTGATCATCACCGGATACCCGCCGGACGGACCGCGCACACGCCGCAGCGGATGTGATTTACGCCGAAATCGGTGTCCGATGGGGTTCCCGCGCGCT
The DNA here is from genome assembly GCF_025215495.1 of Mycolicibacterium brumae. Lineage (NCBI taxonomy): Bacteria > Bacillati > Actinomycetota > Actinomycetes > Mycobacteriales > Mycobacteriaceae > Mycobacterium > Mycolicibacterium brumae. The sequence continues at coordinate 3,362,552 of NZ_CP104302.1, read as the reverse complement.
CGTAGGCTCGACGCATGGACGGCGCGCCCCAGCAACCGCGGCGCGGCCGATGGACGCTGGCCGGTGTGCTGCTCGGCGCGGGGGTGACGTCGCTGCTGGCGGCGATTGGCTTCGGGGTGTTCGCCCGCACCTATGCGACCCGCGCGCAGCTTCCGGTGCGCAACTCGGGCGGCTGGGACAGCGCGACGCCCGGCTTCGCCGCCGTGATGGCGGTGTTGGTGAGCGTCCTGCTGTTGACCGCCGTGGTGATCGCCGTGGTCAACCGCGGATGGCTGCCGCTGGCCGGCCTCGCCGGCATCCTGGCGCCGTGGATGCTCGCCCTGTGCGCCCTGCCGCGTCACTACCGGATCATGGTCGACGCCTACCCGCCGGCCCAGTCGGTGCCGGTGACCCTGCTGGCCTGGACCTTCGCCATGGCCGGCGCGATCGTGGTGCTGCTGGCCGCCTGCTGCGCGCTGGTGCGACGGAGCGGGATCGGGTGGCGGTCGGCCACTGTCGGGGTGGCGGCCGCGGTGGCGGCCTGCGTCGCGTTCTCGGTGGTGGTGATGGGCGACATGAACCCCGACCGGTTGTTCACCGCGACCACCGCGCCCAGCCTGGCGCCGCCGCCGGTCCCGGATGCCGTCACCGGCCCGGCGCTATTCACCCTGCGGGCGGCGGATTACGAGGCCACGGTGCGCGCCGCCGAACCGGGGTTCGTCGTCCGCACCCCCGATGGCGTCCGCGCCTTCGACGCCGACGGCCGGCAGCGCTGGGAACACCTCGGGAAGGGGCCCTGGCAGGCGGCGCACATCGGGGTGTTCGACGACGGGAAGACCGACGTGATCGACTTCGATTCCGGGGCGCACGAATCGGGCCAACTGGTCGGCCTGGACGCCGACACCAGCGAGCGGCTGTGGCGGCACGGTTACGGTCCGAGTCTCTGGGAATTTCGTCAACAGGCGGCGACCTGGGACGGCGCCGACCTGCGCCACCTGATGCTCGACAGCGGTCGGACGCTGGACCGGATCGACACCAGGACCGGTGAGCAGCTGTGGAGCGTCGATAGCCTCGAGCTGCGATCGCGGGTGCTGTTTCAGAACGCGGCCGGGATCGGCTACTTCGGTGTCGACGACGAAGGGCAGCGGCGCTACATCGTGCTGGACCCGGCGACCGGTGAGCGCCGGTCCGACGTCGAAGTCGACGGCTCCCGGGACCCGCGGGGCGTCGGCAGCGTCGGGCTGATCGTCGGCGGTGAGGACGGCCTCCGCTACGTGAACGCGCAGACCGGCGGCGTCTGGCCGTTCGACACCCGGGCGCTGATCCCGTCCGGCTTCGACGACCAGGACTTCCTCACCTGGAGCGACACGGTCATGCGCGGGCGACGGGTGACGCTGCGTGACGGGGCCGACGGCCGGGCGCGTTGTGACATCGTGGCGCCGCGGGACGTGAGTTCGGCGGCTTGGCTGCCCGACGCCGTGCTGCTGGGCGATGCCGACGGCGTGTCCGTCTACCGGCGCGCGGACTGCGCGGCGCTGCCCTCGTCAGGGATCGACGGTCCCGTCGAGGAGATCGTGAAGGCGCCCGGCGTGCTGCTGATGTTGGAGCGCAGCGGCGACGTCACCACGGTGACGGGCTACCGCTGAGTCGCGAGCACGGGCGCTAAGCCAGGTACACCTTGCGCAGCGTCTCGGTGACCGTCCACACGGTGTGGCTGCCACCGGCCAGGCGCACCACATCACCGGCGCGCAGCGCCAGCGCCGGGCTGCCGTCGTCGAACTCGACGGTGGCCGCGCCGGAGAGCACCACGAACAGCTCCTCGGCCTCCACGTCGGTCATCACCCCGGGGCTCATCTCCCAGACGCCGACCTCCAGTCCGCCGAACTCGCCGAGGGCGGTGGCCGCGGTGGTCGGGTCGTCATGAACAGACTGTTCGGCGGGGACCGGCTCGTGGTTGAGCGTCAGGGCGGCGACGTGCGTGACGGCGTTGGGCTGCATGCCACCAGGTTATTACACTTCTTGTTCAAGCGGCGACAAAATGTAACACTGGATTCATGTCGGACACCCACGTCGTTTTCAACCAGGTCCCGCCGCTGCAGGGCTACAACCCCGCCACATCGCCGGTGCTGGCCGAGGCGCTGGAACGCGAAGGCGGCGGCTGGGGCGCCGAGGAGGTGTTCGCGCTCGGCGCACTGGCAGGCACCGCCGAAGCCGAGCGCTGGGGCGACCTCGCCGACCGCAACGCGCCGATCCTGCGCGCCTACGACCGCTACGGCCACCGCGTCGATGAGATCGAATACGACCCCGCCTATCACGAGCTGATGCGCACCGCGATCGCGCACGGCCTGCACGCCGCGCCGTGGGCCGAAGACCGCCCGGGCGCCCACGTCGTGCGCGCCGCGAAGAACGGCGTGTGGACCGTCGAACCTGGGCACTTGTGCCCGATCTCCATGACCTATGCCGTCGTCCCCGCGCTGCGGCACAACCCGGAGCTCGCCGCGATCTACGAACCGCTGCTGACCTCGCGGATCTACGACCCCGAACTCACCGTCCCGGCGACCAAAACCGGCATCACGGCGGGCATGTCGATGACCGAGAAACAGGGCGGCTCCGACGTCCGCGCCGGCACCACCCAAGCGGTTCCCAACGCCGACGGCAGCCACACCCTGACCGGGCACAAGTGGTTCACCTCCGCCGCGATGAGCGATATCTTCCTGGTGCTCGCCCAGGCCCCCGCCGGGTTGAGCTGCTTCATGCTGCCGCGGGTGCTGCCCGACGGAACCCGCAACCGGATGCGCATCATGCGGGTCAAGGACAAGCTCGGCAACCACGCCAACGCCTCCAGCGAGATCGAATACGACGGCGCCGCCGCGTGGCTGGTGGGCGAGGAGGGCCGCGGCGTGCGGACCATCATCGAGATGGTCAACCTCACCCGGCTGGACTGCGCGCTGGGCAGCGCCACCTCGATGCGCAAGGGCCTGGCCCAGGCGATGCACCACACCGCCCACCGCAAGGCGTTCGGCGGCTACCTGATCGACGCGCCGCTGATGCGCAATGTGCTCGCCGATATGGCGGTGGAGGCCGAGGCCGCCACCATGCTGGCCATGCGGATGGCCGGCGCCACCGACCGCGCCGTCCGCGGCGACGAGCGGGAGGCGATGCTGCGCCGTATCGGTCTGGCCGCGGCCAAGTACTGGATCTGCAAGCAGGCCACCGCGCACGCCGCCGAGGCGATGGAGTGCTTCGGCGGCAACGGCTACGCCGAGGAATCCGGCATGCCACGGCTGTTCCGGGAGGCCCCGCTGATGGGCATCTGGGAGGGCTCCGGGAACGTCAGCGCGCTGGACACGCTGCGCGCCATGGCCACCAAACCGGAGTGCGTGGAAGTGCTGCTCGACGAGCTGGCGGGGCCGGCCGGCCAAGACGCCCGGCTCGGCGCGCACGTCGACGGGCTGCGCGCGCAACTGGCCGACCCGGCGACGCTGGAGTACCGGGCCCGCGCGGTCGCGGAGAACATCGCGCTGGCGCTACAGGGCGCGCTGCTGGTCGGCCGCGGCCACCCGGCGGTCGCCGAAGCGTTCCTGGTCACCCGCCTCGACGGCCGCCACGGCGGCGCGTACGGCACCCTGCCGACGGGGCTGGACCTCGCGCCCATCCTGGAGCGCGCGATGGTGAAGGGCTGACGCCGTGGACTTCGACAACCTGGCCACCATGACCTACCAGGTCACCGGGCGCGTCGCCCGGATCACCTTCAACCGGCCGGAGAAGGGCAACGCGATCATCGCCGCCACCCCGCTGGAACTGGCCGCCTGCGTGGAGCGCGCCGACCTGGACCCGGCGGTGCGGGTGATCCTGGTGTCCGGCCGCGGCGAGGGCTTCTGCGCCGGGTTCGACCTGTCGGCCTACGCCGACCAGAGCGCGCCCGACGGCGCCGGCGGGGACCGCCGCGGCACCGTCCTGGACGGACAGACGCAACTGCGCAATCACCGGCCGGACGCGCCGTGGGACCCCATGCTCGACTATCAGATGATGAACCGGTTCGTCCGGGGCTTCGCCAGCCTGATGCGGGCGGACAAGCCGACGGTGGTCAAGATCCACGGCTATTGCGTCGCCGGCGGCGCCGATATCGCGCTGCACGCCGACCAGATCATCGTCGCGTCCGACGCCAAGATCGGTTACCCGCCGATGCGGGTCTGGGGCGTCCCGGCCGCCGGGCTGTGGGCGCACCGCCTCGGCGACCAGCGAGCCAAACGCCTGCTGTTCACCGGCGACTGCATCACCGGCGCGCAGGCCGCCGAGTGGGGGCTGGCCGTGGAAGCCCCAGAACCGGCGGACCTCGATGAGCGCACCGAGCGACTTGTCGAGCGCATCGCGTCGATGCCGGTCAACCAGCTGATGATGGCCAAACTCGCCTGCAACACCGCGCTGCTGCAGCAGGGCGTGGTCACCAGCCAGATGGTGTCGACGGTGTTCGACGGGATCGCCCGGCACACCCCCGAGGGCCACGGGTTCGTCGCCGACGCGCTGGCGAACGGTTTCCGCGACGCGGTCCGGCGCCGCGACGAACCCTACGGTGACGCCGGCCGGCGCGCCTCCGGGGTCTGACCGGGTGCCCGGGACCCGCCGGCTCACCGCGCGGTCGGTGGTGCTGTCGGTGCTGCTCGGCGCGCACCCCGCCTCGGCGACGGCTGCTGAACTGATCCGGCTGACCCGCGACTTCGGCATCCGGGAGTCCACCCTGCGGGTGGCGCTGAGCCGGATGGAGGCCGCCGGGGACCTGATCCGCGCCGACGACGGCTACCGGCTCGCCGACCGATTGCTGGCACGGCAGCGCCGCCAGGACGCCGCCCTGGAACCGTCCCTGCGGGACTGGGACGGCAGCTGGACCACGCTGGTGATCACCGCCGTCGGCGCCGACGCCCGGTCCCGCGCGGACCTACGCGCGCGGCTGCGTCAGGCCCGGTTCGGCGAACTGCGCGAGGGGGTGTGGCTGCGCCCGGCGAACCTCGAGGATTCCGGTTTCGACGACCTGGCCGGGCGGGCGCGGGTGCTGTCGGCGCGCGACGACGACCCGGCCGCGTTGGCCGCCGCGCTGTGGGACCTCGACGGCTGGGCGGGGCGCGGCCGAGACCTGCTGGCCGCGTTGTCGCGCGCCGACGACGTTCCCGCCCGGTTCGCCGTCGCCGCCGCCATCGTGCGCCACCTGCTCACCGACCCGGTGCTGCCGACCGCGCTGCTGCCCCCCGATTGGCCGGGGGACCAGCTGCGGGCGGCCTACCGGGAATTCGCCGCCGACTTCGCCCGGCGGCTAGCCTCGACGCCATGACCGAGCCGCACCGCGACTGGACGGATCAACCGGCCGAGGACGCCGGACTCGCCGACATCTGGCGCCGGCGGTTCGCCTTCTACGACGCCTACGGCACGCCGAACTCCTCACCGGAGGCACAGCAGGCGTTCAAGGCGCTGCCATTCGGAACCCGGATGCGGATCAGCGGGAACTTCCTGGCCGCTCTGTTCGGGCCGCTGTACTTCTTCGCCAAGGGCATGTGGCGGAAGGGCTTGAGCCTGCTCGGACTCGGCTTGGCGCTGGGCGTAGTGGTGGCCTACACCGACTTCGGCGGAGCGATCGACCGTGCGCTGAACTTCGTGGTGCCGATGATCGCGCTGCTGACCGCGAACTGGTGCTACTACCTGCAGGTCCGATTCCGCAGTGAGTCCTGGAACCCGTTCGAGGGGATGACCAGCCACCGGCCGCCCGGGCGTCGGCCCGAGGCGCATGCGGCTGACAGCTAACCTTCAGAAATGCCCGATTGGTCCGAGAAGTACGCCGGCCTGCCGCCGATCTGGCAGGCCCGATTCAAGTTCTACGACAAGTTCGGGCACCCCGCCTCGCAGAACGCCCGCGCCGCGGCGCAGCAGCTGGACTTCTGGAGCCGGTTCCTGATGCGGTTCAACCTGTGGGCGTTGCTGTTCAGCCCGATCTACTTCTTCATCAAGGGCATGTGGCGCAAGGGCCTGACGCTGCTGGCGCTGAACATCGCCGCCGCGCTGGGATTGTCCGCGGCCGGCTGGCCCAACCAGTGGGCGAATCTGGTCGCCGGTGCGATCGGGCTGGTGACCGCCAACTGGGCCTACTACCTGCACGTCACGCAGCGCAGCGTGTCCTGGAACCCGTTCGAGGGCTCGGCGCTGAGCCCGGGCGGCGAGCGACTGTGAGTCGACGATGCGGGACGAGGGACGAGTCCTGCGGAGGAGCGAACTCATGGGCGCTGTGAGTCGACGATGCGGGACGAGGGACGAGTCCTGCGGAGGAGCGAACTCATGGGCGCTGTGACGGTTCGGGTGGAGCGCGACGGCCCGGTGACCACGGTCATCCTGTCGCGGCCGCACGCCCGCAACGCCGTCGACGGCCCCACCGCCGCCGCGCTGCACGACGCATTCGCCGCCTTCGACGCCGACGACACCGCCGCCGTGGCGGTGCTGGCCGGTGACGGCGGCACGTTCTGTTCCGGCGCGGATCTCAAGGCGATGGGCGGCCCCGAGAGCAACCGCGTCGAACCCGACGGGCCCGGACCGATGGGCCCGACCCGGATGACGCTGTCCAAACCGGTGATCGCCGCCGTCAGCGGGCACGCGGTGGCCGGCGGGCTGGAACTCGCGCTGTGGTGCGACCTGCGGGTCGTCGAGTCCGACGCCGTGTTTGGGGTGTTCTGCCGGCGCTGGGGGGTGCCGCTGATCGACGGCGGCACCGTCCGGCTGCCCCGGCTGATCGGGGGATCCCGCGCGATGGACCTGATCCTCACGGGCCGCGCTGTGGACGCGCAGGAGGCGCTGGCCATCGGGCTGGCCAACCGGGTGGTTCCGCCCGGGCAGGCCCGCGCCGCCGCGGAGGCGCTCGCCGCCGAGCTGGCCGGGTTGCCGCAGGGTTGTCTGCGCGCCGACCGTGCCTCGGCGCTCGGCCAGTGGGGGATGGCCGAGCCGGACGCGCTGGTCGCCGAATTCGCCAGCCTGGCCGCCGTCGCGCCGGAATCGCTGGCTGGCGCGAAACGCTTCGCCCAGGGCGCCGGCCGGCACGGGGCGCCCGCCGATTAACCCCAATGCTGCGGGGATAGGCCCACGAACGGCCCGTTTCTGCTCGAGTGGCCAACGATGCACACAAAAGCCCAGGATGGCTTCCCACGCAGCGGACACCATGGAGCGCTCGTGCTCTATCGGGCCGCTCGCGGGCGTTCTTGTGCCGAATCCGGCCACTCGATCGGGATTTCGTGCCGAAACGGACCGCGCGGCACCAGCCGCCGCGGCCAGTTCCGCGCTGAGGGAGACGCACGCGGCGACTCCCACCCGCGCGGAGCCACCTGTGTCACGCGTGACCCACCAGCAACACCGTGAAGTGCCCGCCGATCAACCCCGCCGGACGGTGTTCCCGCCACCGGTGTCGCTCACGGTGGGGTTCCCGTCGCGGTAGGTCACGGTGTTGTTCACCCCGCCGGTCGACACCCGGCCGGTGATCTTGTCCACGGTGAGCCGATTGTCGCTGCCGGTGATCTCCACATCGGCGCAGGCGCCGGTGACGGTCAGCTTGTTGTTGGAGCCGCCGACCGACAGCGAACGCCCCGACCCGCAGTCGATGGTCATGGTGGTGCCCATCGGGGAGTAGCTGATGGCGCTGCCGGGCTCGCCGTGGTCGTCGGCGCCCGGGCCGACGCCGCCGCAGCCGGCCAGCCCGCAGATTGTGACCGCGATCACCGCGGGCGCGAAGGTGCGGACGCCGAGGCCGGGCATGGCGGGCAGCCTACGCCTACAATCGTTGCCGAGAAGGCCTGACGACTCGGCGTTTCCGCAGTTGGGAGGCCCTGTTGGCGCGCTTTGACCTGCAGCGCCGCGGGCGGGTATGGTAGTAGCTCGTGCCTGGCCACCAGGCGCGCACGCCGCTGCCTGTCAGCGGTGAGGTGCGCCGTCGGGCGAATTCGCGTGTGCCACGTCGAGAATCTAGATCAGTTTCTTGGCGCGGGTGCGCCCGACACGCCCGGTCGCGGGTTACGAGACCGGGGCCATAACCGCAGTACAGAGACCTCAAAGCAAGACCTCGAAGAAGTAGCAACACAGGAAGCCGGTAAATGCCAACCATCAACCAGCTGGTCCGCAAGGGCCGCCACGACAAGGCGACGAAGGTGAAGACCGCGGCGCTGAAGGGCAGCCCGCAGCGCCGTGGCGTGTGCACCCGCGTGTACACCACCACCCCGAAGAAGCCGAACTCGGCGCTTCGCAAGGTCGCCCGTGTGCGGCTGACCAGTGGCGTTGAGGTCACCGCTTACATCCCCGGCGAAGGCCACAACCTGCAGGAGCACTCGATGGTGCTGGTGCGCGGTGGTCGTGTGAAGGACCTGCCGGGTGTGCGTTACAAGATCATCCGCGGTTCGCTCGACACCCAGGGTGTGAAGAACCGCAAGCAGGCCCGTAGCCGCTACGGCGCCAAGAAGGAGAAGAGCTAATGCCGCGCAAGGGCCCGGCGCCGAAGCGCCCCCTGGTCAACGATCCGGTCTACGGTTCGCAGCTGGTGACCCAGCTGGTCAACAAGATCCTGCTGGACGGCAAGAAGTCCACCGCCGAGCGCATCGTCTACGGCGCGATGGAGCAGGCCCGGGACAAGACCGGCACCGATCCGGTCATCACCCTCAAGCGCGCGCTGGACAACGTCAAGCCGAGCCTCGAGGTCCGCAGCCGCCGCGTCGGTGGCGCCACCTACCAGGTGCCGGTCGAGGTCCGTCCGGACCGCTCCACCACGCTGGCGCTGCGCTGGCTGGTCAGCTTCTCGCGGGCTCGCCGCGAGAAGACCATGATCGAGCGTCTCGCCAACGAGATCCTCGACGCCAGCAACGGCCTGGGCGCCTCCGTCAAGCGGCGTGAGGACACCCACAAGATGGCCGAGGCCAACCGCGCCTTTGCGCACTACCGCTGGTGATCACGCCCGGCGATGAGCCAGGTGTGGATCAGCAGATGAATCTACGAAGCGAAAGAGTGGGAATTTAGCGTGGCACAAGAGGTGCTCACCGACCTGAGCAAGGTCCGCAACATCGGCATCATGGCGCACATCGACGCCGGCAAGACCACCACCACCGAACGGATCCTGTTCTACACCGGGGTCAACTACAAGATCGGTGAGACCCACGACGGCGCCTCCACCACCGACTGGATGGAACAGGAGCAGGAGCGCGGCATCACCATCACCTCCGCCGCGGTGACCTGTTTCTGGAACGGCACCCAGATCAACATCATCGACACCCCCGGGCACGTCGACTTCACCGTCGAGGTGGAGCGCTCGCTGCGCGTGCTCGACGGCGCCGTGGCGGTGTTCGACGGCAAGGAAGGCGTCGAGCCGCAGTCCGAGCAGGTCTGGCGTCAGGCCGACAAGTACGACGTCCCGCGCATCTGTTTCGTCAACAAGATGGACAAGCTGGGCGCCGACTTCTACTTCTCGGTGCGCACCATGGAAGAGCGCCTCGGCGCCCGCGCCATCCCGATCCAGCTGCCGATCGGCGCCGAGAACGACTTCGAGGGCGTCGTCGACCTGGTCGAGATGGTCGCCAAGGTGTGGCGCGGCGAGACCAAGATGGGCGAGAAGTACGAGGTCGTCGAGATCCCCGCGGACCTGGCTGACAAGGTCGAGGAGTACCGGACCAAGCTGCTCGAGGTCGTCGCCGAAGCCGACGACGACCTGATGGAGAAGTACCTCGGTGGCGAGGAACTGACCGTCGAGGAGATCAAGGCCGGCATCCGCAAGCTCACCGTCACCTCCGAGATCTACCCGGTGCTGTGCGGCTCGGCGTTCAAGAACAAGGGCGTTCAGCCCATGCTCGACGCCGTCGTCGACTACCTGCCGACCCCGCTGGACGTCCCCGCCGCCGAGGGCCACGTGCCCGGCAAGGAAGACGAGATCATCAGCCGGAAGCCGTCGATCGACGAGCCGTTCTCCGCGCTGGCGTTCAAGATCGCCGTGCACCCGTTCTTCGGCAAGCTGACCTACATTCGGGTGTACTCCGGCAAGGTCGACTCCGGCTCCTCGGTGGTCAACTCCACCAAGGGCAAGAAGGAGCGTCTGGGCAAGCTGTTCCAGATGCACGCCAACAAGGAGAACCCGGTCGATTCCGCCTCCGTCGGCCATATCTACGCGGTCATCGGCCTCAAGGACACCACCACCGGTGACACCCTGTGCGATCCGAACCATCAGATCGTGCTGGAGTCGATGACCTTCCCCGATCCGGTGATCGAGGTGGCCATCGAGCCCAAGACCAAGAGCGACCAGGAGAAGCTGGGCACCGCGATCCAGAAGCTCTCCGAAGAGGACCCCACCTTCAAGGTGCACCTGGACCAGGAGACCGGCCAGACCGTCATCGGCGGCATGGGCGAGCTGCACCTGGACATCCTGGTGGACCGTATGCGCCGCGAGTTCAAGGTCGAGGCCAACGTCGGCAAGCCGCAGGTGGCCTACCGCGAGACCATCCGCAAGAAGGTCGAGAACGTCGAGTTCACCCACAAGAAGCAGACCGGTGGGTCGGGCCAGTTCGCGAAGGTGCAGATCACGCTGGAGCCGTTCGTCGGCGAAGACGGCGCGACCTACGAGTTCGAGAACAAGGTCACCGGCGGCCGCATCCCGCGCGAGTACATCCCGTCGGTGGACGCCGGCGCCCAGGACGCCATGCAGTACGGCGTGCTGGCCGGCTACCCGCTGGTGAACGTCAAGGTCACCCTGCTCGACGGCGCCTACCACGACGTCGACTCCTCGGAAATGGCCTTCAAGATCGCCGGTTCCCAGGCCCTGAAGAAGGCTGCCAACGCTGCGCAGCCGGTCATCCTGGAGCCCCTCATGGCCGTCGAGGTCACCACGCCCGAGGACTACATGGGCGACGTGATCGGCGACCTGAACTCCCGCCGTGGCCAGATCCAGGCCATGGAGGAACGCAGCGGCGCCCGTGTCGTCAAGGCGCAGGTTCCGCTGTCGGAGATGTTCGGCTACGTCGGCGACCTCCGGTCGAAGACCCAGGGCCGGGCGAACTACTCCATGGTGTTCGACTCGTATGCGGAAGTCCCCGCGAACGTGTCGAAGGAGATCATCGCGAAGGCGACGGGCGAGTGAGCGTAGCGAGCGAGTCCGGAGCCGTAGCCATGGGCAACGCGAAGGCGACGGGCGAGTAAGCCCATTCGGGGCGGTGGACTACTCTGCTAACCCGGCTGACAACCCAATAAATCAACCCCTGCTTTAACCAGAAGCACCAACAGTCCAGGAGGACAAAAGTGGCGAAGGCGAAGTTCGAGCGGACGAAGCCGCACGTCAACATCGGGACCATCGGTCACGTTGACCACGGCAAGACCACGCTGACCGCGGCTATCACCAAGGTTCTGCACGACAAGTACCCCGATTTGAACGAGTCGCGCGCATTCGACCAGATCGACAATGCGCCCGAAGAGCGTCAGCGCGGTATCACCATCAACATCTCCCACGTGGAGTACCAGACTGACAAGCGCCACTACGCGCACGTCGACGCCCCCGGCCACGCCGACTACATCAAGAACATGATCACCGGCGCCGCTCAGATGGACGGCGCGATCCTGGTGGTCGCCGCGACCGACGGCCCGATGCCGCAGACCCGCGAGCACGTGCTGCTGGCCCGCCAGGTCGGCGTGCCCTACATCCTGGTCGCGCTGAACAAGTCCGACATGGTCGACGACGAGGAGCTGCTGGAGCTCGTCGAGATGGAGGTCCGCGAACTGCTGGCCGGCCAGGACTTCGACGAGGACGCCCCGGTCATCCGGGTGTCCGCGCTGAAGGCCCTCGAGGGCGACCCGCAGTGGGTCAAGTCCGTCGAGGATCTGATGGACGCCGCCGACGAGAACATCCCGGACCCGGTCCGCGAGACCGACAAGCCGTTCCTGATGCCCGTCGAGGACGTGTTCACCATCACCGGTCGTGGCACCGTGGTGACCGGCCGCGTCGAGCGCGGTGTGATCAACGTGAACGAGGAAGTCGAGATCGTCGGCATCCGCCCGACCGTCACCAAGACCACCGTCACCGGTGTGGAGATGTTCCGCAAGCTGCTCGACCAGGGCATGGCCGGCGACAACGTCGGTCTGCTGGTCCGCGGCATCAAGCGCGAGGACGTCGAGCGCGGCCAGGTTGTGGTCAAGCCCGGCACCACCACCCCGCACACCGAGTTCGAGGGTCAGGTGTACATCCTGAGCAAGGACGAGGGCGGCCGCCACACCCCGTTCTTCAACAACTACCGTCCGCAGTTCTACTTCCGCACCACCGACGTGACCGGTGTTGTGACGCTGCCGGAGGGCACCGAGATGGTTATGCCCGGTGACAACACCGACATCTCCGTCAAGCTGATCCAGCCCGTCGCAATGGACGAGGGCCTGCGCTTCGCGATCCGCGAAGGCGGCCGCACCGTCGGCGCCGGCCGGGTCACCAAGATCATCAAGTGATCTTGTAGCCAAGCTGCGAAAGTGGCGCTCACCTCTCCGGTGGGCGCCACTTTTGTGTGCGGGGGAGGCCGACCTCGGCGGGCTTCGGTACCCTGACGCGGTCGGATCACCACGGCGAAGCGAGGGGCGATGTTCCTGCGGTACCTCAAGGCACAGGCCGCCGTGCTGCTCTGCGGCGGGCTCGTCGGCCCGATCTTCCTGACGGTCTACTTCGCGCTGGGCTCCGACCCGCTGCTGAAGTGGATGTTCTGGACCGGTTTGCTGGTCACCGCCGGCGATGTGCTGGTCGCGCTGTGGCTCACCAGCATGTTCACCCGGTCGGCCGGGGTGAGCGAGCGCCTGGACGCCAACGGGATCGTGGGGCTGGCGCGGATCACCTCGATCCAGGAGACCAACACCCAGATCAACGACCGGCCGCTGGTCAAACTCCGGCTGCACATCGAAGCCCCCGGATTGGCGCCCATGGACGTCGAGGACCGGGTGATCGCGTCCATCACCCGGCTGCCGCTGCTCAGCGGCCGGGAGCTGGTGGTGATGGTCGACCCGGATGACCGCAGCTTCCGGATCGACTGGGACCGCAGCGCCCTGGTCGCCGGCGCCGTTCCGGCGACCTTCACGCTCGCCGAAGACGGGCGGACCTACGACCTCACCGGACAGTCCAAACCGCTGATCGACATCCTGCGGATCCTGCAGGCCAACGGCATTCCCTTCAACGGCGTCATCAACGTCCGGGACAACCCGAGTGTGCGTCAGCAGGTCTCCGACGTGGTGCGCGCGGCCGGACGTTCCCGGGAGTCCGTGCCCACCAACCCGGCGCCGGAGCCCGCCGAACCGAAATTGCCGTTCGCGCAGCGGATTCAGGAGTTGGAGCAGTTGCGCGCCAACGGCCTGATCTCCGAAGCCGAGTACGTCGCGAAACGTCAGCAGATCATCGCCGACCTGTAGGTTCGTCGGCCATCGGAAGGGAATGGGACATGAGCAGACCGTCTGACGCCTACGGAGTGCACTCCGAAGTGGGCAAACTGCGCAAGGTGCTGGTGTGCTCCCCGGGCTTGGCCCATGAACGGCTCACCCCGACCAACTGCGACGACCTGCTGTTCGACGATGTGCTGTGGGTGCAGAACGCGCGCCGCGACCACTTCGACTTCATGAACAAGCTGCGGGACCGCGACGTCGAGGTCGTCGAGCTGCACAATCTGCTCACCGAGACGGTGGCGATCCCGGAGGCCAAGTCCTGGCTGCTGGATCGCAAGATCGTGGCCAACGAAGTGGGCCTGGGACTGGTCGAGGACACCCGCGGCTTCCTGGACTCCCTGCAGCCCCGCCGGCTCGCCGAACTGTTGATCGGCGGCATGTCCACCCGCGATCTGCCCGCCGACATCCAATCGGGTTACCGGGCGTTGGCCCGCGAGGACACCGGCGTCACCGAGTACCTGATGCCGCCGCTGCCCAACACGCTGTACACCCGTGACACCACCTGCTGGATCTACGGGGGCCTGACGCTCAACCCGCTGTTCTGGCCCGCGCGCCACGACGAGACGCTGCTGATGAAGGCCATCTATGAGTTCCACCCCGACTACGTGGGCTCCGAAGTGTGGTGGGGTGACCCGGAAAAGTCTTGGGGCATGGCCACATTGGAGGGTGGCGACGTGCTGATACCGGGCAACGGCGTCGTTGTGATCGGGATGAGCGAACGATCGTCCCGCCAAGCCATCACCCAGGTCGCGGCAGAATTGTTCGCCCGGGGCGCGGCCGACAAGGTCATCGTCGCGGGCATGCCCAAGCTGCGCGCGGCGATGCACTTGGACACGGTGTTCACCTTCGCCGACCGGGACGTGGTCACCATCTACCCCGAAATCGTCGACGGGATCGCGCCGTTCACCCTGGTTCCCAGTGACAAGAACTCAGGTGTCGAGGTGATTGAGGAGACCAAGCCGTTCGTGGACGTGGTGGCTGCCGCGCTCGGCTTGCCCGCCTTGCGGGTGGTGAAAACCGGTGGCACCAAATATGACTCGGAGCGCCAACAGTGGGACAGCGGCAACAACCTCGTCGCCGTCGAACCCGGCGTGGTGTTCGCCTATGACCGCAACACGCACACCAATGCGCTGTTGCGCAAGGCGGGCATCGAGGTGATCACCATCGTCGGCGCTGAACTCGGGCGCGGCCGCGGCGGCGGGCACTGCATGACGTGCCCGATCATCCGCGACGGGGTCGACTACTAGGACGTGGACCGGAGCTCGGTGCTTGATAGGCGGTTCCAGCTTCGACTTGGCTCCGCAAGCTCCGCCAAGCCTCGCTAAACCGCCGCCAGCGCCTCGGCCAATTGACCCACCGCCCAGTCGATCTCCTCGGCGGTGATGACGATCGGCGGGGCGAACCGCAGCGTGGAACCGTGGGTGTCCTTGACCAGGATGCCGCGCCGGGCCAGCGCCATGCTGAGCTCCTTGCCGGTGCCCAGGTCGGGGTCGACGTCCACACCGGCCCACAGCCCGAAGCCGCGCACCGCTAGCACCCCCTGGCCGATCAGCGCGCGCAGCCCGGCGTGCAGCCGCTCGCCGAGCTCGCGGGAGCGGGCCTGGAACTCGCCGGTGGCCAGCATCTTCACCACGGTCGTGCCGACCGCAGTGGCCAGCGGGTTGCCACCGAAGGTGGAACCGTGCTCGCCGGGGTTGAGCACGCCGAGCACATCGGCGTTGGCCACCACGGCCGACAGCGGCACCACCGCGCCGCCGAGCGCCTTGCCGAGCAGGTACACGTCGGGCACCACGCCCCAGCGCTGGCAGGCGAAGGTGTAGCCGGTGCGGGCCAGCCCGGACTGGATCTCGTCGGCGATCATCAGCACGTTGTTGGCCGTGCAGATCTCACGCACCCGGGGCAGGAAGTCGTCCGGCGGGACGATGATCCCGGCCTCGCCCTGGATCGGCTCCAGCAGCACGGCGACGGTGTTCTCATCGATGGCGGCGGCCACCGCGTCGGCGTCACCGAACGGAACCTTGCGGAACCCGGGGGTGTACGGACCGAAGCCGCCGCGGGCCACCGGGTCCGAGGAGAAGCTGACGATGCTGATGGTCCGGCCGTGGAAGTTGTTCTCCGCCACCACGATATTGGCTTGACCGTCCGGGACGCCCTTGACCTCGGCGCCCCACTTGCGGGCCACCTTGATGCCGCTCTCCACGGCCTCGGCGCCGCTGTTCATCGGCAGCACCATGTCCTTGTCGGCCAGCTTGGCCAGCGCCGCGGCGAACGGCCCCAGCCGGTCGGAGTGGAAGGCGCGGCTGGCCAGCGTCATGGTGTCGAGCTGGGCGTGCGCGGCCGCGGTGATCTCCGGGTTGCGGTGGCCGAAGTTGACCGCGGAGTAGGCGGCCAGGCAGTCCAGGTAGCGGCGGCCGTCAACGTCGGTGATCCACGCGCCCTCGGCGGAGTGGGCCACCACCGGCAGCGGCGCGTAGTTGCGCGCCACATGCCCGCTCTCTAGCTCGATGGCGGCGTCGGTGTTGGGGGTCGCGCTCTCGGAAGTCACGTTGTCCAGGATGGTCATGAGTACACCTCGAATGTGCAGCATTTGACAGATCCGCCGCCCTTGAGCAGTTCGGACAGATCGATGGCGATGGGTTCGAATCCGGCGTCGCGCAGTTGCCGGGCGAATCCGGTGGCGGCGGCCGGCACCAGGACGTTCCTGCCGTCGGACACCGAGTTCAGCCCGAACGCCAGCGCGTCGGCCTCGGACACCTCGATGGCGTCCGCGAACAGCGTGCGCAGCACTTCCTGGGACTCCGGGGCGAAGGCCGGCGGGTAGTAGGCGATGGTGTGGTCGTCGAGGACGGCCAGGCAGACGTCGAGGTGGTAGAACCGCTCGTCGACCAGGTGCAGGCTGATCACCGGCATTCCGGTGATCGCCGCGATCTCGCCATGGGCGGTGTGGTCGGTGCGAAAACCGGTGCCCGCCAGGATCATCGACCCGACGGTGAGCATGTCGCCCTGGCCCTCGTTGAATCCGGAGGTCGGGATCGGGGAGTGGCCGGCGGCGGTCATCCAGTCCGCGTGGGCCAGTGCCTCGTCCGCCCGCTGCGGGAACCTGAACTGGGCCAGCACCGCCGAACCGTTGACGATGGTGCCGCCGTTGGCCGCGAACACCATGTCCGGCAGACCCGGAACCGGGCTCATCAGGTCGACGCGGTGGCCGAGGTCGAGGTAGGCCTGACGCAGTGAATCCCACTGCCGCAGCGCCAGTTCGGCGTCGACGCCGCTGACGGTGTCCATCCACGGGTTGATCGCGTACTCGACGGTGAAGTACGTCGGCGGGGCCATCACGTAGTGCCGGGTGCGCGCGACCCGTGCGGCCTGGCGGGCGGGGGCCGGGTAGTGCGGATGCTGGGTGTGGCTGGCGTGCGGGGCCCGGCAATGCTCCGCGGCGATGTCACAGATCGTCATGCTCGCAATGGTATTTTCAGCGCGCGGCGCAAGCAATCGACATGCATTGCGAGTTAGCACACTGATCAATGCGCTGCGGCCGCCATTACGGCGTTTTATTGTGTGTGAGGAGGAGGGCTGTGTGGTGCATCACTTGGACCGGACCGACGAGCTGATTCTGACCGAGCTCGCCGAGCACGCGCGGGCGACGTTCGCCGAGATCGGCGCCAAGGTCAACTTGTCCGCCCCGGCGGTCAAGCGCCGCGTCGACCGGTTGGTCGGCGCCGGGGTGATCCGCGGTTTCACCACCGTGGTCGACCGCAGCGCATTGGGTTGGCACACCGAGGCTTTCGTGCAGGTGTACTGTCACGGCACCATCTCGCCGGAGGTGCTGCGGCGCGCCTGGGCCGATATTCCGGAGGTGGTGAGCGCCGCCACCGTCACCGGCACCGCGGACGCCATCCTGCACGTGCTGGCCCGGGACATGCAGCACCTGGAGAACGCGTTGGAGCGGATCCGCTGCAGCGCGGACATCGAACGCAGCGAGTCCATCGTGGTGCTGACCAACCTCATCGACCGGGCCCGATCCGGCGGCTGAACCCCGACGTCGGTCCGCGGTCGTGTATGAACAGACCGTGGCCAAACAGGGAATCGTGATCGTCGGCGCCGGCCTGGCGGCCGTGCGCCTCAGTGAGCAACTCCGTCGCGGTGGGTACGACGGCCCGCTGACCATCGTCGGCGAGGAGCCCCATCTGCCGTATGACCGTCCACCGCTGTCGAAGGAGGCGTTGCGCGATCCGAGCGTGGACACCACGCTCAAACCCGCGCAGTTCTACGCCGACCAGAACATCACGCTGCGGCTCGGGTCGCCGGCCGTCGGGCTGGACACTGCGACGCGTGTCGTGCGGCTGGCCGACGGGACCGAGCTCGGCTACGACGAGCTGATCATCGCAACGGGATTGCGGCCCAGGAGAATTCCCGGCTTCGACCTTCCCGGCGTGCATGTGCTCCGGTTCGTCGACGACAAGGCTGCGCTGAGCGCCGACGCCGCCGGCGCGCGCCGGGCGGTCGTCGTCGGCGCCGGATTCATCGGCTGCGAAGTGACCGCCAGCCTGCGCGCGATGGGCCTCGAGGTGGTTCTGGTGGAACCGGCCGCGCAACCGCTGGCGGGGGTGCTCGGCGAGCAGATCGGAGCGCTGGTCGCCCGGTTGCATCGCGCCGAGGGGGTCGACGTCCGCACTGGTGTCGGAGTGCGCGCGGTGTCCGGCGAGGACCGGGTGCGGGCTGTCACGCTGGGTGACGGCGTCGAGATCGACGCGGACCTGGTGGTGCTGGGCATCGGGTCGACGCCGGCGACGGACTGGCTGGAGGGTTCGGGCGTCGAGGTCGGCGACGGCGTGATCTGCGACAACGTCGGGCGCGCCAGCGCGCCGCATGTGTGGGCGGCCGGCGACGTGGCGGCCTGGCGAGACCGTGACGGGGTGCTGGCGCGCCCGGAGCACTGGAGCAACGTGGCCGAGCAGGCGCGCGTGCTGGTTCCGGCGATCCTCGGTGGTCAGATTCCGGAAACTGTTGTGGTGCCGTTCTTTTGGAGTGACCAGTATGACGTCAAGCTGCAGAGTCTGGGCGCGATGAAGGACGGCGACGTGGTGCACGTGGTGGACGACGATGGGCGGGCGTTCCTGGCGTACTACGAGCGCGACGGGATTCTGGTCGGCGCGGTGGGCGCCGGGATACCGGGCCGGGTGACCAAAGCCCGCGGAAAGATCGCGGCCGGCGTGCCGATCGCCGAGGTGATCGGGCCGGACTGAGTCCAGAAAAGTCGTGACTCACGGGGCTGGCGTGACCCCGGTGACCCGCGCGGCAGGCGAGGAACGGCTTGGGCAAATTGACGGCGATCAACCGGTGATATTCGGGTGGATACCGCCTAACATCACCTCTCGTGGTCGCTGCTGCCGGAACTGGACGCTCTAAACCGATCGAGCGCGGTGTCGGCGGGACCGCGGTGGGTGAGGGGTAGATCTTGGGGGACACACGGCAGCGGGGGCCCGTCGACACGGCGGGGCCGCGGCTTCCCGACGGTTTCGCGGTGCAGGTGGACCGACGGGTTCGGGTGCTCGGCGCGGGCACGGCGTTGCTCGGTGGGTCGCCGGCCCGCCTGCTGCGCTTACAGCCCGAGGCCGGCGGCATGCTCGACGGTGGCCGCCTTGAGGTCCGCGACGCGCAGTCCGCGGAACTGGCCCGCACACTCTTGGACGCCACCGTCGCGCACCCGCGACCGGCCAGTGGCCCGTCCTATCTGGACGTCACCATCGTCATCCCGGTCTGTGACAATATCGCCGGGGTAGTGCGGTTGCTCAACACCTTGCGCGGCATGAAGGTCATCGTCGTCGACGACGGATCCGTTGATCCATTGCGGGACAGCGACTTCGACGCCAGCAGCTGTGACGTGCGGATCCTACGCAACGAGCGGCCGCGGGGCCGCGCCGCCGCGCGCAACCTCGGGCTGGCGGCCTGTCAGACCGACTTCGTGGCGTTCCTGGACTCCGATGTGACCCCGCGCCGCGGCTGGATGGAAGCGCTGCTCGGGCACTTTTGCGATCCGGCGGTGGCGCTGGTGGCGCCGCGCATTGTCGGGATGCCGGGGTCGGAGAACCTGCTGGCGCGCTACGAGGCCGTGCGGTCGTCACTGGACCTCGGTAAGCGGGAGGCCCCGGTGGTGGCCTACGGCGCGGTGTCGCACGTGCCCAGCGCGGCGATCGTGGCCCGCGTCGACGCGTTGCGCTCGGTCGCCGGTTTCGACGAGTCGATGTCGTGCGGCGAGGACATCGACCTGTGCTGGAGGTTGACTGAGGTCGGCGCCCGGCTGCGCTACGAACCCATCGCTCTGGTCTCCCACGATTACGGCAGCCGACCATTGGAATGGATGAAGCGGCGCGCGCAGTCCGGCCTCTCGTCGGGACCGCTGGCCGAACGCCATCCGGGCAAGGTGGCCCCGGTGCTGCTCTCGGCGTGGTCGACACTGCCGTGGCTGCTACTGCTGATCGGCACCAGGCTCGGGGCGTTCGCGGCGGTGTTCGCGGCGGGGATGGCCGGCGGCCGATTGGCGCAGGGGATGCGAGTGCCGGAGGCCACCGTTGGCGACGTCGCGGCGGTGGCCGCCCGCGGGCTGGGGGAGGCCGTGCTGCAGCTCGCCTCGGCGATCTGTCGGCACTACTGGCCGGTCGCGGCTGTTGCGGCGCTGTTGGCGCCCCGGTGGCGTCACATCGTGCTGCTGGCGGCCGTGGTCGACGGTGTCGCGGACTGGCTCGCGCATCGAGACGCGGCGGCCGACGAGGTGAAACCCATCGGGCCGCTGGCGTACCTGCTGATCAGGCGGCTCGACGATATGGCCTACGGGGCCGGACTGTGGGCCTCGGCGGTGCGGGGACGCACCATAGAGCCGTTGCTGCCACAGCTGCGCAGCTGAAACACCCCTGGGCGTAACAGGACTGGGGTCCGGGCAGATCGGCCGCAGCCGGCGCCCGTGGACGTCCCGTAGGGTCGAAAACTGTGGGGGATCGAACGAAGGCTTGGTGGTTGCGCGCCGCGTGGCCGATCGCGCTGGCGATGCTGCTGGCGGTGACCGGGTGCGTCGGCGTCGCATCGACACCCGCTCCCGACGGCCCGATCATGACGCCGGCCGCCTGGTCCGAGCCGCTCGCGCTGCGCCAGACCGCCGCCGGCGCGGTGCGCGGCGTGTCCGGCGCCGGCTACTCGGTGTATCAGGGCATCCCCTACGCCGCCCCGCCGGTGGGCCCGCTGCGCTGGAAGCACGCGATTCCGGCCGCCCCGTGGACGGGCCTTCGCGATGCGACCGCGCCGTCGCCGCGCTGCGTTCAGGAGGGCGGCTCCGACGCTGAAGACTGCCTGACGCTGAACGTCTGGGCGCCGGTCGGCGCGCCCGCGAAGCCCGTGCTGGTGTGGTTCCACGGCGGTGGGTTCGCCTCCGGCAGCGCCAGTCTCTACCAAGCCCGACGACTCGCCGTCGACGGCGATCTGGTTGTTGTCACGGTGAACTATCGCCTTGGGGCACTTGGGTTTCTGGCGCATCCGCAGCTGGAGGACGGCAACTTCGGCTTCACCGACCAGCAGCTGGCGCTGCGCTGGGTCCGGGACAGTATCGCCGCGTTCGGCGGAGATCCGAACCGGGTGACCATCGCCGGGGAGTCGGCGGGCGCGATGGCGGTCTGCGACCACCTGTCGGCCCCGGGCTCGGCCGGACTGTTTCACGCCGCGATCTTGGCCAGCGGGCCGTGTCAGAACCAGGTGGACCTGGAGTCCGCCCGCGCTGTCGGCCGGGAGTACGCCCGATCGGTCGGCTGCCCGGACGGGTCTGACGTTGCGCGGTGTTTGCGGGCGCTTCCGGCTGCCGAGCTGCGCGGGTCGCCTTGGTATGTCCGCTACGCCCACAACCGGGTCACCGGACCGGTGTATGGCACGCCGGAACTGCCGGCGGCGGCGATGAGCCGGCTGGGTGAGCCGGGTACGGCCCGGGTTCCGGTGATGATCGGAACCACCGCCGACGAGTTCACCCTGTTCACCGCGATCACCTATCTGCGGACGCACGAATTGCCCAGCGCCGCAGAGTATCCCGGTCTGCTGAGATCGGTCTTCGGTGACGATGCGGCCGCGGTTGCCGATCGGTACCCGCTTCATCCGGGCGACGAGGTCATCGGGCGGTTCGCCGAAGCAGTCACCGACGGGGTCTTCTCCTGCCCGACGGCACGCATGGCCTCGTTGCTGTCTCGACGAGTTCCGGTGTACGCCTATGAGTTTGACGATCCAGACCCGCCAACACCGGTGTCGTTGCAGCGAGTGCCGTTCCGGGTCGGCGCGGCGCATTCACTGGAGTTGCGTTCGCTGTTCGAGATCGGTGGCGCACCGGACCTCACTGCCAGTCAAGTTCGGTTGTCGGAGCAGATGATTCGCTACTGGTCGGCGTTCGCCAGCTACGGCGCGCCCGCGGTTCCCGGCGCACCGGACTGGCCGCGATGGCGTACGGGTGAGGTGCTGTCACTGCGCCCGGACGGTCCCCGGACGATGACGACGTTCGCCACCGCGCACCACTGCGAATTCTGGAACTCCCTGGCGCGCTGAAGAATTCACGGCCAGAGCCGGATTCGGTCCCACCCGTCGTCCGCGCGCCGATAGGACAGTCGCAGGTGCCGGCGGTCCGGGTAGCCCTGCCAGAATTCGACCTCGGCGGGGCGCACGCAGTAGGACAGCCACTCCACGGGTGTCAGATCCGGATCGTCGGCCAGCTTGCGCCGGGCCTTGTCGATCTCGGTGTCCATTTCGCCGGGGTCGGCCATCGGGGTGCTTTGCCGCAGGGTCAGCGCCTGGGCCCGGGATTCCAGCGGGCGAGCGCGGAAATCGGCGGCCGCCGCGGCGGGTCCGTCGTCGACGATGTCGCCCACCACCCGAACCTGCCGGACCACGGCCGGCCAGTGGAACGTCAGCGCCGCGACGGGGTTCGCGGACAGGTCCGCGCCCTTCTGGCTGGCCGAAACAGCGGCGAAATGCCAGCCGTCGGCGTCGACGGACTTGACGATCAGCACCCGGGCGCGCGGAAAGCCGAGGGCGTCAATGGTGGAAAGCGTCATCGCGTGCGGTTCGGGCACTTCAGCGGCGACGGCTTGGCGCAGCCACTGGGCGAAGAGCGTGGCCGGGTCGCTCGGGGCCTGGTCGATGTCGAACTCGGGCGCCTCGCCGGCCAGCACCGGCAGCGCGCGCAGGAAGGCCCGTCCGCCGTCGTCGTCCGACCAGCTGGTGTGCTCCATTTGGGTAACGCTAACGCCCGCCAGAATTCGCGTGCGCTGGGTGTCGGCACAGACGGTGGCGTCCCGCGAGCGATATCACCAGGACCGAACGGACCGACCTCATGCGCACTCGGATTCTGCTCCTCGCGCTGCCAGCCACGGCCACCATCCTGACCGCGTGTTCCGGCGGTGGAGCTGTCCAAGACCGCCGATCCCAATGGCGACCCGGCCCGCGGCGCGATCATCGTCGGCGCTGCCATCGCCGCGTTTAGCCCCGACCAACAGGCCAACCTGCTTTCCAGCTGACACCTCGTGCGCTGAGCTCGGTCGTTTCGGATTCCGGGCGCGTCCTAACGTGGCATCGCTGAGGTCGCCGCCGTCGGCGGTGCTGATGTTCGTCAAAACGTGCGCGAAAAGCTGGGGGTAAACGGCAATGCGTCAGTGGCCACCCCGATTTCGCACACGTTTTGACGAAAGACGTTCAGCGGTAGGCGTACAGGTAGATTCCCGCATAGGCGAGCAGGGAGATCCACTGCGACCGTCGCACTGACGCTCCAGACCCGCGATGGTTTTGCTGCGGTGTCATCTCCGATAAGTCTCCCGTGCGCGCGTTCCACCGGCGCCGCGGTGAAGTTCACCAGGCGTCCGGGTGCTCGCCGACCACTATTCTGCGCGAGGGCTCAGCTGATCCGATGCTCAAGGCGATAGCGCCAGCAGCGCGAATCCGCCGGCGATGATGCCGGCGACGATGCGGCAGCCGACCGCCGCTCGCCCGGTTCCCAGACATCCGACGACCACTGCCGCCATGAACAGGACCCCGACGTCATCGAGACCCTCTCCGCCCCGGTAGTCGCGGGTGCCGTTCTCGAAATCGTTGGCCCACTGCGAGCTGTTGAGCGCCTGCCAGATCAGCCAGCCCGCCGCGACGGCCGCCGTGAGCGCGACGATGGCGGCCACCCGGGCCAGCCAGCGTCGTGCGGTCAGAACGGATTCCATCAGTCACTGGGCCAGGCCAACAAGGGAGCCCTTCGTAGCGAACAGATCATTCTGAATGACCAACGCCGGTCGGGGTTTGGCCGCATGCGCACCACCGCAGGCCGTCCACAGCGCTGGTTCGTCCGGTCGAGCTGCTCACGACAAAAGCGTTCCATGAAACAACCTTGTCGGTACTGCCGTCCGGCCACGATGGCCTCAGGCCGGTGTCACCCAGGTGGTGATCTCCGCGGAAACCACCTCGTCGCCGTTGCGGTCGGTGATGGACACCGGCACCACGACGTCGGTCCCTTCGGTGATCGCGTCGAAGTCGGGAATGTCGAGAGTGGCGACCGCCCGCAGCGACGTGGTGGCCTTGCCCAAGTACTGAACGTTCATCGCCTTGGGGATCCAGCGGTGCGACGAGGGAACCGTCGCTTCCATCAGCATGCCCATCGACACCTCGGCCAGATTGCAGGCCGCGATGGCGTGGAAGGTGCCGATGTGGTTGTAGACGCCGATCCATTTCGGCGCGGTCACCTCGCAGTAACCCGGCGCCATCTTTTGCACGCGCGGCATCACAGAGGCGAAGTAGGGGACTCGGGCCATCATCGCCGCGGAGAACAGCGCGGAGCCGGCCGGCTTGCCCTGCAGTTTCTGCCAGGCCTTATACGTAGGAGAGGAACCCATGTGCCGACCTTACTCCAAAGTAAGATAGCGCCGAAACTGCTGCCCGGGGACCTGCGCGGGCGCCGCTAGCGTTGTTCGGCATGGTCCGCAAGACGATGGTGACCGTGGCCGTCCTACTGGCGGTCGTGATGTGGCTGTTCGGCGGCTGCTCGTACCGGTACCCCGACGTGGTCGTCACCAAACTGGACCGTGACGGCGCCGTCCGGGTCGCCGTCGGCAAGTACCTGGCGATCATGCTGCCCGGCGACTATGAGGCCACCGGGTGCCAGTGGGCTGACGAGGACGGGCCGGACTGGGACGTCCTGCGCCCGCGGGTGTCCATCTATTCCCCGCGCGCACGCCCACTCGAGGGCGGGGAACCCGGCCGCTACGCCGATGTCTACCTCGCGGTCTCCCCGGGCGTCACCCGGATCGGCCTGGTGCAGAAAACCGGCGGATACCCGGCGCGGGTATGCGACCGGTTCGCGGTGGAGGTCGAGGTGGTTGGGCGATTCGATCTCCGCTGAATCCAGAAAACGAATATATCTGCGCGCTCGGCGCTTAATAGAGCCACGCGGAACCGCGCCAGCTGCCGCGCAGAACGGCGACCGGGGCAGAGCGCGACGCCCGACCCGCGATCCCCAAACGCCCAGGTGGCACACTGGGACGGGCCGACGGGCGGGCCGCTCACGAGCGTTCCACCTGCGATTTGGAGCCCGCGCCGATCTAGGGCATACTGTTCGGGTTGCCTTGAGCCGGGTTCGCGCCTGGCCGGGCATACGAGCGGCGTCCACACGGACGCCTTCGGTCCACCCAGGAGAACACCGATTATCAGGGGTTTTCGCGGGCGCGAGCGGGCGACACGCCCGACCGCGGGGGGCCGGAGCACTTAGACAGGTAAACAGCGGCGGCAGTCGAGCGCGCAATGCGCCGGAGGCACCACGTCTGGGGTCACCCAGGCATAACAGTGAGGTAGGAGAAGCGTGGCGGGACAGAAGATCCGCATCAGGCTCAAGGCCTACGACCACGAGGCGATTGACGCCTCGGCGCGCAAGATCGTGGAGACGGTCACCCGGACGGGCGCCAGTGTGGTCGGCCCGGTGCCGCTGCCGACCGAGAAGAACGTGTACTGCGTTATCCGGTCGCCGCACAAGTACAAGGACAGCCGCGAGCATTTCGAGATGCGCACCCACAAGCGGCTCATCGACATCCTCGACCCGACGCCGAAGACGGTTGACGCGCTGATGCGCATCGACCTGCCGGCCTCCGTCGACGTGAACATCCAGTAGGAGACCAGAGATATGGCTAGGAAAGGCATTCTGGGCACCAAGCTGGGCATGACGCAGGTGTTCGACGAGAACAACAAGGTCGTCCCGGTGACTGTCGTCAAGGCGGGCCCCAACGTGGTGACCCGCATCCGCACCGAGGAGCGCGACGGCTACAGCGCCGTGCAGCTCGCCTACGGCGAGATCAGCCCGCGCAAGGTCAACAAGCCGGTCACCGGTCAGTTCGGCGCCGCCGGGGTCAACCCGCGTCGGCACCTGGCCGAGCTGCGCCTGGACGACGAGGCCGCGGCCGCTGATTACGAGGTCGGCCAGGAGCTGACCGCCGAGATCTTCGCCGACGGCGCTTACGTCGACGTCACCGGCACCAGCAAGGGCAAGGGCTTCGCCGGCACCATGAAGCGGCACGGCTTCCGCGGCCAGGGCGCCAGCCACGGCGCGCAGGCCGTGCACCGCCGGCCCGGCTCCATCGGTGGCTGCGCCACCCCGGGCCGTGTCTTCAAGGGCACCCGGATGTCCGGCCGGATGGGCAACGAGAAGGTCACCACTCAGAACCTGAAGGTGCACAAGGTCGACGCCGAGAACGGCGTGCTGCTGATCAAGGGCGCCATCCCCGGCCGCAACGGCGGCCTCGTCATGGTTCGCACCGCGATCAAACGAGGTGAGAAGTAGTTATGGCAACGAAGATTGACGTCCGGACCCCGGGCGGCAAGTCCGACGGCAGCATCGAGCTGCCGGCTGCGCTCTTCGACGTGGAGCCCAACATCGCGCTGATGCACCAGGTGGTCGTCGCGCAGTTGGCCGCCGCTCGGCAGGGCACCCACTCCACCAAGACCCGCGGCGAGGTCCGCGGCGGTGGCAAGAAGCCGTACCGGCAGAAGGGCACCGGCCGCGCCCGTCAGGGTTCGACCCGCGCCCCGCAGTACACCGGTGGCGGCGCCGTCCACGGCCCCAAGCCGCGTGACTACAGCCAGCGGACCCCGAAGAAGATGATCGCCGCCGCACTGCGTGGCGCTCTGACCGACCGGGCCCGCAACGACCGCATCCACGCGGTCACCGAGCTGGTCAGCGGCCAGACCCCGTCGACCAAGAGCGCCAAGGAATTCCTGGCCAGCCTGACCGGGAACAAGAAGGTGCTCGTGGTCATCGGCCGCACCGACGAGGTCGGCGAGAAGAGCGTGCGCAACCTGCCGGGTGTGCACATTGTTTCTCCCGACCAGCTGAACACCTACGACGTGCTCAACGCCGACGACGTGGTGTTCTCGGTGGAGGCCCTCACGGCGTACATCGACGCGAACACCAAGCAGGAGGTGTCGGCCTGATGGCAACCCTGACCGCCCCCCACGACATCATCTTGGCCCCGGTCATCTCGGAGAAGGCTTACGGCCTCATCGAGGGCAACGTCTACACGTTCCTGGTCCACCCGGACTCGAACAAGACGCAGATCAAGATCGCCATCGAGAAGATCTACAAGGTCAAGGTCGACTCGGTGAACACCGCCAACCGGCAGGGCAAGCGCAAGCGGACCCGCGCCGGCTACGGCGTGCGCAAGAGCACCAAGCGCGCGATCGTCACCCTGGCCGCCGGCGAGCAGCCGATTGACGTGTTCGGAGCGCCGGCCTGACGGCCCGGCGACGACTAGAGGAATCCACTGATGGGAATTCGCAAGTACAAGCCGACGACCCCCGGTCGCCGCGGTTCTAGCGTCTCCGATTTCGCCGAGATCACGCGCGACCATCCGGAGAAGTCGCTGGTTCGCCCGCTGCACAGCACCGGCGGACGCAACGCCCACGGCCGTATCACCACCCGGCACAAGGGTGGCGGCCACAAGCGCGCCTACCGCGTCATCGACTTCCGTCGCAATGACAAGGACGGCGTCAACGCCAAGGTCGCGCACGTCGAGTACGACCCGAACCGCACCGCGAACATCGCGCTGCTGCACTTTGTCGACGGCGAGAAGCGCTACATCATCGCGCCGCAGGGCATCAAGCAGGGCGACGTGATCGAGTCCGGGCCGAACGCCGACATCAAGCCCGGCAACAACCTGCCGATGCGCAACATCCCGGCCGGCACGCTGATCCACGCCGTGGAACTGCGCCCGGGCGGCGGCGCCAAGCTGGGCCGCTCCGCCGGCGCCAGCATCCAGCTGCTGGGCAAGGAAGGCGCCTACGCCACGCTGCGTATGCCTTCCGGTGAGATCCGCCGCGTCGACGTGCGCTGCCGCGCCACCGTCGGCGAGGTCGGCAACGCCGAGCAGGCCAACATCAACTGGGGCAAGGCCGGCCGGATGCGGTGGAAGGGCAAGCGCCCGACCGTCCGCGGTGTCGTCATGAACCCGGTCGACCACCCGCATGGTGGTGGTGAGGGCAAGACCTCCGGTGGTCGCCACCCGGTCAGCCCGTGGGGCAAGCCCGAGGGCCGCACCCGCAAGCCCAATAAGCCGAGCGACAAGCTCATCGTCCGCCGCCGGCGCACCGGCAAGAAGCGCTAGGGAGTAACCAGCGATGCCACGCAGCCTCAAGAAGGGCCCGTTCGTCGACGACCATCTGCTCAAGAAGGTCGACGCCCAGAACGAGAAGAACACCAAGCAGGTCATCAAGACCTGGTCCCGTCGGTCGACCATCCTCCCCGACTTCATCGGACACACCTTCGCCGTCCACGACGGCCGCAAGCATGTGCCGGTGTTCGTCAGCGAATCGATGGTCGGGCACAAGCTGGGCGAATTCGCCCCGACGCGGACCTTCAAGGGTCACATCAAGGACGACCGGAAGAGCAAGCGCCGCTAATGACTACCGTTACCGAATACCCGTCCGCCTCTGCGCAGGCCCGGTTCGTCCGCGTGTCGGCGAGCAAGGCTCGCCGGGTCATCGACCTGGTCCGCGGCAAGTCCGTCGAGGAAGCCCTCGACATCCTGCGCTGGGCGCCCCAGGCCGCCAGCGAGCCGGTCGCCAAGGTGATCGCCTCCGCCGCCGCCAACGCCCAGAACAATGACGGCCTGGACCCGGCCACCCTGGTGGTGGCCACCGTCTACGCCGACGAGGGCCCGACCGCCAAGCGTATCCGGCCGCGTGCCCAGGGCCGCGCCTACCGGATCCGCAAGCGGACCAGCCACATCACCGTCATCGTGGAGAGCCGTCCCCCCAAGAAGGACGCCGCCAAGAGCAGCTCGGGCGCGCGCGCCCGGCGCGCCCAGGGCAGCAAGGCCGCCGCGGAGAAGAAGGCAACCACTAAGGCTTCCAGCGAAGCGAAGGGAGGCTCGAACTAGTGGGCCAGAAGATCAACCCCCACGGCTTCCGGCTCGGCATCACCACCGACTGGAAGTCCCGGTGGTACGCCGACAAGCAGTACGCCGACTACGTCAAGGAAGACGTCGCGATCCGCAAGCTGCTGGCCACCGGCCTGGAGCGGGCCGGCATCGCCGACGTCGAGATCGAGCGCACCCGTGACCGGGTCCGTGTCGACATCCACACCGCCCGGCCGGGCATCGTCATCGGCCGCCGCGGCGCCGAGGCCGACCGGATCCGCACCGACCTGGAGAAGCTGACCGGCAAGCAGGTCCAGCTGAACATCCTCGAGGTGAAGAACCCCGAGGCCCAGGCGCAGCTGGTGGCCCAGGGCGTCGCCGAGCAGCTGAGCAACCGTGTGGCGTTCCGTCGCGCGATGCGCAAGGCGATCCAGTCGGCGATGCGCCAGCCCAACGTCAAGGGCATCCGCGTGCAGTGCTCTGGCCGCCTCGGCGGCGCCGAGATGAGCCGCTCGGAGTTCTACCGCGAAGGCCGGGTGCCGCTGCACACGCTGCGCGCCGACATCGACTACGGCCTGTACGAGGCCAAGACCACCTTCGGCCGGATCGGCGTGAAGGTCTGGATCTACAAGGGTGACATCGTCGGTGGCAAGCGTGAGCTGGCCGCCGGCGCGCCCGCCGACCGCCCCCGCCGGGAGCGGCCGACGGGCACCCGTCCGCGCCGCAGTGGGGCCTCGGGCACCACTGCCACCAGCACCGACGCCGGCCGTGCGGCCAGCGACGACACTGCTGCCGTCGAAACCGCCGCCTCGGCGGAGCCGATGGCGCACGAGAATACGGAGAGCTAGTCATGCTGATTCCCCGTAGGGTCAAGCACCGCAAGCAGCACCACCCCAAGCAGCGTGGGGTTGCCAGCGGCGGCACCACCGTCAGCTTCGGTGACTACGGCATCCAGGCTCTGGAGCACGCCTACATCACCAACCGGCAGATCGAGTCCGCTCGTATCGCCATCAACCGGCACATCAAGCGTGGCGGCAAGGTGTGGATCAACATCTTCCCGGACCGCCCGCTGACCAAGAAGCCGGCCGAAACCCGCATGGGTTCGGGCAAGGGCTCGCCGGAATGGTGGGTCGCCAACGTCAAGCCCGGACGCATCCTGTTCGAGCTGAGCTACCCCAACGAGGAGACCGCGCGCGCCGCGCTCACTCGTGCGATCCACAAGCTGCCGATCAAGGCACGCATCGTTACCCGAGAGGAGCAGTTCTGATGGCAGTGGGAGTTTCCGCTGGCGAACTGCGTGAGCTCAGCGACGACGAGCTGACCGACCGCCTGCGCAAGTCGAAGGAAGAGCTGTTCAACCTGCGCTTCCAGATGGCCACCGGACAGCTGGAGCGCAACCACGCGCTGGGCCGGGTCCGCAAGGAGATCGCACGGATCTACACCGTGCTGAACGAACGTGAACTGGGCCTGTCCGCCGGGCCCGCAGGTGAGGAAGCGTAATGGCAGAGACCAAGGGCCCCAAGCACACCCCGGCCGCCGAGAAGCCGCGCGGCCGTCGCAAGACGGTCATCGGCTACGTGGTCAGCGACAAGATGCAGAAGACCATCGTCGTCGAGCTGGAGGACCGCAAGTCCCACCCGCTCTACGGCAAGATCATCCGCACCACCAAGAAGGTCAAGGCGCACGACGAGAACGGCGACGCCGGCATCGGCGACCGCGTCTCGCTGATGGAGACCCGTCCGACCTCTGCCACCAAGCGGTGGCGTCTGGTCGAGGTCCTCGAGAAGGCCAAGTAAGACCTCGAAGCACCCAAAAGGGCCGTGCGCATTCGTTGCGCGCGGCCCTTTTGCCATTCGACGGCGCGGCGCCGAAAGAATGGCGATCTCACCCGAATCGGGTGAGGAAATTCCGGCCCGACGGGGTATTCGCCGAGGATATCTCGCGTGTTCAGCGAATTTGTCGCGTCGGTATTGGTGCCGGTGGGTCTCGGCAATAGTCTGACCGCATGAACACCCCGCCGGCGCCGCACGCCGCAGCCGCGTCCCCTGCCCGGTTCTCCCGGCGCGCCGCCCTGAGCCGCCTCGGCGTCGTGGGTGTCGGAGCCGTCGCCGCCGGTTCGCTGCTGGCGTCCTGCGCGGACGGCGGCGGATCCGGAGACGGCGGCGACGGCGCGCTGGAGACCAACACCGATCCCAAGCCCGCGTCGGAGGCCACCAAGGCCGCCAACCAGAAGCTCTACGACGAGCTGCCGTTCGACGACCGCGACGATTTCGAGGACGCCTCCCGCAACCTCGTCGACCGGCCCGACACCCTGACCATCACCAACGAGGACGGTTCGGTGGCCTGGGATCTCGAGGAATACAAGACCTACATCACCGCGGACGCGAAGGCCCCGGACACGGTGAACCCCAGCCTGTGGCGCAACGCCCAGCTGTGCATGAACTACGGCCTGTTCAAGGTCACCGACCGCATCCACCAGGTGCGCGGCTACGACCTGTCCAACGTCACCTACATCGAGGGCGACACCGGCTGGATCGTCTTCGACCCGCTGCTGACCCCGGCGACCGCCAAGGCTGCCCACGCGCTGGTCACCAAGAATCTGGGCGAGCGGCCGATTCACGCGGTGGTGTACAGCCACTCGCACACCGACCACTACGGCGGTGTCCGCGGCGTCATCAATCAGGCCGACGTCGACGCCGGCAAGGTCAAGGTCATCGCCCCGGCCGGGTTCGTCGACCACGCGGTCAGCGAGAACGTCATCGCCGGCAACGCCATGTCACGCCGCGCGGTGTACATGTACGGCGCGCTGCTGCCGCGCAATCCCCAGGGCGGCGTCAACGGCGGGCTGGGCATGACGATCTCCAACGGGTTGCCGACCATGGTGCTGCCCACCGAAAGCGTCTCCGAAACCGGCCACACGATCACCATCGACGGCGTCGAGATGGTGTTCCAGATGACCCCGGGCACCGAGGCGCCCAGCGAGATGAACACCTTCTTCCCGCAGTTCAAGGCGATGTGGATGGCCGAGAACACCACCAACACCATGCACAACCTGCTCACCCTGCGCGGCGCGCAAGTGCGCGACGCGGCGAGCTGGGCGTCCTTCCTGGATGAGACCATCCGCACCTACGGGCCGAACACCGAGGTCAAATTCCAGAGCCACCACTGGCCGATGTGGGGCAACGAGAAGGTCATCGACTACTGGAAACGCCAGCGCGACATGTACAAGTACATGCACGACCAGTCGGTCCGGATGATGAACGAGGGCATGATCGGTTCGGAGATCGCCGAGGAGATCGCCTTCCCGCCGGAGCTCGACACCTACTGGCCCGACCGCGGCTACTACGGCACGCTGCGGCACAACAGCCGCGCGGTGTACCAGCGCTACATGGGCTGGCATGACGGCAATCCGGCGGACCTCAACGACCTCCCGCCGGTGGACGCGGCCCGCAAGTACGTCGACTATATGGGCGGCGAGGCGAACATCCTGTCCAAGGCCAAAAGCGACATCGACGCGGGTGAATACCGCTGGGCCGCCATGGTTCTCAAGCACGTGGTGTTCGCGAACCCGGACAGCGTCGACGGCAAAAACCTGCTGGCCGACGCGTTCGAGCAGATGGGCTACCAGGCCGAGTCCGGGCCGTGGCGCTCGGTGTACCTGCAGGGCGCCTACGAACTGCGCAACGGGGTGCCCGACGTCGCGGTGTCCGACACCGCGAGCCCGGACACCATCGAGGCGATGCCGCCGGAATTGATGTTCGACTACCTGGCGGTGCGCCTCAACGGCCCGCGCGCGGCCGGCAAGAACCTCACCATCAACGTCACCCTGGACGACCTGAAATCCGACTACACGTTGACGGTCGAGAACGCGGTGCTGCATTACGCGCCCGGAAAGGCCGACGGCGCCGACGCGAGCCTGACCCTGAGCAAGGAGACGCTCAACCAGATCCAGCTGGGCAAGCTCACCCTGCAGGAGGCCATCGACTCGAAGAAGGCCACGCTGGACGGGAATAGGGACGCGGTCACCGAGTTCGTCGGCCTGCTCGACGAATACCCGTTCTGGTTCAACATTGTGACGCCGTGAAGGTGACGGTTCCTCGGGAATCGCGCCGTCTGTCAACGCCGTCACGCCGTAGGGGATGACGCAGCACGTGCCGCCGACCGGATCCTCGGGCATGCAACCCGTTCCGTGGTTCTTGGCGACCCGGCCGTCGCTGAATCCGGACATGGCGGCGCGGCCCCGGATCGCCGCCATGCTCGATGAGGTCCCCGCGCACAACCGCGCCGTGCTGGTCGCCGCGCCGTCCGGATTCGGCAAGACGGTGGCGGTTTCGCAATGGGCGGATGCGGCCGAGCGCGCCGACCCGGGCCGGGTGGCCTGGCTGACCCTGGCCGAACCGGTCAACAACGCCGTCGACGTGCTGCGGGGAATATTGACGGCACTGCTGAATGCGGTTGGCGCACACGACGAATCGTCGCGTCGCGCGCTCTCGGCGCTGTTCGAGGCCCCGTCGGCCGAGGCGGCGATGACGGCGTTGTCGGCGCTGCAGGTTCCCCGCCGGCTGACCATCGTCATCGACGACTTTCAGTTGGCCCGCGACGCCTACCCCGACGACGCAGTCGTCGCGCTGATCGAGAACGGGCCGCAGTGGCTGCGCTACGTGCTGCTGTCCACCGACCCGGCGTCGAACGCGTGGATGCGGCTGCGAATTCAGGACAAGGTGTCGGTGATCGGCGCCGCCGATCTCGCCTTCGACCGGCGCGAGGTCGCCGAGTTGGCCGCCCGGGCCGGCGCGCGGCCGACCGACGCGGACATCGCCGCGCTGGTGTCGGCCACCAACGGGTGGCCCGCCGCGGTGCGACTGAGCCTGGTCGCCGGCGGGGCGCCGGTGGGCGAGCGATCCGATGTCACCGGCTACATCCAGACGGCGGTGCTGGCGCGGCTGCGCCCGGACCTCGCGGACTTCGCCCTGCGCGCCACGGTGTGCTCACGCGTCGACGAGCCGCTGGCCGATGTGCTCTCCGGGCAGGCCGGCAGTGGCCGCCTCCTGGAGGACTGCGTCGCCGCCGGCTTGTTCATCGAGCGCATCGGGTCTCGGAAATCAGCGGTTTACCAGTGGCATTCGCTGTTCGCCGAGCACTGCCGGGAAATCCTGCGGCGCACCGACCCGCAGTCGTGGCTGCGGCTCAACCGCGCCGCCGGCCAGCAGCTGCGGGACCGCTATCCGCTGGCCGCCGTCGAACACGCGATCCGCGGTGGTGACCGCGCGGGCTGCGACATCATCGCCGACCACTGGCTGGAACTGCTGCTGCAATCCCGGGCCACCGCGCTCGACCACGCCTGCGTGCGGCTGATGAGGGCGTTCGGCGAGCGGTCCGAACTGTTGATGATCCGGTCCTGCTGCCGGGCGATGGCCGGCGACGACGCCGCCGCGGCGATGTTGCTGGACCGAGCCGAGGCCATCGCGGCCGGTCGGTCCAGCCGGCGGTTGGGCTTCATCGCCGACCTCACCGTGCTGCTGGTTTCCGACGACCGCGACGCCATGGCCGCGGCCGCCGGCCGGGTCGAGCGCGCGCTGCCGACCCGCGACGTCACCTCCCCGCGGCTCTACGCCTGCGCGCTGTTCGTCCTCGGCTGGGCCGATTCCCGGCTGCGGCGCGGATTGGAACGAGGCTCGGCGCTGCTGGAGGCCGCGGTCCACGAGTGCGCCGCCCTCGGCTTGCCCGAGGTCGCACAGCGGGCCCGGCAGAACCTGGCGTTCGCGCTGTCGCACGCCGGGCAGTTCGACCGTGCCGACGAGGCCCTGCGGATCGACATCGCCGGTGATGTCGGCGGCTCCGAACTCTGGCTCTCGCACGACGGCGATGGCATCGAGCGGTTCACCGCCGGCTGGATCCAGCTCTGGAGGGGAGAGCTGGAACCGGCCGCCGCCGATTTCCTCGCCGCCGACGCCGGCGCCGGCGTCGGCTACCCGGACACCGCGCGGATGTGCCTGGCGTTCGCCGCGGCGACGTTGCGCGATCCCGCGGTGCTGCGACGGGCCGAGGCCGCGCTGACGCGGATGCCGGACACCGACAGCCACGGGGTGCCGTGGCGGGCCTACCGCAGCGCCGCGCAGGCACGGTTGGCGGAGGTCCGCGGCGAGCGGTCCGCCGCCCTCTCGCTCGCCGAAACCGTTCTGGACAACCCGCATTTGCCGATGGTGTCGGCCGTGCTGTCGGGTATGAGCCGTCGCCTGGGCGAGCCGGAACTGGCCGAGCGGCTCGCGCGGCAGGCACTGGCGCAGCCGAACCCGGGCTACATCACGGCGTATGCCACCTGGACTCTGGCGCTGCTGGATTGGCAGCGTGGCCGGAGGTGGTGGACATCTGTGTCAACTCCTTTGTTGTGGGGGCGGTCGAACTCAACGCACCTTCATCTTGATCGTCGCCACGGCAGCCAAACAGGGAGACTTTTATCCCCGGACCGGGCGCCCGCGGGCGGCCGGCAGGCGAAGATGGCGCGATGGCAACAGAATTCGCCGGCCGGATCGCCCTCGACATCCGCGATTCCGAACCGGACTGGGCGCCCTATTTGGCGCCGCAAGCCCCCGAAGGCGCCCCGAACGTGCTGTACCTGGTCTGGGACGACACCGGCATCGCCACCTGGGACTGCTTCGGCGGGCTGGTGGACATGCCGAACATGAGCCGCATCGCCGAGGCCGGTGTTCGGCTGACCCAGTTCCACACCACCGCGCTGTGCTCACCGACCCGGGCGGCGCTGCTCACCGGGCGCAACCCCACCAATGTCGGGATGGCCACCATCGAGGAGTTCACCGAGGGCTTCCCGAACGCCTCCGGACGGATCCCGGCCGAGACGGCGCTGCTGTCGGAGGTGCTCGCCGAACACGGTTGGAACACCTATGCCGTCGGGAAGTGGCACCTCACCCCGCTGGAGGAGTCCAACGTGGCCGCCACCAAACGGCACTGGCCGTGCGCGCGGGGGTTCGAGCGGTTTTACGGGTTCATGGGCGGCGAGACCGACCAGTGGTATCCGGAACTGGTCTACGACAACCATCCGGTCGCCCCGCCGGCCACCCCCGAACAGGGCTACCACCTGTCCAAGGACCTGGCCGATAGAACCATCGAGTTCATCCGGGACTCGAAAACGATCGCGCCGGACAAGCCGTGGTTCACCTACCTGTGCCCGGGCGCCGGGCACGCGCCGCACCACGTGTTCCGGGAGTGGGCCGATCGCTACGCCGGCCGCTTCGACATGGGCTACGAGCGCTACCGCGAGATCGTGCTGGAGAACCAGAAACACATGGGTCTGCTGCCGCCGGAGACCGAACTGTCCCCGATGAACCCGTACGCCCAGGTGACCGGCCCGAACGGGCAACCCTGGCCGGCGCTGGACACCGTGCGGCCGTGGGACTCGCTCTCCGATGACGAGCGGCGGCTATTCGCCCGGATGGCGGAGGTGTTCGCCGGCTTCCTGTCCTACACCGACGACCAGATCGGCCGGGTGCTGGATTATCTGGAGGAATCCGGGCAGTTGGACAACACCGTCATCGTCGTCATCTCCGACAATGGCGCCAGCGGCGAGGGCGGGCCGAACGGCTCGGTCAACGAGGTGAAGTTCTTCAACGGACTGCCCGACACCGCCGCCGAGGGTCTTCGGTTCGCCGACGAGCTGGGCAGCCCGGCGACGTACGGGCACTACCCGATCGGGTGGGCGATGGCATTCAACACGCCCTACAAACTGTTCAAGCGCTACGCCAGCCACGAGGGCGGCATCGCCGACCCGGCCATCATCTCCTGGCCGGCCGGGATCGGCGCCGCCGGTGAGCTGCGGGACAACTACGTCAACGTCGCCGACATCACCCCGACGATCTACGAGCTGCTCGGCATCACCGCGCCGGTCACCGTGAAGGGCATCCCGCAGCGGCCACTGGACGGCACGAGTTTCGCTGCGGCGCTGCGACATCCGGACGCGCCCACCGGCAAGCAGACCCAGTTCTACACCATGCTCGGCACCCGTGGGATCTGGCATCGCGGCTGGTTCGCCGGGGCCGTGCACGCCGCGACCCCCAGCGGCTGGGGGCACTTCGACGACGACCGCTGGGAGTTGTTCCACCTCGACGTCGACCGCAGTCAATGCGTCGACCTGGCCGAGGAACACCCCGAGAAGCTCGCCGAACTGCGGCAACTGTGGTTCGACGAAGCGGCCCGACACAACGGGCTGCCGCTGGCCGATCTGAGCATCGCCGAGATCTACGGCCGCAACCGCCCCGGTGTCGCCGGACAGCGGGAACGGTTCGTCTTCTACCCGGGCGCCGAGGTCGGCATGGGGGCGGACCCGCAACTGCGGGGGCGGTCCTTCTCGGTGCTGGCCGACGTCGACCTCGGGGCGGAGCCGGAGGGAGTGTTGTTCAAACACGGTTGCGGGCACGGCGGCTACCTGCTGGTGGTGGCGGACCGACGGCTGTGCTTCGTCTACAACTTCATGGGCGCCGACGAGCAGTGGGTCCGCGCCGAGTCGCCGCTGCCGACCGGCCGGCGGGTGCTCGGCGTGCGCTACGAACGCACCGGCGTGATGGAGGGCAGCCACGTCCCCGTCGGCGCGGTCACCCTGCACGTCGGCGACGACGTCGTCGGGCGCGCCGAGGGGGTGCGTGCGCATCCGGGCACCTTCGGGCTGGGCGCGGTGTCGGCGTCGGTGGGCCGAAACTCCGGACAGGCGGTGTCGGCGGCCGTCGGAGCGCCGGCCGCGTTCACCGGCGGGACCATCGAGCGGGTGATCGTCGACCTGTCCGGCACGGAGTACCGCGACGCCGCCGCAGAGTTGGCTGCGGCGTTCGCCCGGGATTAGTAGGCGAGGCCGACGACTCCGGTGTCGCCGTTGTCGCAGGTGATGCGGTACTCGGAGAACTGCCAGCGCGGCGGGCTATTGAACATTGCGCCGCCGCGGCCGAGCGCGTCCTGATAGGAGGTCACCTCGGTCCAGTTGCTGACGGTGGTGCAGGTCGCCGGGCCGCTGCCGCCGGTCCAGCGGATCCAGACGCCGTCGGTGGTGATCTGCGGTTCGGCGCTGACCGTCAGGTCCGCGGCCTGCGCGCTGCCGGCGCCCAGCAACATCGCCGGCGCTGCCAGCGCAGCGGCCATGGCGCAAAAGATCGTCTTGGCGGTGCTGCCCATCGATGCCTCCTTGTTTGCTGACTCGACGGTAATTCAGTGGACCCGCCGAAGCTGCCATTTAACCTGAACCGGTGCTGACCGAACTCATCGAACTGCGCGGCGGCTCGTTTCCGATGGGGTCGGCGCAGTTCTACGCCGAGGAAAACCCGGTCCACACCGTCATCGTGAGCCCGTTCGCCATCGAGCGGACCCCGGTGACCAACGCGCAGTTCGCCGCGTTCGTCGCCGACACCGGCTATGTCACCGTCGCCGAGCGGCCGCTGGACCCGGCGCTGTACCCGGGCGTCGCCGAGGCGGATCTGGCGCCCGGTGCGCTGGTCTTCGCGCCGACCGCCGGGCCGGTGAACCTCGCCGACTGGCGGCAGTGGTGGCGGTGGGCCCCCGGCGCCTGCTGGTCGCGGCCTTTCGGGCCGGGCAGTTCGGTCGCGGAATTGGGGGAGCATCCCGTCGTGCAGGTCGCCTACCCGGACGCGGCCGCCTACGCCGCCTGGGCCGGCCGTCGGTTGCCGACCGAGCAGGAATGGGAGTACGCCGCGCGGGCCGGCGCGGCAACCGTCTACCCGTGGGGCGATGAGGTCGCTCCGGGCGGCCGGCTGATGGCCAACACCTGGCAGGGCGCGTTCCCGTATCGCAACGATGGCGCGCTCGGCTGGGTCGGGACCTCGCCGGTCGGGACGTTCCCGCCCAACGCGTTCGGGTTGTCCGACATGATCGGCAACGTCTGGGAATGGACGACGACGCGCTTCGTCGGCGGGCACCGGCCCGGGAGTGCCGCCGGCGGCTGCTGCGCACCGGGCCGCGACCCGGACCCGACGGTGTCCCAGGTGCTCAAGGGCGGCTCGCACCTGTGCGCCCCGGAGTACTGCCACCGCTATCGGCCGGCGGCGCGGTCCCCACAATCCCAGGACAGCGCCACCACTCACATCGGGTTCCGCTGCGCTGTCAGCATCGAGGGGTGCGGCCCAGCCAGGAACGCCACCGCGACTCGATGACAGTCCGTCCCTGTCATCGAGTCCAACGATTGTTTCTGTTAATAGACATCGATAAAATCGATGACTATGGAGCTGCGGCAGATCGAGCACTTTCTCGCCGTGGCCGACGAGCTGAGCTTCACCCGGGCCGCCGAGCGCGTCCACCTGGTCCAATCGGCCCTGTCGGCGTCGATCGCCAAGCTCGAACGCGAACTCGAGGTGACGCTGTTCGACCGATCTCGGCAACAGATCAGCTTGACAGCGGCGGGGGAGGCCTTCCGTCCGCAGGCCCAGCGGGTGACGCGCGCGTCCCGGGACGCGGTCGAGGCGGTGCAGGAGTTCCGCGGAAGATTTTCCGGGACAATCGAATTCGGCTCGCTGATCTCGTTCGGGCCGGTGGATGTGCCGCGCGCCCT
Source organism: Mycolicibacterium brumae (assembly GCF_025215495.1). Classification (NCBI taxonomy): domain Bacteria; kingdom Bacillati; phylum Actinomycetota; class Actinomycetes; order Mycobacteriales; family Mycobacteriaceae; genus Mycobacterium; species Mycolicibacterium brumae. Next base: position 3,323,147 of record NZ_CP104302.1, on the reverse strand, counting down.
GGGTGAGTTCCACCGCGAGCATCCCTTTGTCCGGCTCCGGCTTCGACTCAGCCAGGCCGGGGCGTCGGCCTATCTCGCGCAGCTGGTCGAAGGCTCACTGGACCTGGCTCTGGTCTCGATGCCGAACCGGCGGCCGGCGCAACTGCGGCTGCGTCTGCTGTTCGAGGAGCCGATGGTGTTCGTCTGCCGCCCGGACCACCGCCTCGCCACGGCGCCCCGCATCGCCCTGACCGAACTCGAGGGTGAGGAGCTCGTCGGATTCCCGCGTGGCTTCGGGCTGCGCGCCCTGATGGACGACGCGTTTCACGCGGCCGGGGCGCAGGCGAACACCGTCTACGAGGCGCCCGGTGGGTACCAGGCGGTCGCCGACCTCGTCGAGAACGGGTTGGGCGCCGCGTTCATGCCGGTGTCGGAGGCCGGCCGTCGCCCGTCACTGCGGGCGGTCGCGCTGGCCGAACCCGTGCGCTGGCAGGTCTATCTCGTCACACCGGCGCCGGAACGGATGTCTCCGGCGGCGGTCAAACTGGCCGACGCGCTGTGGCGGGCTGCTCAGCGTCGCCGTCCACAGCGGTGGGGGTGACGCGCCCGTACCGGCGGTTGAACTTCTCCACTCGGCCCGCGGTGTCCATGACGCGGCGCTGGCCCGTCCACACCGGGTGCGAATCGCTGGTCACGTCGACCACCACCAGCGGGTAGCTGCGCGGCCCGTCGGGGGTGTCCCATTCCACCGTCCGCGAGCTGGTGATGGTGGACCGGGTGAGGAACTGCTTTCCGGTGTTGGCGTCCTGGAACACCACCGGGTGGTAGTCGGGGTGAATGCCGGGTTTCATCGTCGTTCTCCTTCGTCGCTGCTGACAACCAATTGCTCGGATTCGGATTCGACGATCTCGTCGCGCCAGTCGTCGAACGGGTCCGGGTAGCGGGCCCACTGCGCGGGCGCGCGCATCTCGTTGTCGGTGAGCAGCGCCCCGGTCAGCGCGTCGTGAATCTCGGTCGGGTCTGCGCCGCAGACCAGCGCGGTCAGGCAGGTGTGCCGGTCGCCGTGCGTGGGATGCCAGATCAGGTCGGCCAGCAGCCGTCGTTCCGGACTGACGTAGGCGGCCTCGGAGTCGGTCATCGCCGCCAGCCACCGCCCGCCCGAGGACGCCCGGCACCCGCCGCCGGCGGTCTCCAACCACATCAGCTCGTCGTTGTCGCTGGCCAACCAGGCCCGGCCGCGGGTGCGCACCACCCCGTCGAGCAGCAGGTCGACCGCGGCATGGAGCCGTCCCGGGTGGAACGGCCGACGGGCCTGGAACTCCAGCAGCATCACCGCGCCGGTCGGCTCCAGCGGCGGTTGGCCGGCCAGCAGCGGCTCGGTGGGGACGTCGCTGGCGCCGCGTCGGGCCGCCCGCGGCAGCTGGGCCAGGCTCACCTCGATCTCCGACGGTTCGCCCATGACCACCGACCGCGGCGCCAGCCGGCGCAGTACCGCGTGGGTGTCCGGGTCGAGGGTTGGGGTGAGCAGCACATCGGCGAACTCGGCCTGGCCGACCACCACCTGGGCGATGGTGCGGCCGTCGGGGAGTTCCTCGTCGCCGAGCGCCTGGGGCAGCCAGTCGTCGTCCAGGCAGCCGACGACGGCGTCGATGACCACGTCGCGGGCCGCCGGGCCGTCGATGAAGCCGGGCAGGCCGCAGACGCGGACGTGCCGGATCGCCCAGCAGATCGGCTCCGGCTCCAGCCAGTCCTGCAGGTGGATGACGATGCGGGTGACATCCTCACGCCGGTGCAGGCGGCGCAGCAGCACCAGCAGATCGTCGCGGATGGTGCAGTTGGCGCAGCCGTGCGCCAGCTCCAGCACATTGTGGGCGCGGGTCTGCACGCCGCCGCGGACGGTGGTGGTGGCCCGGTGCACGACGTGCCCGTCGAAGTGGTGCCGCACCGACAGGGTGCCGGGTCGGCGCAGCAACTCCGCGACGACGGCGTCGCTGTCGCCCTGGCCGCTGACGAGCACTACCGGGGTCCGCATCCGCGTTCCTCCTTGTTGAAAACGATTTCCATTTAAGTCGATGCGAGCGTACAGTCCGAACCCGACGTTGTCGAAAATGATTGCCAATAAGCCACCTCGGGTGGCTCCGTGAAGGGAGGGCGATGTCCGCGCATTGCCAGGTGACCGGGCGCAAGCCAGGATTCGGGAACACGGTGTCGCACTCGCACCGCCGGACCCGCCGCCGCTGGGACCCGAACATCCAGACCAAGACCTACTTCGTGCCCTCGGAAGGCCGGCGGGTGAAGCTGCGGGTCAGCGCCAAGGGCATCAAGGTCATCGACCGCGACGGCATCGACGCCGTGGTCGCGCGCCTGCGTCGTGACGGGCAGCGGATCTGATGGCGCGCGCCACCGACACCCGGCCCGTGGTCAAGCTTCGCTCCACCGCGGGCACCGGTTACACCTACGTCACCCGTAAGAACCGTCGCAATGACCCCGACCGCCTGGTGTTGCGCAAGTACGACCCGATCGCGCGCAAGCACGTCGACTTCCGGGAGGAACGCTGATGGCCAAGAAATCGAAGATCGTCAAGAACGAGCAGCGGGCGCTCATCGTGGCCCGCTACGCCGCGCGCCGAACCGAGCTCAAGGACATCATCCGATCGCCGTCGAGCAGCCCGGAGCAGAAGCTGGCCGCCCAGCGTGAACTCAACAGCCAGCCCCGCGACGCCAGCCCGGTGCGGCTGCGCCACCGCGACGCGATCGACGGCCGACCGCGCGGGCACCTGCGCAAATTCGGGCTGTCGCGCGTACGCGTGCGGGAACTGGCCCACAACGGGCAGCTGCCAGGCGTCCGGAAAGCGAGCTGGTGATGGCCAACCAACGCCGAGTCGACCGCCGCGACGCGGAGAAACGCAAACCCAAACGGAACCTGTTCAAGCAACTGGGCATCACCGAGGTGGACTACAAGGACACCTCGACCCTGCGGCAGTTCATCTCCGACCGCGGCAAGATCCGGTCCCGCAACGTCACCGGCCTGACGGTGCAGCAGCAGCGGCAGGTCGCCACCGCGATCAAGAACGCCCGCGAGATGGCGCTGCTGCCGTACGCCGGCCCGAGCTCGCGCTGAGGCTCACGCGGACTCGATCCGGGGTTCGTGCTGAACCGGGAAAACCACCGAATTGGCGATGTAGCACCTGCTGCTCGCCGCGGTGTGCAACGCCGACGCCTCACGGGCCCGGCTCGCATCGGTGATCCGCACCGTCGGGCGCAGGGTGACCTCGGTGAACTTGGTGTCCGACATGACGCCGACGGCGTCGTCGCGGTAGTCGAGCACGACGATCCCGGCCTCCACGCACAGATGCAGGTACCAGAGCATGTGGCACTGGGACAGTGACGCGACGAACAACTGCTCGGGGTTCCAGCGGCCGTCGTCGCCCCGGCCGATGAGCGGATCGGCCGAGCACTCGATCGGCGTCTGACCCGGCACGCTCACCCGGTGGTTGCGGGAATAGTCCCGGTAGCCCGTCGTCGCCCCGGACCAGTGGACGTGGACCTCGTAGCGGTGCATGGTTCGAGGATTCCATGGGCCGCGGGCGGGAATCCGGCGCGCTCGGGGTGATGAAACGATGGGGGTCCGGCGTCGCGCCGGGCCGTCCCAACGTCGTCGCGAGAGATCCCATGCTGCTGACCGTGCTCAATTTCGCCGGCGTCGCGGTGTTCGCGGCCTCCGGCGCGCTGATCGGAGTGCGCAAGCGACTCGACATCTTCGGGGTGTGGACGGTTGCGGCGCTGACCGGGCTCGGCGGTGGCGTCGTGCGGGACGTGCTGCTCGGCGAGAGCCCGCCGACCGCCTTCGAGAGCTGGGAAAGCCTCACGGTGGTCGCCGTGGCGGCGTTGACCGTCTTCATATTCCATCCCCAGTTCGCCGCGTTCCGTCGTGCCGTGCTGGTCCTGGACGCGTTCGGGGTCGCGTTGTTCTCGGCGTCGGGGGCGTTGATGGCCGTGCACGTCGGCACCAGCGCTGTCGCCGCGACGCTGATCGGCATCACCACGGCGCTGGGCGGCGGGGTGCTGCGCGACATCCTCGTCAACGAAGTCCCCTTGCTGATTCAGGGCGGCAACCTGCAGGCGATCCCCGCGCTGTCCGGCGCCGGGGTCACCGTGTTGTTGAGCGAGTCGTCGGTGGGGGAGGACTGGGCGCTGGTCGCCGGAACGGTGCTGGCGTTCGGCTTCCGGGTGGTGGCGGTGTGGCGAAACTTGAACGCGCCGTACGCCCCGGACAATGTGGTGAACTCGCTGGCGATGTCGCTGCGCCGCCGCTGGCAGAACCGCGATCGCGGATCCCGACTTCGCCTCCGGCGTCGGTGACGGAGCGGATTGCCGTTGTGGCCATGCCCGACCAGGCGATTCCGGACCGCGCTCGGTTGCTGCGAGGGGCGGGCGGCGCTCGCCGGCGATGCCCGGTTGCCGGTCGAGTTGCGCGCCGAACTGGCGTGACGGAACTGGCGCCGATCGGCCGCCCGTCGCCGCGATAGCGTTAGCCCGACACACCGCACACTCCGGCGGGACCGACCGATCCGAGGACACCCCGATGCGCAGTTCGCTGTTCGACCAGAGCAACCGTGAGAAGGAATCCAACCAGCGCTGGACCCTGCAGTCCCCGAAGATGCTGCGGGTCGGGTTCGGTCCCGAGGCGATGGCCGCCAAAGGCGCGATGGTCGCCTACCAGGGCCATTTCGACTTCCGTCACGAAGGCTCCGGCAGCGTCAGCAACTTCATCAAGAAGGCCGTCACCAACGAGGGCGGCGCGCTGATGCGGGTCAGCGGACAGGGCGAGGTGTTCTTCGCGCGTCAGGCTCAGGACGTCTTCACCCTGCAGTTGGAAGGCCCGCAGGAGGCGATCACCGTCAACACCTCGAGCCTGTTGGCCTTCGACGCGTCGCTGAACTGGAACATCACCAGTATCGGCAACGCCGGGATCCTGGCCGGCGGCCTGTTCAACCTGACTCTCAACGGCCACGGCGTCGTCGGCGTGACCAGCGACGGCCCGCCGATGATCCTGGACTGCTCCACCCAGCCCACCTTCGTCGACCCGCACGCCGCGGTGTGCTGGTCGGCCAACCTGCAGCCCGGCTTGAAGAACGACTTCAAGATGGGCGCGCTGATCGGCCGCGGTTCGGGGGAGTCCTTCCAGCTGGCCTTCCACGGACCGGGCTTCGTCGTGGTGCAGCCCAGCGAGGGAATGGGCTACGGGCGGGTCTGAACCGGCTCAGTAGTAGTAGCTGCCCAGGAACCCGGAGTCCCCGTTGTCGCAGTTGACGTGGATGTCCCAGGTGCGGTTCAACGGGATGCCCGGGATGAAGATCCCGCCCTGGCCGATGTTGTTCTGATAGACGCGGTTGGTGTACCAGTCCGAGGTGTAGGTGCACCAGGTGCCGCCACTGCCGCCGTCCCAGCCGACCCAGATGCCGCCGACGTGCGGCACCGGGTACAGCGTGAGCGCGTTGGCGTGCGCGACCCCCGCGCCCAGCAACATGGCCGGTCCCGCGGCCAAGGCGGCGACGGCGCCGGTGACGAGGCGGGTGATCCGTGTTTTCATCGAAATTCCTCCCGGTGTGCGGGCCGGTTCGGCCCGGATATGAGCAGCCTGGCCCGACGCCGCCGCGGCGACAATGCCGTGTTCCACTGAGCGGAACCCTGGAGCTCCTGCGCTGGTTGTTGGGGGTCCGGGCATCCAGTGAGGAACCCGGTACGTCAGTGAGAGACGTGAGGGCGGCGGCCCTCATCGATTGAGGAACCAGGGACGCCAGTGAGACGTCAGGGATGCCAGTGAGACGTGGCGGCGGGGCCGGTCATCGAGTGAGAATCTAGGGACACGTTGTTCGAGTAACCCCCACCCGTATTTCTCACTCGATGCAGATCGCCGCCCTCACGTCTCACCGAGCTACCTCAGTTCTCAAACGCCTACCTGACTCCTCACTCGATGACCACCCCGCCACCAGTTCTCACAAGCCGCCATCACGCCTCACTCGATGACCGCCGCAGCGGAACTGCCGCAACCACCCGCAACCACCCGCACTCACCGGCCGTACCAGCGGCAATTTGGTGTCCACGGTGATCTCCCCTAGACTCAGGGGGTTGCCGTGGGCAGACCTCGGTCGGCGTAAGTCGGCCCCGCGTGCCTTTCGGTGACAAAGACCGCGCATGTCAGGTTGTGAAACCGGCCCTTCGGGGTGCTGTTTTCTGGCGTGCACACAATGGACAGGGAGATCTAGTGATTCAGCAGGAATCGCGGTTGAAGGTCGCCGACAACACGGGCGCCAAGGAGATCTTGTGCATCCGCGTGCTCGGTGGCTCCTCGCGGCGGTACGCCGGCATCGGCGACATCATCGTGGCGACCGTCAAGGACGCCATCCCGGGCGGCAACGTCAAGCGGGGCGATGTCGTCAAGGCCGTCGTCGTCCGCACCGCGAAGGAGCGTCGCCGGGCCGACGGCAGCTACATCAAGTTCGACGAGAACGCCGCGGTCATCATCAAGAACGACAACGATCCGCGTGGCACCCGCATCTTCGGCCCGGTCGGCCGTGAGCTGCGCGAGAAGCGCTTCATGAAGATCGTCTCGCTGGCTCCGGAGGTTTTGTAAATGAAGATCCACAAGGGCGACACCGTCCTGGTCGTCTCCGGCAAGGACAAGGGCGCCAAGGGCAAGGTCATCAAGGCCATCCCGACCCGCAACCGCGTCCTCGTCGAGGGTGTGAACCGGATCAAGAAGCACACCCCGGTCTCGTCCAACGAGCGTGGCGCGCAGTCCGGCGGCATCGTGACCCAGGAAGCGTCGATTCACGTGTCCAACGTGATGGTGCTGGACTCCGACGGCAAGCCGACCCGCGTCGGCTACCGCACCGATGAAGAGACCGGCAAGCGCGTCCGCATCGCCAAGACGAACGGCAAGGACATCAAGGCATGACAACCACTGAGAAGGTTCAGCCTCGGCTGAAGCAGCGCTACCGCGAAGAGATCCGCGACGCGCTGAACAAGGAATTCGAGTACTCCAACGTCATGCTCATCCCGGGCGTGACCAAGGTCGTGGTCAACATGGGTGTGGGCGAAGCCGCCCGCGACGCCAAGCTGATCAACGGCGCCGTCGCCGACCTGGCGCTGATCACCGGCCAGAAGCCGGAGATCCGCAAGGCCCGCAAGTCCATCGCGCAGTTCAAGCTGCGTGAGGGCATGCCGATCGGCGCCCGGGTCACCCTGCGCGGCGACCGGATGTGGGAGTTCCTGGATCGGCTGATCTCCATCTCGCTGCCGCGTATCCGCGACTTCCGCGGGCTGAGCCCGAAGCAGTTCGACGGCACCGGCAACTACACCTTCGGTCTGACCGAGCAGTCGGTCTTCCACGAGCTCGACGTGGACAAGATCGACCGCCCGCGCGGTATGGACATCACCGTCGTCACCTCGGCGACGACCGACGACGAAGGGCGAGCACTGCTGCGGGCCCTCGGCTTCCCGTTCAAGGAGAACTGAGCAGATGGCAAAGAAAGCTCTGGTCAACAAGGCCAATAAGAAGCCGAAGTTCGCGGTTCGGGCCTACACCCGCTGCAACAAGTGCGGTCGCCCGCACGCCGTGTACCGCAAGTTCGGCCTGTGCCGGATCTGCCTGCGCGAGATGGCCCACGCCGGCGAACTGCCGGGTGTGCAGAAGTCCAGCTGGTAATCCGCCGGACCACGAGACCAACGACCACATAGAACAGGTGCGCGGTAGGCCTGCCGGAAGACTCCGGCCGGGAACCGCCGCGAGGAAGGTGACACCGCTGTCATGACAATGACGGATCCGATCGCAGACTTCTTGACGCGTCTGCGCAACGCCAACTCGGCGTACCACGACGAGGTGACCCTGCCGCACAGCAAGATCAAGGCCAATATCGCCGAGATCCTGAAGCGCGAGGGCTACATCAACGACTACCGCACCGAGGACGCCCGCGTGGGCAAGTCCCTGGTCGTTTCGCTCAAGTACGGCCCCAGCCGTGAGCGCAGCATCGCGGGCCTGCGCCGGGTGTCCAAGCCCGGTCTGCGGGTTTACGCGAAATCCACCAATCTGCCGCGCGTGCTCGGCGGCCTGGGCGTGGCGATCATCTCCACGTCCTCGGGCCTGCTGACCGATCGCCAGGCGGCTCGACAGGGCGTGGGCGGCGAAGTCCTCGCGTACGTCTGGTAGCGGGATAGGAGCAGCAGAACTATGTCTCGCATTGGAAAGCAGCCGGTCCCGGTTCCCACCGGGGTCGACGTCACGATCGACGGCCAGAACGTCTCGGTGAAGGGCCCCAAGGGCACCCTGACCCTCGACGTCGCCGAGCCGATCTCGGTCGCCCGCAACGACGACGGCGCCATCGTGGTGACCCGTCCGAACGACGAGCGGCAGAGCCGCAGCCTGCACGGGCTGTCCCGCACCCTGATCGCCAACCTGGTCACCGGTGTCACCGAGGGTTACACCCGCAAGATGGAGATCCACGGCGTCGGCTACCGCGTGGTCGCCAAGGGCTCGAACCTCGAGTTCGCCCTGGGCTACAGCCACCCGGTGCTGATCACCGCGCCGGAGGGCGTCACCTTCACGGTGGACACCCCCACCCGGTTCTCCATCACCGGCATCGACAAGCAGAAGGTCGGCCAGGTTGCGGCGAACATCCGTCGACTGCGGAAGAACGACCCCTACAAGGGCAAGGGCATCCGCTACGAAGGCGAGCAGATCCGCCGCAAGGTCGGAAAGACAGGTAAGTAGTCATGGCCAAGACTGAAACCAAGAAGCAGGTCGGGCAGAACATCTCGGCCACCCGTCGGACCGCCCGGCTGCGTCGGCACGCCCGGCTCCGCAAGAAGGTCGCCGGCACCGCCGCGCGCCCGCGCCTGATGGTCAACCGGTCCGCCCGGCACATCCACGTGCAGCTGATCGACGACCTCACCGGCACCACCCTGGCCGCCGCGTCCTCCATCGAGGCCGACGTCCGCGGTGTCGACGGCGACAAGAAGGCCGCCAGCACCCGGGTCGGCCAGCTGATCGCCGAGCGCGCCAAGGCCGCCGGCATCGACGAGGCCGTGTTCGACCGCGGCGGCCACACCTACAGCGGACGGATCGCGGCCCTGGCCGACGCCGCCCGCGAAGGGGGGCTGAAGTTCTAGTGACTGACTTTTTCGACAACGGAAGGACCGCATGATGGCGGAGCAGACCACGGCAGCTGACGCCGGGACCGGCGCTGCCAACACCGGCAGCCGTAATGACCGCGGTGGCCGCGACGACCGTGGCGGCCGTGGCCGTCGCGATGACCGCGGTGGCCGTGGCGGTCGCGATGACCGCGGCGAGAAGAGCAACTACCTGGAGCGGGTTGTCACCATCAACCGCGTCTCCAAGGTCGTCAAGGGCGGTCGCCGCTTCAGCTTCACCGCGCTGGTGATCGTCGGCGACGGCAAGGGCATGGTCGGCGTCGGCTACGGCAAGGCCAAGGAAGTTCCGGCCGCCATCGCCAAGGGCGTCGAAGAGGCTCGCAAGAACTTCTTCCGCGTGCCGCTGATCGGCGGCACCATCACCCACCCGGTGCAGGGCGAAGCCGCCGCCGGTGTCGTGATGCTGCGCCCGGCCAGCCCCGGCACCGGTGTGATCGCCGGTGGCGCCGCCCGCGCGGTGCTGGAATGCGCCGGCGTGCACGACATCCTGGCCAAGTCGCTGGGCAGCGACAACGCGATCAACGTGGTGCACGCCACCGTTGCCGCGCTGAAGATGCTGCAGCGTCCCGAAGAGGTGGCGGCCCGTCGCGGTCTGCCCGTCGAGGACGTCGCGCCGGCCGGCATGCTGCGCGCGCGTCGGGAGAGCGAAGCGCTGGCCGCCGCGGCCGCGCGTGAAGGAAATGTCTGATCATGGCTGAACTGAAGATCACCCAGGTCAAGGGCACCGTCGGCACCCGCTGGAAGCAGCGGGAGAGCCTGCGCACCCTGGGCCTCCGCAAGATCCGCCAGTCGGTGGTCCGCGAGGACACCCCGGCGACCCGCGGTCTGATCCGCGTCGTTGATCACCTCGTCGAGGTGGAGGAAGTCTGATGAGCGTTATCAAGCTGCACGACCTGAAGCCGGCCCCCGGCTCCAAGAAGGCCAAGACCCGCGTCGGTCGCGGCGAGGGCTCCAAGGGCAAGACCGCCGGCCGCGGCACCAAGGGCACCAAGGCGCGTAAGAACGTGCCGGTGAGCTTCGAGGGCGGCCAGATGCCGATCCACATGCGGCTGCCGAAGCTCAAGGGCTTCCGCAACCGGTTCCGCACCGAGTACGCCCCGGTGAACGTCGGCGATATCGCCAAGGCGTTCCCCAAGGGCGGCGCCGTCGGCGTCGAGGAACTGGTCGCCGCCGGTCTGGTCCGGAAGAACGTCCTGGTCAAGGTGCTCGGCGACGGCAAGCTGTCCGTCAAGGTCGACGTCACCGCCAACAAGTTCTCGGCCTCGGCCCGGGAAGCGATCACCGCCGCCGGCGGCACCGCCACCGAGCTGTAGACCGCGCAGGTTCGGAAAAGCCCCGCCTCGGCGGGGTTTTTCTTTGCCCGCAGGGGCCCAATACCTGCACGACGGACCACCGTTTGCACGACGGACCAGTTTTTGAACAGCCACTCCTGGACTAATGCGTTCTAAAAGTGGCGTCTCGTGCTGAAACTGGCCCCTCGTGCCGGATCCACGCCCGGTGGAGCTATCTCGCCGCTCTCGCACCAGCTGCTCTGCGCCACCCACGGCGACGCCGTCGCGGCCACCGCCCAGGCGTCCGCAGCGGGAATGTCGACGACGAGATAGCGCTTCGTTCCGGCCGCCGTCGCGGCCACCAGGGTCGCCACCCCGGCCCGCCGCTGAAAGAACGTCTGGCGCACCGTCCAACCGATCACCCCGGCGGTCTGCAGGCAGTCCCGCCGGCGCGCCACGCTGCCGCGCCGGGCCACCAGCCAGCGCGAATCCACCCGGTGTCCGAGCGCGCGGACCCGGTCGGCGGCCAGCAGCGCGCACACCCCGGTTCCCCCGGCCCACACCGGCCACACCCAAACCGGGACCCAACCGGCCAGCGCGGCCAGCGCGAGCCCGACGGCCACCGGCAACGCCAGCGCTCGGACCCAGCGTCGGCGCGCGGCGACCGGCCCGTGCGAGACCACAGGCCCGGCCACGACGTCGTCGCGGCCGATCAGTCCGGCCAGCACCCCGCGCACGGTGTCCCGCGGGCACGGCGGCAGCAGCAGCGACGCCTCACCGGCGCCGTGCACCCCGGTCATCACCGCGTCCAGCCGCGCCCCGCCCAGCGCCCGCACCAGCAGCGGTTCGCGCACCGTCGCGCCCCGCAGCCGGCTCATGTCGTAGCTGTGTTCGCGGACCCGCAGCAACCCGTGGGTCAGGTTCAGCGTGTCCGCCGACCGGGTCAGCGTCAGGTTCGCGTAGCTCAGCAGTGACTGGCCGACGGCCAGCAGGACCGACGCGCCGAGCACCGCAGCGACGGCCGCCGCCGCCACCAGCGACGCCGACGCCCCGGTGAACACCCCGGCCGCCGAACCCAGCACCGTCTCGCCGAGGCCGGCCTGGGCGATCAGGCCCCAGCCGCCCAGGATCATCACCAGCCCGGACCAGCTCAGCGGGCTGTAGCGCAACCACGACGGCTGCCAGCGGGCCAGCACCGCCACCGGCGCGGCGGGCGCGCCGGGATCGGGCGCGGCCGACGCCCGCGCCAGCAGTTCGTGCCGCAGCGCCGCGACGTGTTTGGCCTCGACCGCGTCGAGCTCGAAGGCATTGTCACCGCGGGCCTGCTGCCCGGTGCTGACCCGCAGCACCGTCAGGCCCAGCAGTCGGTGCAACGGCCGGGCGTCGGTGGACACCGACCGGATCCGGTTGCGCGGCACCGACAGCGCCTTGCGCTGCAGCACCCCGGTGCGCAGTTCGACGTCGTCGGGTCCGATCCGGTAGCTGGTGGTGAACCAGCGGGCCACGCCGACGGCCATGATCGCGGCGGCGCCGAGCAGTGTGAGCAGCGGATTCTGGGTGGCCGAGCCGACCGCGACCGCGCCGATCAGCAGCGGCAGCTGGCGCAGCAGCTCGTGCGCCGGATGCACCGCCAGCATCAGCGGGGACAACCGCCGCCAGCCGTCCTCGGTCGGTTCGGTCATGTCGCGTCGTGGGCGCCCAGCGCGGCGATGTCGGTCAACCGGGCCACCACCTCGTCGGCGACCGGGGCGTCGAGCGCCACGATCCGCACCGCGCCGGCCGAGGACGCCGTCGTCACCGTCACGTTCGCCAGCCCGAACAGCCGATCCAGCGGCCCGCGCTCGGTGTCGACGGTCTGCACCCGCGACAGCGGCGCGATCCGGCGCTCCTGGGTCAACCAGCCGGTCCGGGTGTACACCGCCTGCGGACCGATCTCCCAGCGATGCACCCGATAACGCCACAGCGGCGCGACCAGCACCGAACACGTCGCGCCGATCAGGGTCAACGCCGCCAGCAGCGCGTGCAACCAGACCACCCGGCCGTCGGCGAGGAACCAGACCACCTGGGCCGCCGCGGCGAACGCCCAGCCCACCGCCGCGCTGAGCCCCCACACCAGCGGAGCCTTGCGGCTTGGCGGGTTCACCGGGTCACGCATCCGCACGGCAGACCCCGCGACGTTGGGTGACATGCTCGCACCTTACGCCCGCCGGATAGAATCGCCCGGACGTAACGGGCATGGGGCGCAAGGAGATAGATAAGCGTGGTCAGTCACCGATTCGCCGCCGCGGCCCTCACCGTCGGCTGCCTGCTCGCGGGCGGCTTCACAGCGGGCCCGGCGCACGCCGACGACGGCGACGCCCCGGTCGAGGCGGCCCCCACCGCCGCCGACGTCAAGTTCACCGAGAGTGTGGTCGCCCTCGGCATCCCGACCAAGCCCGACGACGACGTCCCGGCCGTCGGCCGCAAGGTCTGCGAGATGATGACCGCCGGCCTGGCCGGCCAGATCAACCCCATCCCCGCGGTGCGCGGCACCTTGCGGACGCTGCAGAACAACGGCCTCACCAAGACCCAGGCCGCGGGCCTGCTGCAGGCCTCCGTCGTCACCTACTGCCCGGAGTACGGCCGCTTCTTGCCGCGCTAGACGCCGCTAGACGCCGCTATCCGTCGGTACGCTCGACGGCATGCCTTCTTTCCTGCCCGGACTGCCGGGGCTGCCCGGACCCGATGACCTCAAGTCGCTGGCCCGCCGCGTCGACACCGCCCGCCACCACGGCATCCCGTCGGGCTGCGTGCTGGAACTCGACCTGACCTCCATCCCGTCGGAGACCGCCGGATTCGACCCGGTGGCCATGGTCGCCGGATTGGCCGGCGCGAAGCGGCCGCTGCTGCTGCGCGAGGTGATCGCCGCCATCCACCGGGCCGCCGACGACGACCGGGTGGCCGGGCTGATCGCCCGGGTGCAGATCGCCGCCGCCCCGCCCGCGCCGACCCAGGAGCTGCGTGACGCGATCGCCGCGTTCACCGCGAAGAAACCGTCGCTGGCCTGGTCTGAGACCTACCCGGGCACGCTGTCCTACTACCTGGCCTCGGCGTTCGGCGAAGTGTGGATGCAGCCTTCGGGCACCGTCGGGCTGATCGGCTTCGCCACCCACCCGTTCTTCCTGCGCCGGGCGCTGGACAAGATCGGCGTCGAGGCGGAGTTCGTCGCCCGCGGCGAGTACAAGTCCGCCGCGTCGATGTTCACCGAGGAGGGCTTCACCGAGGCGCACCGGGAGGCCGACGCCCGGCTGCTGGAAAGCCTGTCCGAGCAGGTCCGCCGCGACATCGCGGTGTCCCGCGGGCTCACCGCCGAAGAGGTCGACGCGCTGGCCGACACCGCGCCGCTGCTGCGCGACGCCGCCGTCGCCGCCAAGCTGGTGGACCGGATCGGGTTCCGCGACGAGGCCTACGCCCGGATCGCCGAGCTGTCCGGGGTCGAGCTCACCGACGGACCCGACGGGGAGGACGCCCCGGACCGGCTCTACCTGGCCCGCTACGCCCGGGCCGGCAAATCAGACCTGCCGACGCCGTCGCTGCCGTCGATCCCGGGCCGCAAGACCGACCCGGTGATCGCGGTGGTCACCCTGTCCGGCCCGATCGTGCCCGGCCGCGGCGGCAAGCCCGGGCTGTTCGGCAGCTCGTCGGCCGGCGGGGACACCATCGGCGCCGCCCTGCGCGAGGCGGCCGCCACGCCGGGCGTCGCCGCGATCGTGCTGCGGGTGGAGAGCCCCGGCGGCTCGGTGACCGCGTCGGAGACCATCTGGCGGGAGGTCGTGCGGGCCCGCGAGGGTGGCGTGCCGGTGGTCGCGTCGATGGGCGCGGTCGCCGCGTCCGGCGGCTACTACGTGTCGATGGCGGCCGACGCCATCGTCGCCAACGCCACCACCCTCACCGGGTCGATCGGGGTGATCACCGGAAAGCTGATCACCCGCGACCTGAAGGACCGGCTCGGCATCACCTCCGGGGAGTTGCGCACCAACGCCAACGCCGACGCCTGGTCGCCGAACGCCCCGTTCACCGAGGCGCAGCTGGCGCAGGTGACCGCCGAAGCGCAGCTGTTCTACGACGACTTCCTGGCCCGCGTCGCCGAGGGCCGCAAGATGACCGTCGAGCAGGTGCACGAGGTGGCCCGCGGCCGGGTGTGGACCGGCGCCGACGCCGCGCAGCGCGGCCTGGTCGACGAGCTCGGCGGGCTGCGCACCGCGATCCGCCGGGCCAAGACGCTGGCCGGCATCGATCCCGACGAGAAGGTGAAGGTCCGGCACCTGCCCGGCTCCTCGCTCAAGGACCTGCTGCGCCCCAAGGCGTCGTCGCAGCCGGCGGCCGCGCTGACCGACCTGATCGGGGCGCGGGCGGTGTCCGCGGTCGGCGAGTTGGTGACCGGCACGAGCGACGCGCTGAGCGGGGCGAACGTGCTGTGGTTGGGCTCCGACCGGTACTGATCCCCGCCCGCCGCGGCACGCCCGGCGTCGGGAGGGCTTTGCGGATTCTCGCCCCGGTCACGTTAACTGGAGGAGTCGGCGGTTCCCGGAACCGTCGGCCCGACCGGAAAATAAGGCCCGGTGCTGCGGGGTTTGGCAGCTGTCAGCCCGCACATGCACCCGTGCGCGAACCCCGTCGAGGTGTTTGCCCGGGGCGCCGTGTCGACCGACACGAGGAGACTGTTCATGCAGTCCGATCAGACGGAATTGACCGACGGCGATCACGCTGCTGACCTACATGCCGACCTACCTGTACCTCAATATCGGGCTGTCCACCGACGCCGCGCTGCTGGTGCCCATCATCGGCATGCTCGCGATGATGGTCTTCCTGCCGGTCGCCGGCGCGGTCTCCGACCGGGTGGGCCGCAAACCACTGTGGTGGTTCTCGCTGATCGGATTGATCGTCGCGGGGATCCCGATGTTCTTGCTGATGGCCACCGGCCCGCTGGGCGCCGTCATCGGCTTCGCGGTGCTCGGACTGCTCTACGTGCCGCAGTTGGCGACGATCTCGGCGGCGTTCCCGGCGATGTTCCCGACCCAGGTGCGCTTCGCCGGATTCGCCATCGCCTACAACGTGTCCACCTCGCTGTTCGGCGGGACCGCGCCCGCGGTCAACGACGCGATGGCGCAGTCCACCGGGGACAACCTGTTCCCGGCCTACTACATGATGGGCGCCTGCCTGATCGGGGCGCTGGCCCTGATCAAGGTGCCCGAGACCGCGCGCTGCCCGATCAGCGGGACCGAGGTCCCCGGCACCCCGGACGCCCCGGCGCAGCTGGAGTACGTCAGCCCAGCCGGCCGCTGACGTAGACGATCTCGCCGAGCGCGTCGTCCAACTCGGGCATCGGACGTTGATGCCGCTCGAACAGTTCGGCGCGTGACAACCCGTCGACCGACCATCCCTGGGCGGTCAGGTATTCCAGCACGTGGCTGCGGTCACCGCGGTAGACCAGTTCGCCGAAGTCCAGATCCAGCCCGGCGTCGCGCATGGCGGCGAACCGCTCCTTGGCGGCCTCGGCGTCGAAGTCGACGATGCCGGGCACATACTCGGTGCCCACCGCGCTGCCGGGCGCGGACAGCGCCAGGATCTGGTCGAACAACCGGTCCTGGGCCTGCGGCGGCAGGTAGATCAGCAGACCCTCGGCCAGCCAGGCGGTCGGCTGCGCGGCGTCGAACCCGGCCGCGGCCAGCGCCGCCGGCCAGTCCTCGCGCAGATCGATCGCCACCGTGCGGCGGGTGGCGGACGGCTGCGCGCCCAGCTCGGCCAGCGTTCGGGTCTTGAACTCGACGACCTCCGGCTGGTCGATCTCGTAGACCACCGTGCCGTCCGGCCAGTCCAGCCGGTAGGCGCGGGAATCCAGGCCCGCGGCCAGGATCACCGCCTGCCGGATCCCGGCCTCGCCGGCGGCCGCGAAGTACTCGTCGAAGAACCGGGTCCGCACCGCCATCCCGTCGACCATCGCCTGATAGCGCTCGGGGGAGGCGTCCGGCATCGCGGAGATGTCCAGCGTGCCGTCCAGCGCCCGGACGAAGAAGTCCATCCCGACGGCGCGCACCAACGGCTCGGCGAACGGGTCGTTGATCAGCGGATTCGGGTCCCGGGTCGCCATCGCCCGGGCTGCGGCGACCATCGTCGCGGTGGCCCCCACGCTGGAAGCCAGATCCCAGCTGTCGTCATCGGTGCGCGCCATGGACGTCTTTCTACCGGATCGCCGAGATGTAGGAGGCGGCGAAGTTGGTTTCGTCGGCCATCGGCTCCAGGCCGTAGGAGGTCAGCAGTTCGTTGGCGGTCTGCTCCGTCGCGGTCCAGCCGCGTTCGGTCAGATACGGCAGCACCTCGGCGCGATCACCGAGGTACACCAGCTGGCTGAAGTCCAGGTCCATGCCGTGCTTGCTCCAGCGCTGCTTCGCCTGCTCCATCCGGGCCTTGACCTTCTCGTCGTTGAAATCGACGCCGACCGAGGGCACCGCTTCCACCGCGAACCGGCTGCCGGCCGGGCTGAGCGCGGTGAGCTGGTCGATCAGCCGGTCCTGGGCGTCCGGCGGCAGGTAGCCCAGCAGACCCTCGGCGATCCAGGCGGTCGGCCGGCTGGCGTCGAAACCGGCCGCGGCCAGCGCGGCCGGCCAGTCCTGCCGCAGGTCGATGGCGACGGTGCGCAGGTCGACGGTGGGGGAGGCGCCCAGGCCGGTCAGGGTGGTGGTCTTGAACGCGATCACCTCGGGCTGGTCGATCTCGTAGACGACCATGTCGGCCGGCCACTGCAGCCGCCAGCCCCGCGCGTCCAGGCCGGAGGCCAGGATCACCGCCTGCCGGACCCCGGCGTCGACGGCGTCGGCGAAGAATTCGTCGAAGAACCGGGTGCGGGCGGCCATCCCGTCGGGAAAGCGCCGCATGCTGGTGACCGAATCGGCCTCGTCATCGTCCTCGTCGAGCGGGAGTTCGCCGTCGGCGAACTTGGTGAAGAACTCCAGCCCGACGGCGCGCACCAGCGGGGCGGCGAACGGGTCGTTGATGATGGCGTCCGGGGCGGCGCTGGCCACCGCGCGGGCGGCGGCCACCGCGGTCGCGGTGGCGCCCACGCTGGAAGCCAGGTCCCAGCTGTCGTCGTCGGTGCGGGGCATGAGGTGACCTCGAATCTGTGCGGGGGCGGATGGTCCGGCGGAGCCGGAAAGTAGTTAGCGGATGTAAACGACAGTACGCGCGGGTTCGCGCCGCCGTCGGCGGGTTCTGGCGGCGCCCGTGCGAACTGTTACTCTCAGAAGCTGTTTGACGCCCGCGTTCTGCCGGCTTCCGGTCAGGGGGGATCGGGGCGCGAACGCACAGAACAACCGACGCTGGTCCGTCCAGCCACATCGGCATGCCGCGACCCGCTGGCTGTCCAGGAGGAATGAGTGCTCTCGGCTTTTATCTCGTCGCTGCGGACACCGGACCTGAGGCGGAAGATCCTTTTCACCCTCGGCATCGTGCTGCTCTACCGGGTCGGCGCAACGCTGCCGTCCCCGGGGGTGAACACCCGCAACGTCCACCAGTGCATCGACATCATCAACTCGGGTGACTCCGCGCAGCTCTACTCGCTGATCACGCTGTTCTCCGGCGGCGCGCTGCTGCAATTGGCGGTGTTCGCCGTCGGCGTCATGCCCTACATCACCGCCAGCATCATCGTGCAGCTGCTGACCGTGGTCATCCCGCGCTTCGAACAGTTGCGCAAGGAAGGCCAGGCCGGCCAGGCGAAGATGACGCAGTACACCCGCTACCTGTCGATCGCGCTGGCGATCCTGCAGTCCACCAGCATCGTGGCGCTGGCCGCCAACGGTGGCCTGATGCAGGGCTGCGACCTGGACATCCTGACCGACGACAGCATCTTCACCCTGTTCACCATCGTCGTGGTGATGACCGCGGGCGCCGCGCTGGTGATGTGGATGGGCGAGCTGATCACCGAGCGCGGCATCGGCAACGGCATGTCGCTGCTGATCTTCGCCGGCATCGTGGCCCGCATCCCGTCCGAGGGCAAGTCCATCCTGGACGACCGCGGCCCCACCACCTTCGCCCTGGTCTGTGTGGCCGCGCTGGCGATCCTGATCGGCGTGGTGTTCGTCGAGCAGGGCCAGCGCCGCATCCCCGTGCAGTACGCCAAGCGCATGGTCGGCCGCAAGATGTACGGCGGCACCTCCACCTACCTGCCGCTGAAGGTCAACCAGGCCGGCGTCATCCCGGTCATCTTCGCCTCGTCGCTGATCTACATCCCGCACCTGGTCACCCAACTGGTGCAGAGCGGCAGCGGCGGCGCCGGCAACAGCTGGTGGGAGAAGTTCGTCGCGGGCCACCTGACCAACCCGGCGGACCCGATCTACATCGCCGTCTACTTCGGCATGATCATCTTCTTCACCTACTTCTACGTCTCCATCACGTTCAACCCCGACGAGCGGGCCGACGAGATGAAGAAGTTCGGTGGATTCATCCCCGGCATCCGCCCGGGCAAGCCCACCGCCGACTACCTGCGCTACGTGCTCAGCCGCATCACCCTGCCCGGCTCGATCTACCTGGGCGTGATCGCCGTGCTGCCGAACCTCTTCCTGCAGATGGGTGGCGGCAACACTCTGCAGAACCTGCCGTTCGGCGGTGTCGCCGTTCTGATCATGATCGGCGTCGGTCTCGATACGGTTAAGCAGATCGAGAGCCAGCTCATGCAGCGCAACTACGAAGGGTTCCTCAAGTGAGAATTGTTCTTCTCGGCGCTCCCGGCGCCGGCAAAGGCACCCAGGCCGTCAAACTTGCCGAGACGCTCGGCGTCCCGCAGATCTCCACCGGCGACCTGTTCCGGCACAACATCAGCACCGGCACCGCGCTCGGCGTCGAAGCCAAGCGCTACCTGGACGCCGGCGACCTGGTCCCGGCTGAGCTGACCAATGCCCTGGTCGACGACCGGCTGGACCAGCCGGATGCCGCCAACGGGTTCATCCTGGACGGCTACCCCCGCTCCGTCGAGCAGGCCGAGGCGCTGGCGGCGATGCTGGCCAAGCGCGGCCTGGCGCTCGACGCGGTGGTGGAGTTCCGGGTGCCCGAAGAGGAGCTGGTGTCCCGGCTGATGGGCCGCGGCCGCGCCGACGACACCGAAGAGGTCATCCGGAACCGGTTCAAGGTGTACGACACCGAGACCGCGCCGCTGTTGGACTACTACGCCGCCGACGTGAAGACCGTCGACGCCGTCGGTGAGCTCGACGAGGTGTTCGCCCGGGCGCTGCAGGCACTGGGCCGGTAACTGCTGATGGGCTTCGCCGGGCTGCGGACCCGCAAGGTGGTGCCGACCCGCACCGCCGCCGAACTGGACGCGATGGCCGCGGCCGGGGCGCTGGTCGCCGCCGCGCTGGCCGCCGTCCGGGAGGCCGCGCGGCCCGGCGAGTCGACGCTGGGCCTGGACCTGATCGCCGAGACGGTGATCCGCGACGGCGGCGGCATCCCGTCGTTCCTCGGCTACCACGGCTTCCCGGCCACCATCTGCGCCTCGGTCAACGATCGGGTGGTGCACGGCATCCCGTCGGCCGGCGACGTGCTCGCCGACGGGGACCTGGTGTCCATCGACTGCGGCGCGGTCCTGGGCGGCTGGCACGGCGACTCCGCGGTGACCTTCGGGATCGGCGAGCTGAGCGAGGCCGACGCCGCGCTGAGCGAGGCCACCCGGCTGTCGCTGGAGGCCGGCATCGCCGCGATGCTGCCCGGCAACCGGCTGACGGACGTCTCGCACGCCATCGAGCAGGGCACCAAGGCCGCCGAGAAGCAGTTGGGCCGGCGCTTCGGCATCGTCTCCGGCTACGGCGGTCACGGCATCGGCCGAGAGATGCACATGGACCCGTTCCTGGCCAACGAGGGCGCGCCCGGCAAGGGCCCGCTGCTGGCGGTCGGATCGGTGCTGGCCATCGAGCCGATGCTGACCCTGGGCGCCACCAAGACCAAGATCCTCGCCGACAACTGGACCGTGGTCACCGCCGACGGTTCCCGCGCGGCGCACTGGGAGCACACCGTCGCCGTCACCGAGGACGGCCCGCGGGTCCTGACCGCCGCGGTGTGATCGGTGACTGACGACCCCATCGCCGTCGCCCGGGCGAACTGGGCGAAGGCCGGCTGGGGCGACGTCGCCGACGGCATGGTGGCGGTGACCTCGGTGATGCGGGCCCACCAGATCCTGCTGGCCCGGGTGGAGACCGCGCTGCGGCCCTACGATCTGAGCTTCTCCCGCTTCGAGTTGCTGCGGCTGCTGGCCTTCAGCCGGACCGGCGCGCTGCCCATCGCGAAGGCGTCGGCGCGGCTGCAGGTGCACGTCACCAGCGTCACGCACGCCATCCGGCGCCTCGAGTCCGCCGGGCTGGTCTCCCGCGCGCCGCATCCCACCGACGGCCGCACCACCCTGGTGGCGATCACCTCGGCGGGCCGGGAGCTGGTCGAGCGGGCCACTGTGACACTCAACGAGCAGGTGTTCGCCGACATCGGCGTGTCACCCGAGCAGTCCCGGGCACTGGTCGGCGCCATCGACGCTCTGCGCCACAGCGCGGGCGACTACTAGCGGGCTCTGATTGGCGGGCCTCCTCATCGCGGCTCGTTCCACGCCGCTTGATCGTCGCCTCGCAGGGTCTCGATGACGGCGGAGAAGTCCAGTCCGGCGTGCTGCTCGCCGAACTCGGCGTAGATCGTCGCCGCGTGGCTGCCCAGCGGCGCCGCGGACCCCGTCGAGCGCACCGCGTCCATCGCCAGTTGCAGGTCCTTGTTCATCAGCGCGGTGGCGAACCCCGGCTTGAAGTCATTGTTGGCCGGCGAGGTCGGAACGGGGCCGGGCACCGGACAGTTGGTGTGCACCGCCCAGCAATTCCCGGTGGCGCCGGTGATCACGTCGAACAGCGACTGCGCGCTCAAGCCCAGGCGTTCGGCCAGCACGAACGCCTCCCCGACGGCGATCTGCTGCACCGCCAGCACCATGTTGTTGCACACCTTGGCGGCCTGACCGGCGCCCGCGGCCCCGCAGTGCACCACCTTGGCGGCCATCGGCTCCAGCACCGGCCGGGCCGCGGCCACCGCGTCCTCGGCGCCGCCGACCATGAACGCCAGGGTGCCTGCCACCGCCCCCTTGACCCCGCCGGACACCGGCGCGTCGAGCTGGCCGAACCCGGCCGCGGTGGCCCGCGCGTTGACCTCGCGGGCGTCGTCGACGGAGATGGTCGAGCTGTCGATGAGCAGCGCGCCCGGCGGCGCGGCGGGCAGGATCTCCGCGTAGCAGCCTTTGACCAGGTCCCCGTTGGGCAGCATGGTGATGACCACCTGCGCGCCCGCCACCGCTTCGGTGACACTGCCGCAGACGGTGACACCGGCCTCCGTCGCGGCCTGCGCGGCCGCCGGGACCGGGTCGAAACCGCGCACTTCCAGCCCGGCGGCGACCAGGTTCTTCGCCATCGGTCCGCCCATGTTCCCCAGCCCGAGGAACGCCACCGTCGTCATCGGCTCAGTCCTTTCCGTCGGCGCGAGCGGCTTCGGCGCGCCCGACCACCACTTTCATGATCTCGTTCGTGCCCTCCAGGATGCGGTGCACCCGCAGGTCCCGGACGATCTTCTCCACCCCGTACTCGCGCAGATATCCGTAGCCGCCGTGCAGCTGCAGCGCCGCGTCGGCGACGCCGAAGCAGGTGTCGGTCACGTAGCGCTTGGCCATCGCGCACAATTCGACCTTGTCGGGCGCGTCGGCGTCCAGGGCCGCCGCGGCCCGCCACAGCATCAGCCGGGAGGTCTCCAGGCCGGTAGCCATATCGGCCAGGGCGAACCGGATGGTCGGTTCGTCGATCAGTTTGGCGCCGAACGCGTCCCGGTCCCGGACGTAGCCGCGGGCCTTCTCGTAGGCGGTGCGCGCGCCGCCCAGGGAGCAGGCCGCGATATTGAGCCGGCCGCCGTTGAGACCGTTCATCGCGATGCCGAACCCGGCGCCCTCGCCGCGCGCGCCGCCGAGCATGGCCGAGGCCGGCACCCGCACGCCTTCGAGGATCACCTGCGCGGTGGGTTGGGCGTTCCAGCCCATCTTCGCCTCGCTCGTCCCGAAACCCAGGCCGGGCGTGTCGCGCTCGACCAGGAACGCCGAGATGCCGCGGGGGCCGTCGGCGCCGGTGCGGGCCATCACCACGTACAGATCCGAGGCCCCGGCGCCGGAGATGAACTGCTTGACCCCGTCGAGCACGTAGTGCTCCCCGTCGCGCACCGCGCGGGTCCGCAGCGCCGCGGCGTCACTGCCGGCGCCCGGCTCGGTCAGGCAGTAGCTCGCCATCACGTCCATGCTCGCCAGCCGGGGGATCCACTGCTCCCGTTGCTCGTCGTCGCCGTACCGGTCGACCATCCACGCGCACATGTTGTGGATGGACAGGAAGGAGGCGATCACCGGGTCGGCGGCGGCCAGCTCGGTGAAGATCCGCACCGCGTCGATCCGGCGCAGCCCGGCCCCGCCGAGGTTCTCGTCGCAGTAGATGGCGGCCATGCCGAGCTCGGCGGCCGCGCGCAGCACGTCGACGGGGAAGTGCTTGGTGGCGTCCCACTCCAGCGCGTGCGGCGCGATGCGCTTGGCGGCGAACGCGGCGGCGGTGTCGATCAGCACCCGGTCGTCATCGTCGGTGTCGAATGCGGCGCTCATTTGAAGGTGGGGATGACGAATTCGGCGCCGTCCTTGATGCCCGACGGCCAGCGCTCGGTGACGGTCTTGACCTTGGTGTAGAACTGGATCGAGGCGGTGCCGTACTGGTTCAGGTCGCCGAAGCCGGAGCGCTTCCAGCCGCCGAAGCTGTGGTAGGACACCGGCACCGGGATCGGCACATTCACCCCCACCATGCCGACCTGCACGCGGGACACGAAGTCGCGGGCGGTGTCGCCGTCGCGGGTGAAGATCGCCACCCCGTTGCCGTACTCGTGCTCGGTGGGCAGGGCGAGCGCCTCTTCGTAGCTGCCGGCTCGCACGATGCACAGCACGGGGCCGAAGATCTCGTCGGTGTAGATCGACATGTCGGAGGTGACGTGGTCGAACAGGGTGGGGCCGATGAAGAACCCGTTCGACAGGTCCTCGCCGTCGAAGCTCAATTCGGTGGCGCCGCGCTCCCGGCCGTCGACCACCAGGTCCGCGCCGGCCTCCACGCCCTGGCCGATGTAGTCGCGCACCCGCTGCAGCGCGGCGCCGGTGACCAGCGGGCCGTAGTCGGCCTTGGGGTCCAGGCTGTGTCCGACGCGCAGCGCTTCGATGCGCTCGACCAGCCGGTTGCGGAGCCGGTTGGCGGTCTCCTCGCCGACCGGAACCGCGACGGAGATCGCCATGCAGCGCTCGCCCGCGCTGCCGTAGCCGGCCCCGATCAGCGCGTCGACGGCCTGGTCCAGATCGGCGTCGGGCATCACGATCATGTGGTTCTTCGCCCCGCCGAAGCACTGCGCGCGCTTGCCGTGGGCGGCCGCGCCGGAATAGATGTACTGGGCGATGTCGGAGGAGCCGACGAAACCGATGGCCTTGATGTCCGGGTGTTCGATGATCGCGTCGACGGCTTCCTTGTCGCCGTTGACCACCTGCAGGACTCCGGGCGGCAACCCGGCCTCGATGAACAGCTCCGCCAGCCGCAGCGGCACCGACGGGTCCCGCTCGGAGGGTTTGAGGATCAGCGCGTTGCCGCAGGCCAGCGCCGGGCCGGCTTTCCACAGCGGGATCATCGCGGGGAAGTTGAACGGGGTGATGCCGGCGACGACGCCCAGTGGCTGGCGCATCGAGTACACGTCGATGCCGGACCCGGCGCCCTCGGTGAACTCGCCCTTGAGCAGGTGCGGGATGCCGACGGCGAATTCGATCACCTCGATGCCGCGTTGGATGTCGCCGTGGCTGTCGGCGACGGTCTTGCCGTGCTCTTTTGACAGCAGTTCGGCCAGTTCGTCGGCGTTGGCGTTGACCAGCTCGATGAACTTCATCAGCACCCGGGCGCGGCGCTGCGGATTCCAGGCCGCCCACTCCTTCTGGGCTGCGACAGCGGAGCCGACGGCGGCGTCGACATCGGCGGCCGAGGCGAGCAGCACCTGGGCCTGCGCGGCGCCGGTGCTCGGGTCCAGCACGTCGGCGCTGCGGGTGGAGTTCAGCGTGGTGCGCGCGCCGTCGACGAAGTGCGGGATGGTGGCTGTCATGGGGTCCTCACCGTGAATTACTTG
Source organism: Mycolicibacterium brumae (assembly GCF_025215495.1). Classification (NCBI taxonomy): domain Bacteria; kingdom Bacillati; phylum Actinomycetota; class Actinomycetes; order Mycobacteriales; family Mycobacteriaceae; genus Mycobacterium; species Mycolicibacterium brumae. The sequence continues at coordinate 3,298,465 of NZ_CP104302.1, read as the reverse complement.
CATATCCTAGTAATTTGGGAATGGTAGGCCCCACCGCCGGTTCTCCGCAAGGGAATGCCGCGTTCGGTCTTAGGGAAGCCGCCCGATGAACGCCTGCGTCTCATCCCAGGACGGCAACAGCCCCGCGGCGGCCACCTCGGCCAGCGACGGCGCGTCCCGGTCGCGGGGGGATTGGGTGTGCGTCGCCCCGAACACGGTGTCCGGCCACACGATCCCGATCTCCGGGTCCGTCGCGGCGATGGTGTGCTCCCGGTCCGGGGCGTAGCCCGCCGAGCACAGGTACATCACCGTCGCGTCGTCCTCGAGCGCCAGGAAACCGTGCGCCAGCCCCTCCGCCAGGTACACCGAGTTGTGTTTCTGCTCGGAGAGGGTGACCGCGTCCCAGCGGCCGAACGTGGGCGAACCCACCCGGATGTCGACGACGACGTCGTAGACCGATCCGCGCAGGCAGGTGACGTACTTGGCTTGGCTCGGCGGTAGTTGCGCGAAGTGCAGCCCGCGCAGCACACCCGCCGAGGACGTCGAGCAGTTTGCCTGCCGCAGATCCAGCCGGTGTCCGGTCATCGCGGTGAACTCCGCGTCGGTGAACCATTCGAAGAACGACCCGCGGTCATCGCCGTGCGCCCTCGGGGTGAGCTCCCACGCGCCGGGGATGCCCAATTCGCGAAACGCCATCATTGTCCCCGTTCGGTGTAGCCGGCTTCGACGGCGTCCTTCAGCGGCGCCCACCAGGCCTCGTTGGCGCGGTACCAGTCCACCGTGGCCGCGAGCGCGGCGGGGAAGTCGGTGTGCGCCGGCGCCCAGCCCAGCTCCTCACGCAGCGCCGAGGAGTCGATCGCATACCGCAGGTCATGCCCGGCCCGATCGGCGACGTGGTCGAAATCGTCCGGGTCGTGGCCCATGATCTCCAGCAGGGTCTGCAGCACGGCGAGGTTGGAGCGTTCGCAGTCCGCGCCGATCAGATAGGTCTGCCCGATCCGCCCGCCGGCCAGGATGGCTCGCACCGCGGCATTGTGGTCCTCGACGTGGATCCAGTCCCGCACGTTCGCGCCGGCGCCGTAGAGCTTGGCGCGCCGGCCGGTCAGCAGGTTGGTGATCTGGCGCGGGATGAACTTCTCCACGTGCTGGTACGGGCCGAAGTTATTCGAGCAGTTCGACAGCGTCGCTGCCACACGAAAGGAGCGCACCCAAGCCCGCACCAGCATGTCCGAGCCGGCCTTGGTCGCCGAGTACGGGCTCGACGGGTTGTACGGGGTGTCCGCGGTGAAGCGGATGTCCGGGGCGTCCAGCGGCAGGTCGCCGTAGACCTCGTCGGTGGAGATGTGGTGCAGCCGGGTGCCGTGCCGGCGCACCGCCTCCAGGATCGTGAAGGTGCCGACGAGATTGGACTGGACGAACGCCGACGGCCCGGTCAGCGAGTTGTCGACGTGGGTTTCGGCGGCGAAGTGCACGACGGCGTCGGCGCCGGCGACCAGCTCGTCGACCAGCGCGGCGTCGGTGATGTCGCCGACCACCAGCTCCACCGCCTCCCCGAGCGGCGCGAGGGTGTCCGCGCTGCCCGCGTAGGTCAGCGAGTCGACGACGGTGATCTGGTCTCCAGGATTTTCGTTGGCCCAGGAGTGTGTGAAGTTCGCGCCGATGAACCCCGCACCACCGGTCACCAGCAAACGCATGCGCCCAATGCTAGAGCGCGGACGGGCGTAGCTTTGGCACATGCGCTTCGACGCGGATCTCGCCGCCCGAGTGCGGGCTGTGCTGGACGGCCGGCCCTCGTTGAGCGAGAAGGCGATGTTCGGCGCGCTGGCGTTCCTGCTCGACGGGCGTATTGCCGTCGTCGTCAATGCCAGCGGCCTCTGGGTCCGGGTCGGCGACGCGGCGGCCGCCGCGGAGCTGCTGCGGACCACCCCGGCTCGCCCGGCCGAGATGGGGGCCAAGGAGATGCGCGGTTGGGTCCAGGTGGACGCTCAGCATCTGCGGACCGCGCTCGACCTCGAGGAGTGGATTGCCATCGGAACCGCGGTCGCTGGCAGCATGGGGCCATGACCCGTCCCAAGATCATCTGCCACATGCACACCCTGCTCAACGGGAAGATCGACGGCATCGCCAACCCGACCGAGCGCGGCATGATCGCCCAGCGTGAGTACTTCAACCTGATCCGGAACGCTGCCCTGGCGGCAGAACAGCTTCGACTACTTCGACGCGAAAACGCACATCGTCGAGCTCCTCAGTGCGCAGGCGAGCGACACCTACAAGGCGCACCTGCGCTCGATCGGGGTGTCCTACCTGATCGCCGGTGAGGACCGCCTCGACATGGAGTTGGCGGTCCGCAAGATCGGTGAGGCCTTCGGCGTCGACGAGGTCATCCTCGGCGGCGGCGCGAACCTGAACTGGTCGATGATCCGCGACGGCCTCTGCGACGAGGTCTCACTGGTCCTGATGCCCGTCGCCGACGGCGAGAACCACACCAACTCCGTGTTCGAGGCCAACGAGAAGTACTCCGCCGCCGTGCCCATCGGGTTCACGCTGCTCGGCGTGCAGGCCCTCGACGACGGCAGCGTCTGGCTGCGCTACTCCGTCGACGGCCCGGTCAGCTAGCTAGTCCTTGGTCTCGGTCGGCGCCAGCATGGCCCCCAGATCGATCCCCGAGGACTTCAGCGCCTCGACGATCTTGGCCACCGCCAGCGGGCTCACACCCAGCAGTCCGCCGACGGAGTCCTGGGCGTCCGAGGACCCGCCGATAATCGACATCCGGTCGATGGAGGCCAGCGGCATCGCGGCCGCCTCGGTGGCCTTGACCACCGAGTTCAGCACGTCGGGCAGGGTCTGCAGTCGGGCGGCCTCCGGGCTGAAGCTGTTCAGCGCCGCGGCGACCTCCTTCTTGCCCTCCGCCTCGGCGAACAGCCGCGCCTTGATGCCGTCGGCCTCGGCCATCAGCTCGGCCTTGGTGCCTTCGGCCTTGGCGGTCAGCTCGGCCTTGGTGCCCTCGGCCTTGGCCAGCAGCTCCGCGCGGGTGCCGTCGGCCTGGGCCTGGCGTTCCACCCGCAGCGCGTCGGCGGCGGCCTTGCGGGCGTCGGCCTCAGCCTCACCGGCCTGACGGGCGGCCGCGGCGCTGGCCTCGGCGGCCAGGATCGCGGACTGACGACGGCCCTCGGCCAGCTTGATGTCGGCCTGGCGCTGCGCCTCGGCGGGCGCGATCACGTCAGCCTGCAGCGCGGCCTGGGCCTGCTCGCTGCGGCGCTGCTCCACCTCGATGCGGGCCTGCACCCGGGCGGCTTCGGCCTGCTCGACGGCGATGCCGACGTCCTTCTGCGCGCGGGCGTTGGCCAGCGGTCCGGCCTGATCTGCCTGAGCGTTCTCCGCCTCGGTCTGGGCGCGCAGCCGGGCCAGTTCCACATCGCGGCGCTGGTTGGCCGAGGCGATCGCGGTGTCGGCCTCGGCCTGGGCGACCGCGCCGGCCTGGCGGGCCTTGGCGGATTCGATCTGCGCGTCCCGCTCGGCCTCGGCGGTGCCGATCGCGGCGTCCCGCTTGACCTCGGCGATCCGGCGCTGGCCGAGGGACTCCAGATACTGGTTTCGGTCGGAGATGCCGGCGATCTTGAGCACGTCGACCTCCATGCCGATACGGGCCAGGTCGCCGCCGGCTTCCTCGACCACCGAGCGGGCCAGCGAGTCGCGGTTGGAGTTCAGGTCCTCGACCGTCATCGTCGCGGTGATGCCGCGCAGCGAACCGGACAGGATCTCGTTGATCTGTCGGCGCAGCTCCTCCTGGTCGGAGGTGAGGAAGCGCTGCACGGCGGTCTGCACGGCCTCATCGGCCGATCCGATGCGGACCAGGCCGACAGCCTCGACGTTGACCGGCACGCCGTTGCTGCTCAGCGCGTTCTGCAGGTTGATGTTGACGTTGAACGGCTCCAGGCTCATGATGTCGACCCGCTCGATGCCGGGCATCCGGAACCGCGCCCCGCCGCGCACCACCTTCGGGGTGCCGCGGCCGGTGAACACCGCCACCTCGTTCGGCGGCACCTTGATGTAGTTCTTCACATAGATCAGCGGCAGCGCGACCAGCAACAACAGCGCCGCCACGGCGGCGATGACGACGATCATCAGCGTGGACATGGTTCAAGACCCCCTGGTCGGTTAAATCGCCTGAACGGCGACGACGTGAACGAACTCGGAGTCCACATCGGCGATGTAGATCCGGGTGGATTTGGGCAGCGCTTCGGGTTCGGCGGTGATGGCCCGGGCGCGCACCCGGTTGCCGTCGGGGTCGACGAAGGACACCTCGCCCCAGCCGTCGGCCGGCACATCCAGAGTCACTTCGCCGAGCAGGCCGATGTAGGACGCCCGGCCGCGATGGGAGTTGGCTTCCTGCCGGCGCAGGTAGGGCAGCAGCAGCCCCTGCAGCGCGAACATCAGCGCGACGCCGCTGCCGGCGGCGATCAGGCCGGAGCCCAGCCCGCCGAGCCCGGCCCAGCCGCTGACCAGCCCGCCGGCCCCCGCACCCAGCAGGCCGGCGGACAGCCCGGTCAGGCTCAGGAACGGCAGCCCGTCGTGCGTCCCGCCGAGGTCGATGTCGGTGAGCAGCAGCGTCACCAGCACGGCGATCCCGCCGATTGCGAACATCGCCACGTACGCTGTGGTCACAGGGTCCTTTCCGGCCGCGCGGGGAAGTCGTTGAACTCATTGTCTCATCGCGGCGGGGGTGTGGTCGCCGCGATTTTGGCGGGCGGGGATGCAGCGGGTATCGTGGGCAGACGGTGCGGTCGTCGCGCCGGCTTTTTTGTGTGTTTTCTTCGTTCGGCGGAATGCCCTGGTAGGAGCCCACGTTCTTAGTCGGTGCGCCTGCTGTTCCCGCACAGGTGCTCCCACCAGATACGAAACCGAAACGACAGGATCGTCACACAGTATGGCCAAGAAAGACGGCGCCATCGAGGTCGAGGGCCGCGTGGTCGAACCCCTGCCCAATGCGATGTTCCGCATTGAGCTGGAGAACGGACACAAGGTGCTCGCCCACATCAGTGGCAAGATGCGGCAGCACTACATCCGCATCCTGCCGGAGGACCGGGTGGTCGTGGAGTTGTCTCCCTACGACCTGTCCCGCGGCCGCATTGTCTACCGCTACAAGTAGCACCTGAAGTAACCGACCGTGGTTGCGGGCGCGCGCGCCCGCAACACCTGAAAGAACGAAGGATCGAACAGCCGTGAAGGTGAACCCGAGCGTCAAGCCGATCTGCGACAAGTGCAGGGTGATCCGCCGGCATGGGCGGGTCATGGTGATCTGCTCCGATCCCCGCCACAAGCAGCGGCAGGGCTAAGACCCGCGCAAGCAGCACCCACAACTGAATTGATGAACTCCCAGCACCACCCGAGTGATTCGCACTCGACACACGTCCGGCACGGAGGCCGGACCCCGATGAGGGGAACGGGCTGGGACCAGACCTCCGCAATGAAGAAGGAAGAACTGCCACATGGCACGTCTCATGGGCGTCGACCTCCCGCGCGATAAGCGCATGGAGATCGCGTTGACCTACATCTACGGCATCGGCCGTACCCGCTCCCAGGAAATCCTGGACGCCACCGGCATCTCGCGGGACCAGCGCACCAAGGACCTCACCGATGATCAGGTGACCCAGCTGCGCGACTACATCGAGGGCAACCTCAAGGTGGAAGGCGATCTGCGCCGCGAGGTGCAGGCCGATATCCGCCGCAAGATCGAGATCGGCTGCTACCAGGGCCTGCGGCACCGCCGCGGCCTGCCTGTCCGCGGCCAGCGAACCAAGACCAACGCGCGCACCCGCAAGGGTCCGAAGCGCACCATCGCCGGCAAGAAGAAGGCCAGGTAAGCAGATATGCCTCCGCAGAAATCCGCCGCCAAGCGCGGCAAGACCACCACTCGGCGCAAGGAAAAGAAGAACGTTCCGCACGGCGCCGCGCACATCAAGAGCACCTTCAACAACACCATCGTTTCGATCACCGACCCCCAGGGCAACGTGATCGCGTGGGCGTCCTCGGGTCACGTGGGCTTCAAGGGTTCGCGCAAGTCGACCCCGTTCGCCGCCCAGCTGGCCGCCGAGAACGCCGCCCGCAAGGCGCAGGAGCACGGCGTCAAGAAGGTCGACGTGTTCGTCAAGGGCCCGGGTTCGGGCCGCGAAACCGCCATCCGCTCGCTGCAGGCCGCCGGCCTGGAGGTCGGGCAGATCTCCGACGTCACGCCGCAGCCGCACAACGGTTGCCGTCCGCCCAAGCGGCGCCGGGTCTAGGGCTAGAGAGGACTTAAGAACATGGCTCGTTACACCGGACCCGTCACCCGCAAGTCGCGCCGCCTCGGCGTCGACCTCGTCGGCGGCGATCAGTCGTTCGAAAAGCGCCCCTACCCGCCCGGCCAGCACGGCCGCGCGCGGATCAAGGAGAGCGAATACCGCCTGCAGCTGCAGGAGAAGCAGAAGGCCCGCTTCACCTACGGCGTGATGGAGAAGCAGTTCCGCCGCTACTACGAGGAAGCGGTTCGCAAGCCGGGTAAGACCGGCGAGAACCTGCTGCAGATCCTGGAGAGCCGGCTGGACAACGTCGTGTACCGCGCCGGTCTGGCGCGCACCCGCCGGATGGCCCGCCAGCTGGTCAGCCACGGGCACTTCACCGTCAACGGCGTGAAGGTCGACGTCCCCAGCTACCGGGTGTCGCAGTACGACATCGTCGACGTCCGCGACAAGTCGCTGAACACCGACCCGTTCATCATCGCCCGGGAGACCGCCGGCGATCGTCCGATCCCGTCCTGGATTCAGGTCGTCGGCGAGCGTCAGCGCATCCTGGTCCACCAGCTGCCCGAGCGCGCACAGATCGACGTGCCGCTGACCGAGCAGCTGATCGTCGAGCTCTACTCGAAGTAATCACCCCCAACCGGCATCAAATAGCGGGTGCCGAGAAGGAGAAACACCACCCATGCTGATCTCTCAGCGACCCACCCTCAGCGAAGAGACGCTGGCCGACAACCGGTCCCAGTTCGTCATCGAGCCGTTGGAGCCGGGCTTCGGCTACACCCTCGGCAACTCGCTGCGCCGCACCCTGCTGTCGTCCATCCCGGGCGCGGCGGTCACCAGCATCCGGATCGACGGCGTGCTGCACGAGTTCACCACCGTCCCCGGGGTGAAGGAAGACGTCACCGACATCATCCTGAACCTCAAAAGCCTGGTCGTCTCCTCGGAAGAGGACGAGCCGGTCACCATGTACCTGCGCAAGCAGGGCCCCGGTGAGGTCACCGCCGCCGACATCGTGCCGCCGGCCGGTGTCACCGTGCACAACCCGGATCTGCACATCGCCACCCTGAACGACAAGGGCAAGCTCGAGGTCGAGCTCGTCGTCGAGCGCGGCCGCGGGTACGTCCCGGCCGTGCAGAACAAGGCCTCCGGCGCGGAGATCGGCCGCATCCCGGTCGACTCCATCTACTCGCCGGTGCTGAAGGTCACCTACAAGGTGGAGGCCACCCGCGTCGAGCAGCGCACCGACTTCGACAAGCTGATCCTCGACGTCGAGACCAAGAACTCGATCAGCCCGCGCGACGCCTTGGCGTCGGCCGGCAAGACCCTGGTCGAGCTGTTCGGTCTGGCCCGTGAGCTCAACGTCGACGCCGAGGGCATCGAGATCGGCCCGTCGCCGCAGGAAGCCGACCACATCGCCAGCTTCGCGCTGCCGATCGACGACCTGGACCTGACGGTGCGTTCCTACAACTGCCTCAAGCGCGAGGGTGTGCACACCGTCGGCGAGCTGGTGGCGCGCACGGAGTCCGATCTGCTGGACATCCGCAACTTCGGCCAGAAGTCCATCGACGAGGTGAAGATCAAGCTGCATCAGCTGGGTCTGGCCCTCAAGGACTCCCCGGCCACCTTCGATCCGTCCGAGGTCGCCGGCTACGACGTCGCCACCGGCACCTGGACCAGCGACGCCGGCTACGACCTGGACGACAACCAGGACTACGCCGAGACCGAGCAGCTGTAACCCCCAGGGTCACCTGACCCGATCCGTCCCGGTCCTACCTGATACGGGGACCGGCCCCATTTAGGAGATAGTCGCAATGCCCAAGCCCACCAAGGGCGCCCGCTTCGGCGGATCGTCCTCGCACCAGAAGGCGCTGCTGGCCAACCTGGCCACCTCGCTGTTCGAGCACGGCCGGATCACCACGACCGAGCCGAAGGCCCGGGCGCTGCGGCCGTACGCGGAGAAGCTGATCACGCACGCCAAGAAGGGCGCGCTGCACAACCGCCGCGAGGTCATGAAGAAGATCCGCGACAAGGATGTCGTGCACATCCTGTTCGCCGAGATCGCCCCCTTCTACGACGATCGCGACGGCGGCTACACCCGGATCGTCAAGGTCGGCAACCGCAAGGGCGACAACGCCCCGATGGCGGTCATCGAGCTGGTGAAGGAGAAGACCGTCACCTCCGAGGCCGAGCGGGCCCGCAAGGCCAAGCCGGCCCAGGCCGCCAAGGTTGAGGAGCCCAAGGCCGACGAGGCCGAGGCCCCCGCCGAGACCCCGGTTGAGGCAGTCGAGGCCGAGGACGAGGCCATCGCCGACGCCCAGACCGCCGAGGTCGAGGCCGAGGCCGAGGCGCCCGCCGAGGATGACGCTGCCAAGTAGCGAAGCGAAACCGAACATGCCCGCCCCCGACACCGGTGGCGGGCATGTTCGTCTGCGCCTCGACATCGCCTACGACGGAACCGAATTCGCCGGCTGGGCCACCCAGGCCGGTCAGCGCACGGTCGCCGGGGTGATCGAGGAGCGCCTGGCCGCGGTGTTCCGGGAACCGGTGACGCTGCGCGCCGCCGGACGCACCGACACCGGGGTGCACGCCACCGGTCAGGTCGCCCACCTCGATGTCCCCGAGGCCGCCCTCGTGCACGCCTACCCGCGGACGCCGCGCCCGGACGGCGAACCGGAGTTCCTCCCGCTGGTCCGCCGACTCGCCCGCTTCCTGCCACCGGACGTGCGGGTCCGCGACATCACCCGGGCCGCAGCGGATTTCGACGCCCGGTTCTCCGCGTTGCGCCGGCATTACGAGTACCGGCTGAGCACGGCTGCCTACGGCGTCGACCCGCAGCGCGCCCGGTTCGTCACGCCGTGGGCCCGGCCGCTCGACGTCGACGCGATGAACCAGGCGTCGGCGAAACTGTTGGGGCTGCGCGACTTCGCCGCGTTCTGCCGGCATCGCGAGGGCGCCACCACCATCCGGGAACTGCAGCGGCTGGACTGGGAGCGCTCCGGGCAGGATGTCATCGCCCGCGTCAGCGCCGACGCGTTCTGCTGGAACATGGTGCGTTCGCTGGTCGGCGCGCTGCTGGCGGTGGGGGAGGGCCGTCGGCCCCCGGAATGGATCGCCGCGCTGCTCCAAAATGACCGCCGGTCAAGCGATTTCGCCGCCGCACCGGCCCGCGGGCTGACCCTGGTCGCCGTGGACTACCCCGCGGATCCGGAACTGGCCGCGCGCTCGCGCGTCACTAGAGCCGTGCGGCCACAAAGTCGGCGGCCTGATTCACCAGGCCCGCCTTGATATACGCCGGCGCCAGGTGGTCCGGCCAGCGGGCCTGCCAGTTCCGCGGATCGGTCGGATTGCAGATCGGGTCGTCGCCGTGGCACAGCTCGATGGTCCGCGCCCGATACACCGGGTTGAAACTGGTGATCGGCCCCACCCACTGAAAACCGTTGCCGAACAGGGCGACCGCGGCGATGCTGTTGGACGCCGAATCCGGCAGTGGACTGCGGAAGGTGATGAACGGCATCGGCACCGCCAGCACCACATCGCTGACCGCGGCGCCCAGCGAATAGCCGCCCACCACGATCCGGGTGCCCGGGCAGCTGGCGATCACACTCTGGATGCGCCGGCTCATGTCATTGGCGCCGATGTCGACCTCGGTGTTCGCCGGATAGTTCACCGCGTACAGCCGAATGTTCTTGCCGGTCTTGGCCGACAGCAGTTGGTGCAGGGTGTTGCCGATCTGGCCGGCGCCGGGCGCCTCATTGCGGCCGCGGGCGAAGACCAGTTCGGTGTCCGGGCAGTCCGCGGCGGCGGCCGCGGGCGTCAGCGGGGACAGCAACGCCAAGGCGAGCACGGCCGCGCAGGCCGGCGCGAGCCAGCGGCGGACGCTCACGGTTCCCTAGACGCGGGCCGCGACGAACTGGGCGGCGGCGTACGCCGGGCCACCGTCGTAGGCGCGGTGCGGTCCGACGTCCTCGCTCCAGGCCCAGCTGTCGCAGACGATGTCGCCCGGGTTGCACAGGTCGATGGTCCGCGACCCCCAGGTGGGGCTCATGGTCAGCGGCATCCCGGTCTTCGCGGTCGGGTTGCCGAACACCGCGATGGCCGCGACGTGGTCGACGGCGTTGGCGGGCAGCGGCATGTCGAAGCCCAGGCCGGGGAAGGGCAGCGCGGCGACGGCGTCGACCACCGCCGCGCCCTGGGAGTAGCCGCCCAGCACCAGGCGAGTGGCCGGGCAGTTGGCCATCATCCACTGAATGTGCGCGCTGGCGTCGTTGGCGCCGCCGGCGGCCTGCAGGAAGTCGTAATCGGCCGGGTAGTTCACCGCGTACTCGCCCACCGAGCGTCCGCCGACCATGCCGCGCAGGTCGTTGATGAACGCATTGCCGATCCGGCCGACGCCGGGGCCTTCGCTGGTGCCGCGGGCGAACACCACTTCGATGTCGGGACAGTCGGCCGCCGAGGCCACGGCGGTCATCGCCGCCGGGGCTGCGGTCAGCAGGCCGAAGCCCAGCGCGACGGCGGAAACCGCCGACAGGAGTCGGGCACTGCGATTACGGAGCACGGAAGTTTTGTCGGTCGCCACGATGATTATGTTAGCCGCTCTTCAGAATCGGTTTCCGCGTCTCCGGTTCGCCCTCCGGACCGGCGAGGGTGGTTTCGATGATCTGCGGCTGCTGATCGCGCGCCAGCGCCAGCCCGGCCAACACCACGGCGCCGCCGATCAGCTGGGTCACGGTCATCGCCTCGCCGATCAACAGCCAGGCCCACAGCACGGCGAACAACACCTCGGAGAGTCCGAGCAGCGAGGCGAAGCCTGGCTTGAGCAGCGCGACGCCCATGATGCCGAACGTGTAGGCCATCGCGGTGGGCACCACGGCCAGCACCGCGACCGCCACCAGCGGGGACAGCGTGGCGCCGCCGATGACCACGTCGGCGGAGCCGAACTGCAGCGGCATCAGGCCGGACACGCCCAGCAGACCGACGCCGCCGGCGCCGAACCACAGGCCGCCGGTGGCCAGCGTGATCGGGCTCAGCGCGGTGCCGTCCGCCGACGTGGTGTCGCTGATGTTGCTCATCATGAAATAGCAGGCCGCGCAGACCGCGGCGGCCAGCCCCCATGCCACGCCGACGCCGCTGATGGCGGCGGAGCTGAACACGTCGAGCACCAGCATGATCCCGGCGATCGCCATGCCGACCCCGGCCAGCGTCTTGTTCGACGGCCGTCGGCGCGTGGTGCCCCACAGCCAGGCCACCACCAGCACCGGCGCCGTGTATTCCAGCAGCAGCGCCACGCCAACGCTGAGGTGCGCGACGGCGTTGTAGTAGGCCAGTTGCGCGCCGGCGATCGGAACCAAGCCGTAGACGACGATGATCCGGCGGTGCTTGACCGCCTCGGTCCACCAACCGGGCCGCACAGCGGTGGCCACCACCGTCATCACCAGCGCGCCGCCGGCCATCCGGGCCAGCACCGCGGCGGTGGGGGACCAGCCGGCGTTCATCAGCGACCTGGCGAACGGGCCGGACAGGCCGAAGCACATCGCCGAGGTCAGCGCGAAGGCCAAGCCCAGCCGGAAATGATTGGCCGGGGCGAATCGCTGCAGCACCGTGAACTCCTCATGAGTAAAATCAACTTCGCTCATGACGATATGACCGAAGGGAGTCATGAGTCAAATGAATTTCAGTCATGACACGGAGTTGTCGCTGCGCTGCGCCGCCGCCTTGGTCAACACCAACCGGGTCGGCGGCGAGCAGCTGGGTGACCAGCGTCTGCTGGGCGCGTTCCTCAACGAGTGGGTGTGGACCGGACGCCGGGACGGCGACGACGCCGAACTCGCCGCGGTGTGGGATCTACGCGACCGGCTCGGTGGCATCTGGGCGCTCGCCGGCGACGAGACCGCCGCCGTCGCCGCGGTGAACGAGCTGCTGGCCGACACCGGCGCGCGGCCCTGGCTGACCCGGCACCCGGAACTGCCCGAATGGCACCTGCACCTGTCCGCCGACGACGACCCGCTGGCCCAGCGCATCGGCGCCGAGGTCGGGATGGCGCTGGCCGACGTCATCCGGGACGGCGAATTGCGCCGCCTCAAGATCTGCGCCGCCCCGGACTGCGACGCGGTGCTCGTCGACCTCTCCCGAAACCGGTCCCGGCGGTTCTGCGACACCGGCAACTGCGGCAACCGCCAACATGTGGCCGCCTACCGGGAACGCCAAGCCCACCAGCACCGCGACCTGTGAACAGCTGAACACGCCGGCGCCCCGCCGGCCGTAGCGTGCCGGGATGAGCGCACCCACCCACCCGTTCCTGCGCCGGCGCGCCATCGCGGCGCTGCGCTACGGCGACCCCGACCGCCGCGACGCCGGCCCGACCGTCACGACCGCCCTCATCGCGGGCGCCGTCGCGGCTGGCCTGCTGGTCGCCGGCGCGGTGGCGCTGCCCCGGTTGAAGACCCCGGCGACGCTCGGCGACGCGGCCATCGTGATGGTCGCCGACACCGGCGCGCTGTATGTGCGGCTGGAGGACACCGTGCACCCGGTGCTCAACCTGAGCTCGGCGCGACTGCTCACCGGCTCCACCTCGCCGCCGCGCAAGGTGGCCGCCGCCGCGCTGGCCACCGCCGACCGCGGCCCGACCCTCGGCATCCCCGGCGCGCCCGACGACCCGGGCCGGCCGCTGCTGGCCGACGCGGTGACCTGGACGGTGTGCGACGACGGCGCCACCACCGTGCTGATCACCGCCGAGCCGCCCGACCCGCCGACCGGCGCCGACGCCGCGCTGGTGGCCGGCCCGTCCGGGCGGCGCTACCTGCTCGCCGACGGCCGCCGATTCCAGATCGCCGACCCGCTGATCACCCGGGCCCTGGGCGTCGAGGGACTCGCGCCGCAGTCGGTGTCGGCAGCGCTGCTCACCCTGCTGCCCGACGGCCCGCCATTGGCGGTCCCGGTGATCCCGGACGCCGGAAACCCCGGTCCGGACGCGCTCGGGGACGCCCGGGTCGGGCAGGTGCTGCGGGCGCCGAACGCCGGCGCGGACCAGCACTACCTGGTGCTGGCCGGCGGCGTGCAGCGGATCGGGGAGCTGGCCGCGGACCTGGTCCGGCTGGCCGGCGGGCGAACCGAGATCCGCGACGTCGACCCCGCGACCGTGGCGGAGGTCCCCACCGTCGGCGTGCTGAGCCTGAGCGATCTGCCCGACACCCTCGGCGAGGTGCGCGGCGCCGGATCCGGCGCGCTGTGCGCCGACTGGAACCCGCAGGCGAGCGCGGTCCGGTTCACCCCCGAGGCGCCCACCCCGGCCGGTCGCCGCCCGGTCACCCTGCCGACCGCCGACGACGCCGGACCCGCGCTGGACCGGGTGCTGGTGCCGCCCGGGCGCAGCGTGTACGTCCGCGACCGCGGGACGACCGCCCTGATCGACGACACCGGAGTCCGGTACCCGCTGGACGCCGACGCCGTCGCGGCGCTGAGCCTCGTGGACCAACCGACTCCCGCGCCTCCGGGCCTGCTGGCCGCGTTGCCCGCGGGACCGGCGCTCAGCCGATCGGCCGCGGCCCAGCCCGCCATCGGTTGAGACCCCACATCGCGGCCAGCGCCAGGGCGCACACCGCCGTCCCGAGCAATGCGACGAACCGCCCGTCCGGCGCCGCGACGGCCCCCGGGGTCACCGGGATAGGTTGCGCGGTTGTCTGCGACGGGGGCGCCGCGACGGTCTCCGGGGCCAATGCCGCCAGCGGGTCGATCAGCCCCGCGCCCAAGGCGGGCGTCCAGCCCGACCCGCCGGCGGTCGACTCGATCCGCGCCATCACCTGGCGCGCGGTGAGCTCCGGATAGCGGGCCCGCAACAGCGCGGCGACGCCGGCGACCACCGGAGCGGCATAGCTGGTGCCCGAGATCGGCGCGTCCGCTCCCACCCCGGCAACGCTGTCGGCCAGCGTGTTTCCGTCCAGGTTCAACGACGTCAGCCCCTCGCCCGGCGCGGCGACATCCACCCACGGGCCGGGCATGGTGAACACCGATGGTGTGCCGTCGGCAGCCGCCGACGCGACCGTCAGGACGTAGTCGTCGTACCAGGCCGGGCTGACCGCCACCGTCACGGTGTCCCAGCTCAACCGGGCGCCGGTGGGGACCTGCGCCGGGCACTGACCCAGCCCGCCGGTGTTTCCCGCCGCGGTCACCACCACCGCGTCCTTGACGTCGACCGCATAGGCCAGCGCGGCGCCCAACGCGCCGTCGGCCACCGGGCCCACTCCGCAGGCCACCGTCGAGATGTTGATCACCGTCGCTCCCTGATCGGCGGCCGCCCGGACCGCCGCGGCCAACGTGTCCACGTCCCCGACGCCGACCTCCCCGGGAGTGTCCGCGGGCCCGAACTTCACGCTGGTCTGCCGGATGGCGATGACCGAGGCGTCCGGCGCGACGCCGGAGAATCCGTCACCGGGATCGGTTGCCGCGGCGATGATCCCGGCGACGACGGTGCCGTGGCCGTCGCAGTCCTGCGCCCCGTCGCCGGTGGACACGAAGTCCCCGCCCGGGACCAACGCCCGCAACCGGCGATGCCGGGCGACGCCGGTGTCGATCACCGCGACCTTCTGCCCGGCGCCGCGACTGAACCGCCACAGCGCCGGCAGGTCGAGGGCGGCCAGCGGGTCGGCGTCGGACGCTTCGGCGGGCGGGGACACCGCGCACATCTGCCGCTGCCGAGTGGGCCGGGTCGGCCGCGGGGCCGTCGCTGGGGGCAGCGCCGAGGAATCGACCGGGCCCGGGGCGACCGGATCCGCGACCACCGGCGGCGCGGCGCCGGTCGCGATGGTCACCAACACCGCGGCCAGGGCCGCTGCCCGCGCCGGATTCACCGCGGCCACCCGGGCCCGACGGCCACCCAAGCCGTCAGCGGGACCAACGCCGCCAGCAGCGCGGCGGCCGCGAATGCGGGCGCCGCCCGTGGTGACCCGGCCGGCCGGGCCAGCAGGCCCAGCGCGGCCGCCGCGGCCAGCACCCAACCCCCGGCCCACACCGTCGCGCCGTGGCGCGCCAAACCGATCGCCGCCGCGGACCCGGCCCCGACGGCGCCAATCAGCAGCGACGCCCGCCGCATGACGTCTGACTCGGACGGAACCCGCAGCGCGAGCATCGTCGCCGCCGCGGCGGACAGCGCCACCGGCGCCCAACCCGGGCCCGCGGTCACCCAGAGCGCGGCCACCCCGACGGCGACCGCCGCGCCGGAGCCCAACGCGGTCAACCGGCGCCCCGCGTCCTCGAGGGCGCCGAACCGCAGCGCCGCCGGGGCCGCGCCGGCCAGCAGCGCCGCCGCCGCCAGCAGCGCCACCGCCGCGGCCCCCGAGCCCGGCAGCGCGGCCGCCGCGGCCACCAGGGCCCCGGTCGCCAGCGCCCCGAACACCGCGGCGACCCCGAGGAAAAGCATTGGCGCACTGCGGAAAGCCATCACCGCGGCGGTCACTCCGGCGACGCCGGACAGCAGCACCCGGGCTGGGTCGCCCCACCCGCCGGGCACGCCGAGATAGCCGATCAGCGCGCCGGCCCAGACCGCCGCCAGGCCCGCGGTGACCCGCCCCGCCGGGGTGTCCCAACACCGCTGCGCCCCGGCCTGCTGTTCGGCGATCCGATCCGCCGCCTCCAGTGCCGTCGGCCCCGGTGGCGGCGGGTCGGCCTCCAGCAACAGCACCGCGCCGTCCCCGACGCCGCTCTCGGCCAGGCATTGCTCCGGGTCCAGCGCCGCGGCGCCCGGTGGGCGCAGGTGCGTCGGCGTGGCCGCGGGAGGACCGCCGGCCGCGGCGGTGAGCTCGAACAGCGACGGGATCAGCGCGGCCACCGGCACCCGGGCGGGCAGCGTGACATCCACCCCGGCCGCGCCGTGCCACACCGAAACCCGCACGGAATCAGCGGTGGTGGCGGTTGTTTGGTTTGCCATCGCGCCACGGTAGGCGCCGAGCGCCGGCCGCCGTGTTCAGCCATCCACAGCTGAATTGCGGCCGCCGGACCGGCGTCCTACCGTCACCGGATGACCGCCCCCGGCGTCATCGAGGCCCCACCGGCGCCGCCCGCAGCGGCGCGGATCGGCCTGGGCATGCGGCTGCTGCCGCTGCTGCTCATCGTCGGCAGCGGCGCCGCGGTGCTGGTGATGGTCGGCTCCGGTTCGCCGACCGCGCGCAATCCGCTGATCTGGCTGCTGCCGATCAGCATGGCCGGGTCCGCGTTCGTCGGACTCGCCGGGGCAGGCGGGCAGCGCCGGCGCGACCTCGACGATCAGCGCCGCCGCTACCTGTCCCGGTTGGCGAACACCCATCGGCAGCTCGGTGAAACCGATGCCGCGCAACGGGATCAGCTGCTCACCGAGCATCCCGACCCGCGCACGCTGTGGCGCCCGGCGCCCGCCGCCCGGGCCGGCGAACCGGGCGTGCTGCGCGCCCGGATCGGCATCGGCGCCGCGCCGCCGGACACCCCGGTGACGATCGCCCCGGCCGACCCCGACGCCGACCCGGTGCTCGCGCAGGCGGCCGCCGACGTCGCCCATGCGCACCGCGAGGTCCCCGACGCGCCGGTCACCGTCGCGCTGCGCGGATCCACCGTCCTCGGCGTCCACGGCGACCCGGAGGACGCCCGCGCGCTGCTGCGGGCGATGCTGTGCGGGCTGGTCGCCGGGCGCCACGGCGGCGAACTGTCCATCACCGCCGTCGTCACCGAAGCGACGGCCGCGCACTGGGATTGGCTCAAGTGGCTGCCGCAGGCCCGCCCGCCGGCACTGGCGTGCGCCGCTGCGGCGGCAGCCGCGCACCCGGGCCCCGGGCTGCTGGTCCGCGTCGTCGACGTGCCCGGCGCCCCGGCGCCGGAACCGGCCGACGGGGTGTGCGCCCTGCGCCTCGGCGACACGACCGCAGACCCCGGCATCACTGTCACCCCGCAGCAGGTGCGCGTCGACGGCCTTGGTCCGGTGCTGCAGGCGCGACCCGACCTGCTCGGACCCGCGGCCGCGGCCGCCGCCGCGCGGGGGCTGGCCGCGGCCGCGCGACACGACGGCCCGGACCCCGCCGGGGCGCTGCGCGTCCCGCTCGGCCGCGACACCAGCGGCAACTCGGTGTTCCTGGACATCAAGGAAGCCGCCCACGGCGGCATGGGGCCGCACGGGCTGTGCGTCGGGGCCACCGGATCGGGGAAATCCGAGCTGCTGCGCACCGTGGCGCTCGGCATGATCGCCGGGCACCGCCCCGACGAACTCAACCTGGCCCTGATCGACTTCAAGGGCGGCGCCACCTTCCTCGGTCTGGCGGGGGCGAACCACGTCGCCGCCGTCATCACCAACCTCGCCCAGGAAGCCCACCTGGTGGACCGGATGGCCGAGGC
Source organism: Mycolicibacterium brumae (assembly GCF_025215495.1). Taxonomy (NCBI): domain Bacteria; kingdom Bacillati; phylum Actinomycetota; class Actinomycetes; order Mycobacteriales; family Mycobacteriaceae; genus Mycobacterium; species Mycolicibacterium brumae. Next base: position 3,280,859 of record NZ_CP104302.1, on the reverse strand, counting down.
GCTCACCGGGGAGATCAACCGCCGCCAGCAACTGCTGCGGGTCAGCGGGAACTTCGCCTCACTGGCCGAGTACCACGCCGCCCGCCGCGCCGGCGCCGCGCTGGCCCCGCTGCCGACGCTGTTCCTGATCATCGACGAATTCTCCGAACTGCTGGTCCAGCACCCCGAATTCGCGGAGGTGTTCGCCGCCATCGGCCGCGTCGGCCGCTCGCTCGGCATGCACCTGCTGCTGGCCACCCAGCGGCTCGACGAGGGACGGCTGCGCGGTCTGGAATCGCACCTGTCCTACCGGATCTGCCTGAAGACCCTGTCCGCGGGGGAATCCCACACCGTGCTCGGCAGCCCGCAGGCCTACCAGCTGCCCAACACCCCCGGCGCCGCGTACCTCAAGGCGGGCGCCGCGGACCCGGTGCGCTTCCACAGCGACTATGTCGGCGCGCCCGCGTCGCCGACACCGCCGCCGGTGGACCGACCGCAGCCGTTCGGCCCGCAGCCGGCCGCCACCGAGCCGGTCACCCGCACCCGGATCGAGGCCACCCTGGACGCCGTCGCCGGCCTCGGCGAACCCGCGCACCAGATCTGGCTGCCGCCGCTGCGCACGCCCCCGCAGCTCGCCGAGCTGGGATCGCCGCGCCGGCGCGGACTGACCGTCGCGATCGGGCTGGTGGACCGGGTCGCCGAGCAGCGCCACGGCGCCTGGGAACTGGACCTGACCGGAGCGCGCGGCAACGTCGCGGTGGTCGGCGGATCACGGTCGGGCAAGTCCACCGCGCTGCGCACCCTGATCGCCGCGCTGGCGCTGGGAAACGACCCGGGCGCGGTGCGGTTCTGCTGCCTCGATCTGGGTGGCGCGCTAGCGGATCTGGCGGAATTGCCCTGCGTCGGCGCGGTCGCCGGCCGGGGTGACCCGGACCTGGTCCGCCGCGTCGTGCGGCACGTCGAAGCCGAGATCGCCCGCCGCGAGCAGCGCCCCGCCCCCGACGCGCTGATGCTCGTGGTCGACGGCTGGTCCACCCTGCGTGCCGAGTTCGACGACCTGGAACCGGCCATCGCCGCCATCGCGGGATCCGGGCTGGCGCACGGCGTGCACGTGCTGCTCGCCGCCGCCCGCTGGGCCGAACTGCGCCCCGCCCTCAAGGACCACCTCGGCGCCCGGATCGAGTTGCGGCTCGGCGACCCGCTGGACTCCGAGATCGACCGAAACCGCGCCCGCGCGGTGCCCGCCGACCGGCCCGGCGCCGGGCTGTCCCCGGACGGGCTGCCCGCGCTGCTGGCGGCCCCCACCCCGGTCGCCGACCTCGCCGCGGACCTGCGCGCCCGCGCGCCCGGCTACCGGGCCAAGCCGGTGCCCGTGCTGCCCGACCGTCTCGGAGTCGCCGACCTGCCGGATCCGCGCGGGCTGTGGACCCCGATCGGCGTCCTGGACGACGACGAACTCAGCCCGGCCGCAATCGATTTCGGCCGCCAGTCGCACCTGCTGATCCTCGGCGACGCCGGCGCCGGAAAGACCGCCGCGCTGCGATTGCTGTGCGGCCGGCTGGCAGTCCCGGGCCATCGGTTCGCCCTCATCGACCCGCGCCGGACTCTCACCGGGGCGCTGCCGGGCGCGCTGCGGATCGCCCTGCCCGAACTCGTCGGGGAACTGAGAGGCGGCGCGCCGCAAACGTCGCGGACCCTCGTCGTGATCGATGACCTGGATCTCTGCGCGGGCGCGCCCGAGCTGGCGGAGCTGGCCGAATTGCTGCCCCGCGCAGCCGATTTCGGGTTGCACGTGCTGGCCGCCCGACGGATGGCCGGGGCAGCGCGCGGCATGTGGGAACCGTTTCCCGCCGCGCTGCGCGACGCCGACCCGGTCGGGTTGCAGTTGTCCGGGAACCCGGAGGAGCCCGCGCTGTTGGGCCGGGCCCGGCCGCGCCGACTGCCGCCGGGACGCGGCACGCTGGTCACCCGCGACCACGGCGAACAGCTGGCCCAACTGGCCTGGAGCACGCCGTGAGCGCTCTGCTGGAACTGCTCCCCGACGGCCCGGCCGCCGCCGCGCTGCACGCCGCCGACGATCCGCTGACCCTGCTGGGGGAGGAGGTTCGGGAGGTCGACGAGCTGTGGCGCGACCTGCTGGCGCCACTGCGCGACGAGCCGGCCGTCATCGCCCACCCCACCGGCTGGCCACCGCGCCGGATCGCCCGGGTCGCCGCCATCGCCGCCGAATTCGGGCCCGCCACCCTGGCGCCCCGGGCCGTGCTCTGCGCGCAGGCCGGCGCCGCGGTCGTCGAAATCGACGGCGACGCCGTGCTGATCGCCGACGACACCGGGACCCCGGTGGCCCTGACGCCGCGGCGCGGTGACCCCGCGACGGTCGCCGAGCAGGTGGCCGCGGCGGTGACCGCCACCGGCTTCGGCCGGGCCCGCCTCGACGCCCCGGACGCGGTTCCCGGCGCCACCGCGCTCGCCACGCTGATCATCGACCGGCTCCGCGACGCCGGCTGCGCCGCACTGCCGGTCACCGCGGCCATGCGCGCCGAGGCCGCCCGGGCACGACTGCCCCGGGCCGAGACCGCGCCGGCGCCCCGCCTCGCCCGACGGGTCGCAACAGCCGCGGCGGCGCTGATCCTGGCCGCGCTCGTCGCCGTCACCGTCATCCCCGGAAACGAACCCGAACCGCCGCCGGACACGGTCGCCCTGCTGGAGGGCCGGCTGGCGGTGCGGATCCCGGCCGGCTGGGCCACCCGACGGGTGACCACCGGGCCGGGCTCGGCCCGCGTCGAGGTGAGCTCCCCGGCGGACCCGACGCTGGCCCTGCACCTCACCCAGGCCCGGGTCGGCGCCGACGCCGACGGAACCGCCGCCGCCATGCGACGGGCCATCGTCGCCGCGGCGGCCCCCGAGGTGTTCGTCGACTTCCGCGCCGAGGACACCCGGGCCGGCCGGCCCGCGGTCACCTACCGCGAACTCCGCCCCGGACGGGAGATCCGCTGGACGGTGCTGACCGACCGGCAGCTGCGCATCGGCGTCGGCTGCCAGAGCGCGCCCGGGAACGCCGCGGACATCGACGCCGCCTGCGCCACCGCCGTCGCCTCCGCCCACGCCGTCGGCTGAGCCCAGGGAACCGAACGACCCCGCGCAGCGTCTGACACCGAACACCCGCCACAAGGAGGACCGATGAAGGGGACAACCAGCACACCCACCCCGCCCGGCGACGCCGGGCTGCGCAGCGACCTGACGCTGATGAAAACCGTGGCCGACCTGGCCGACGCTCGCAGCGCCGACCTCGCCCTGCTGCTCGGCCAGTTCGGCGCCGCCATGCAGGCCGTGCCGGATTCGGTGTGGGGCGGACCGGCCGCCGCCGAGTTCAAGAACGTGATGACGCGTTGGAACCTCGAGGCGCGCGCTCTGACCACCGCGCTGACGGCCATCGCGACGACGCTGCGCGCCAACACCAGCGGCCTGCGGGCCGCCGGCGGCGCCCATTCCGATCTCATCGCCCGCGCCGCGGTCGAACTTCCGGTCAGGTGAGCGGCGATGGACGGCGAAGTCATCAACTACCAGTTCGGGGCCATCGAGGACCAGGTCAGCTGGCGGATCCGGACCACCTCGATGCGGATGAACACCGAACTCGCGGACCTCAAAACCCGGATCGCGCCGTTGCGCGCGACCTGGACCCGGGAGACCGCCGCCGCGTTCGGCGCGGAAGCCGATCGTTGGGATCGGGCCGCCGGCGCGCTGAACACCATCCTGGACCGGCTCTACGGCGCGGTCACCCAGGGCGCCGCGGGAGTGTCGACCGCCGACCGCGCCGAAGCCGGCCGGTGGCGCTGACGGCCGGGCGGCCCGCCGGAGAGGAGAGCTCCGCGGGCCGCCCGGGTCATTCATCCGGCGTTCGCCGCCCGGCAAACAGGGCTACCCTGATGCGCAATGGCCAAGGCTGCGCTGCGATCGCCGGACCGGACATCGGCCCGGGCGGTTCTCGCTGCCCACGACCTGTTCGTGACGGGCGAGGTCGACGCCCCCGCGCTGGACCAAACCGTCCGCTCGGTGGTGGCCCGCAGCTGGCAGCGAAGCCGTGACAGCGGCGTCGACCCGGACCGGGTGGCCCGGGCGACCGACGTTCCGCTGGATCAGCTGCGCGCGGCGCACCCGCTGGCCGCCGCCCTGCCGGTGATCCGCCGGCTGCTGGTGCAGGACGCGCTGGACGCCGGGGTGGTCGTCGCCGTCACCGACGCCGACGGCGCGCTGCTGTGGGTCGAGGGCGATCCGCGGGCCTGCCGCCGCGTCGAGGCGATGAACTTCGTGCCGGGCGCGGACTGGAGCGAACGCGCCGCCGGCACCAACGCGCCGGGGACCGCGCTGGCGCTGGACGGCGAGGTGCAGATCCGCGGCGCCGAACACTTCTCCCGCATCGCGCGGACCTGGAGTTGCACGGCCGTGCCGGTCCACGACCCCGACACCGGGGCGGCGCTGGGCGCCATCGACCTGACCGGCGGCGCCCGGGTCGCCTCCGCGCAGACCCTGGCGCTGGTCCGCGCCACCGCGACCGCGGTGGAGAACCACCTGGCGTTGCTGCGGCTCACCGGCGCGAGCGCCGCGCCCAGCGCCGGCCCGCCGCACCTGGCGGTGCTCGGCGCCGAGCGCCCCCGCTGGATCACCGGCAGCGACTCCGGCTGCCCCCGGGTGGCCACCCTGACCGGACGCCACGCCGACATCCTGGTGCTGCTCAGCCGCCACCCCGAGGGTCTGTCCGCCGACCACCTCGCGATGCTGCTCGACGAGCGGGACCTCGACGTCGTCACCGTTCGCGCGGAGATGTCCCGGCTGCGCAAGGTGATCGGACCGGCGCACCTGGCGTCGCGGCCCTACCGGCTGCTCGAACCCATCACCTCCGATGTGGGCGGGGTGTTCGCCGCGCTGGACTCCGGCGACGTGCGGGCGGCGGTCTGCGGCTACCCGGGTCCGCTGCTGCCGCAATCGGTGTCCCCGGCGGTCGCCCGACTGCGCGCCGAACTGTCCGCGGCGCTGCGCGCGGCCGCGCTGGCCGAATGCGAACTCGGCGACGACACGGCGCTGCGGCGCTGGCTCGCGCTGCCCGAGGGCCGGGACGACCGTCGCGGCTGGCAACTGCTGCGCGACGGCGCGCCGGATGTGTCCGCCCGCGCCCGGGCGGCCGGCCAGATGGCCGGCATCGACTACGAATTCGGCAGCGAATAGTTCGGTAACGATGCAACGGTGATGCAACGGCGCCATCTTTAGGGTTTGTGACAACCGACACACTCTGGAGGCGCTGATGACCGTTTACGCACGACCTGGCACCGAGGGCGCGGTGATGTCCTACGACGCCCGCTACGACAACTACATCGGTGGGCAGTGGACCCCGCCGGCCGCCGGGCGGTACTTCGAGAACCGCACCCCGGTCACCGGCGAGGTGTTCTGCGAGGTCGCGCGCTCCGACGAGGACGACATCAACGCCGCGCTGGACGCCGCGCACGCCGCCGCGCCGGCCTGGGGCCGCGCCTCGGCCGCCGAGCGGGCGCTGGTGCTCAACCGCATCGCCGACCGGATGGAAGAACACCTGGAGTCCATCGCCGTCGCCGAGACCTGGGACAACGGTAAGCCGGTCCGGGAGACCCTGAATGCCGACGTGCCGCTGGCCATCGACCACTTCCGGTACTTCGCCGGGGCCATCCGCGCCCAGGAAGGCTCGCTGAGCGAGATCAACCACGACACCGTCGCCTACCACTTCCACGAGCCGCTCGGCGTGGTCGGCCAGATCATCCCGTGGAACTTTCCGATCCTGATGGCGGTCTGGAAGCTGGCACCCGCGCTGGCCGCCGGCAACGCGATCGTGCTCAAGCCCGCCGAGCAGACCCCGGTCTCCATCCTGTACTTGTTCTCCCTGATCGGGGACCTGCTGCCGCCCGGCGTGGTCAATATCGTCAACGGCTTCGGCGTCGAGGCCGGCAAACCGCTGGCCTCCAGCAACCGGATCGCCAAGATCGCGTTCACCGGCGAGACCACCACCGGACGGCTGATCATGCAGTACGCCACCCAGAACCTGATCCCGGTCACCCTGGAACTCGGCGGCAAGAGCCCCAACCTGTTCTTCTCCGACGTGCTGGCCGCCGACGACGAGTACCGGGACAAGGCGCTGGAGGGCTTCGCCATGTTCGCCCTCAACCAGGGCGAGGTCTGCACCTGCCCGTCCCGGGCGTTGATCCAGGCCGACATCTTCGACGAGTTCCTGGAACTGGCCACCGCCCGCACCAAGGCCGTCAAGCAGGGCGACCCGCTGGACACCGACACCATGATCGGCGCGCAGGCCTCCAACGACCAGCTGGAGAAGATCCTGTCCTACATCGAGATCGGCAAGAGCGAAGGCGCCAAGCTGCTCACCGGCGGTGACCGGGCCGAACTCGACGGCGACCTGGCCGGCGGCTACTACGTCACCCCGACGGTGTTCAGCGGGCACAACAAGATGCGGATCTTCCAGGAGGAGATCTTCGGCCCGGTGCTCTCGGTCGCGTCGTTCACCGACTACGACGACGCCATCGCCCAGGCCAACGACACCCTCTACGGGCTGGGCGCGGGGGTGTGGAGCCGGATCGGCTCGACCGCGTACCGCGCGGGCCGCGACATCAAGGCCGGCCGGGTGTGGACCAACACCTACCACCAGTACCCGGCGCACGCCGCGTTCGGCGGTTACAAGCAGTCCGGCATCGGCCGGGAGAACCATTTGATGATGCTGGATCACTACCAGCAGACGAAAAACCTCCTGGTGTCCTACGCTGCTGGAAGTCAGGGCTTTTTCTGATCCGGCCGACGACGTCCGAATCCTGAGTTGTCGTCCCGTCCGGAGTAGAAGGAGGCTGCCATGACGCACCCCGAACACCACGAGCATCACCTGAACCTCGGCGCCGAGGAACACCTGGAAAGCGCCGAATATCTACGGAAGCGCCAGCTGCGCAAGGGCAGTGCCGGCTGGCTGCTGCTCGCCGGGCTCGGGGTCAGCTACGTCATCTCCGGTGACTACTCCGGCTGGAACTTCGGGCTCGGGCAGGGCGGCTTCGGCGGGCTGGCGATCGCCTCGGTGATCATCGCCGGGATGTACCTGGCGCTGGTGCTGGGCATGGCCGAGCTGTCCTCGGCGCTGCCCGCCGCCGGCGGCGGGTACACCTTCGCCCGCCGGGCGATGGGCCCGTGGGGCGGGTTCGCGACCGGCACCGCCATCCTCATCGAGTACTCGATCGCTCCGGCGGCCATCGCCACCTTCATCGGGGCCTACGTCGAATCGCTCGGCCTGTTCGGCATCACCAACGGCTGGTGGATCTATCTGGGCGCCTATGTGCTGTTCATCGGCATCCACCTGACCGGCGTGGGTGAGGCGCTCAAGCTGATGTTCGTCATCACCGCCATCGCGCTGGTGGGCCTGGTGGTGTTCGCGATCGCCGCCGTCGGGCATTTCGACGCGGCCAACCTGACCAATATGGCCGTCGACGAGACCGCCGCCGGGGCGTCGGGCTTCCTGCCGCACGGCTACTTCGGCATCTGGGCGGCCATCCCGTTCGCGATCTGGTTCTTCCTGGCCGTCGAGGGCGTGCCGCTGGCCGCCGAGGAGACCGCCAACCCGGAGCGCAACGTGCCGCGCGGCATCATCGCCGCGATCAGCGTGCTGATGGTCACCTGCGTGACGGTGCTGGTGCTGGCCACCGGCGCCGGCGGCGCGGAGGCCATGTCGGACTCGGGCAACCCGCTGGTCGAGGCGCTCGGCGACGGCACCGCGGCCAAACTGGTCAACTACATCGGCCTGGCCGGCCTGATCGCCAGCTTCTTCTCCATCATCTACGCCTACTCCCGGCAGTTGTTCGCGCTGTCGCGGGCCGGCTATCTGCCCACCGCGCTGTCGATCACCAACAAGCGCAAGGCGCCGACGCTGGCGCTGATCGTGCCCGGCGTCATCGGCTTCCTGCTGTCGCTGACCGGCAAGGGCGATCTGCTGCTGAACATGGCGGTCTTCGGCGCGGCGCTGAGCTACGTGCTGATGATGGTCAGCCACATCGTGCTGCGGATCCGCGAGCCGCAGATGAACCGGCCCTACCGCACCCCGGGCGGCGTGGTGACCACCGGCTTCGCGCTGGCCATCGCCTTCGTCGCGGTCATCGCGACGTTCCTGGTCGACCCGGTCGCCACCGGCCTGTGCCTGCTGGTGTTCGCCGCCTTCATGGCTTACTTCGCGCTGTACAGCCGCCACCGCCTGGTGGCGAACTCGCCGGACGAGGAGTTCGCGATGCTCGCGGAAGCCGAGAGCGACCTGAAATGAAACGCCACCAGCAGGTCGCCGGGGTGAACTACAGCTTCGACGGGCTCGTCGAGCTGATGGCCAAGGCCACCCCGGAACGCTCCGGCGACCAGCTGGCCGGCTGCGCGGCCGAAACCGACGCCGAACGGGCCGCCGCGGCCTGGGCGCTCGCCGACGTGCCGCTGGACGTGTTTCTGGAAGAACAGGTGGTGCCGTACGAGACCGACGAGGTCACCCGGCTGATCATCGACGGCCACGACCGGACGGCGTTCTCGGAGATCTCGCACCTGAGCGTCGGCGGGTTCCGGGACTGGCTGCTGGAGGCCATCGCCGGCGACGACGCCGCGGCGCGCATCGGCGCCGTCACCGACGGACTCACCCCCGAGATGGTCGCGGCGGTCAGCAAAATCATGCGCAACCAGGACCTCATCGCGGTGGCCGCCGCGCTGCGGGTCAGCGCCGGATTCCGCACCACCATCGGCACGCCCGGCACGCTGGCCACCCGGCTGCAACCGAACCACCCCACCGACGACCCGCGCGGCATCGCCGCCGCCGTGCTCGACGGGCTGCTGCTGGGCAGCGGCGACGCCGTCATCGGCATCAACCCGGCCACCGACTCCCCGCACGCCACCTCCGACCTGCTGCACCTGCTCGACGACATCCGCACCCGATTCGCCATCCCCACCCAGTCCTGCGTGCTGTCGCACATCACCACCACCATCGGCCTGATCGAGACCGGCGCCCCCGTCGACCTGGTCTTCCAGTCCATCGCCGGCACCGAGGGCGCCAACTCGGCGTTCGGCGTCAACATGGCGCTGCTGCGCGAGGGCAACGAGGCGGCCCGGTCGCTGCGCCGCGGAACCGTCGGCGACAACGTCATGTACCTGGAGACCGGGCAGGGCTCGGCGCTGAGCTCCGGGGCGCACCTGGGCGTCGGCGGCAAACCGGTGGACCAGCAGACCCTGGAGACCCGCGCCTACGCGGTGGCCCGCGAACTGCAGCCGCTGCTGGTCAACACCGTGGTCGGGTTCATCGGCCCGGAATACCTCTACGACGGACGGCAGATCATCCGCGCCGGCCTGGAGGACCACTTCTGCGGCAAACTGCTGGGCCTGCCGATGGGCGTCGACGTCTGCTACACCAACCACGCCGAAGCCGACCAGAACGACATGGACGTGCTGCTGACCCTGCTGGCCGCGGCCGGGGTGGCGTTCGTCATCACGGTGCCCGGCGCCGACGACGTCATGCTCGGCTACCAGAGCCTGTCGTTCCACGATGTGCTGGTCACCCGGCGCACCCTGGGGCTGCGGCCCGCCCCGGAGTTCGAGGCGTGGCTGCGCAGCGTCGGGATGGCCGACGAGTTGGGCCGGCTGACACCCATCGACGTGGCCGGCTCACCGCTGCGGGCGATCGCTGGAGGCGGCGCATGACCGGAAACGAACCCGCCACCGACTTCTGGGGCGCGCTGCGCACCACCACCTCGGCCCGGATCGGGCTGGGCCGGGCCGGCAACTCGCTGCCCAGCCGCGACGTGCTGGACCTGGCCGCCGCGCACGCCGCCGCCCGCGACGCCGTGCACGAGCCGCTGGACACCGACGCCATGATCGCCGCGGCGCGCGAGGTGGGCCTCGGCGAGCCGACGGTGGTGACCAGCCGCGCGGCCAACCGGGCGGAGTACCTGCGCCGCCCGGACCTCGGGCGGCTGCCCGCCGAACCGATGAACCTGACCGCCGGCGACTGGGACGTCGGCTTCGTGCTGGCCGACGGGCTGTCCCCGGCGGCGCTGGCCAAACACGGCGCGGCGCTGCTCGGCGCGCTGACCGGGGCGCTGGCCGGGCTGACCATGGCCCCGCCGGTGATCGCCACCCAGGCCCGGGTCGCGCTCGGCGACCACATCGCGGCGGCGTCCGGGTTCCGCACCCTGCTGGTGATCATCGGGGAGCGTCCCGGGCTGTCGGTCGCCGACAGCCTCGGCGTCTACCTCACCCACCAGCCCCGGCCGGGCCGCTCCGACGCCGAACGCAACTGCGTGTCCAATATCCACCCGCCCGACGGCCTGGGCTACGCCGAAGCCGCCCGGATCACCGCCGGCCTGGTCACCGGCGCCCGCGCGCTGGGGCGTTCCGGGGTGGACCTCAAGGACACCTCCCGGTCGGAGCAGCTCAGCGCCGAGCGCCTCGACGAACTCGGCTGAAGGCCACCCACCCCACCCGAAACGGAGAATCACCGTGTCGATGCGCCGTCTGCTGCTCGTCCCCGCCGTCACCGCGCTGCTGGCCGCTGCCGGCTGCGGCAGCCCAGCCGAGGAAGCGTCGGAGACGACGGCCGCCGCGGACACCGGTTGCCGCACGCTGGCCGAGGACCCCGGCTGGTACGGCGACAACCGCGATCGCCTGGACGCCATGCTGGCCGAACTCGGCAGCTGCGACGCCCCCGATGGCGGCCCCGCGCCGCTGGCGTTGTTCGACTGGGACAACACCGTCGTAAAGAACGACATCGGCGACGCCACCTTCTTCTGGATGCTGCGCAACGGCAAGTTCCGCGCGCCCGCCGACGGCGACTGGACCACCACCAGCGCCTTCCTCACCCCGGCGGCCGCCGCGGCGCTGGGCAAGGCCTGCGCGGCGGCGAAGCCGGGCGCCCCGATGCCCACCGACACCGACACCGCGTGCGCCGACGAGATCCTGTCGGTCTACGCCGAGGGCGAAACCCGGGCCGAGGAGCCCGCCTTCGCCGGTTTCAACGCCCGACGGATCGAACCGGCCTACGCGTGGGCGGCGCAGCTGCAGGCCGGCTGGACCGAAGCGGAGCTGACCGAGTTCGTCGAAGCGGCCAAGGCGGAGAACCTGGCCGCCGCCGAGGGCGCCGAGCAGCGGGTGGGCAGCGAGGACGTGACCGGCTGGGTGCGCTACTACCCGCAGATGCGGGATCTGATCGAAACCCTGCAGGCCAACGGGTTCGACGTGCGGATCATCTCCGCCTCCGCCGAGCCGGTGGTCCGGGTCTGGGCCGCCGAGCTGGGCCTGCCCGCGGAGAAGGTGATGGGGGTGCGCACCGAGCGGGACGGGGACGTGTTGACCTCGCGGCTGGCCCAATGCGGCGGCGAGATCGCCATCCCGTACATCGAGGGCAAGCGTTGCCGGGTCAACGAGGAGGTGTTCGGGGTCAGCGGGGCCGCGGCGTTCGAGCAGCAACCCGAGCCCAACCGGCCCGCGTTCGGCGCCGGCGACTCCGACACCGACGTCACGTTCCTGACCGACGCCACCGCGCTGCGGCTGGTGATCAACCGGAACAAGACCGAGATCATGTGCTCGGCGTATGACAACGCCGACGGGAACTGGCTGGTCAACCCGATGTTCATCGAGCCGAAGGAGCAGGCCGAGCCGTACGAGTGCGCCACCGAGGGCTACATCGAGCCCGACGGCGGCGAGGGCCCGCTGCGCCGACCTGACGGCAGCGTGGTCGGCGAGCAGGTCGACGGCGTGTACTGACCGGAGGCTGTTTTGACCAGCGGGGATGCCCGCCGGTAAAGTGCCTCGTTGGCATGCGTCCGCCTCCGGCGGCACGGATCCCGGGTCAACGTCGGTCGCCGGGAATCCAGGTGGCTGCCAACTGACCGTCCCCCGGCTCACCCCGGGATCCACCAGCCTCGGGGCAACCCGGGGATAACCGAGAGGTAGCGCTGTGTCTACGTACACGCCGAAGGCGGGTGACACCACGCGAGCGTGGTACGTCATCGACGCCACCGACGTGCGGCTCGGCCAGCTCGCTGTCGCCGCGGCAAATCTGCTGCGCGGCAAGGGCAAGCCGACCTTCACGCCGAACACCGACGAGGGCGACTTCGTCATCGTCATCAACGCCGAGAAGATCTCCCTGTCCGGCAACAAGCTCACCGACAAGTTCGCCTACAGCCACTCCGGTTACCCGGGCGGTCTGCGCAAGCGCACCATCGGCGAACTGCTGGACAAGCACCCGACCCGCGTCGTCGAGAACGCGATCGTCGGGATGCTGCCGCACAACAAGCTGAGCCGCCAGGTTCAGAAGAAGCTGAAGGTCTACGCGGGCCCCAACCACCCGCACGCCGCCCAGCAGCCCCAGACCTATGAGATCAAGCAGGTGGCCCAGTGACCGAAATCGAAACCGTCGAGGTCGTCGAGACCCCCGAGGCCGTCGAGGTGACCGCCACCCGTGAGCCGGTCTACCTGGACCGTCCGATCCAGACCGTCGGCCGCCGCAAGGAAGCCGTCGTCCGGGTTCGCCTGGTGCCCGGCACCGGCAAGTTCAACCTGGACGGCCGCACCCTGGAGAACTACTTCCCGAACAAGGTGCACCAGCAGCTGATCAAGGCCCCGCTGGTGACCGTGGACCGGGTGGACGCGTTCGACATCTACGCCCACCTCGATGGTGGCGGCCCGTCCGGGCAGGCCGGCGCGCTGCGCCTGGCGATCGCCCGCGCGCTGATCCTGGTGTCGCCCGAGGACCGTCCCGCGCTGAAGAAGGCCGGCTTCCTGACCCGCGACCCGCGCGCCACCGAGCGTAAGAAGTACGGCCTCAAGAAGGCCCGCAAGGCTCCTCAGTACAGCAAGCGCTGATCGGCCTTTGGCACCACGGGCGGGCGCGCCGCACTTCCGGCGCGCCCGCCCGCGGTGTATCCGCAACTTCACGAAAGGGGTGGCCGTGTCCCGGCTGTTCGGCACCGACGGTGTGCGAGGCGTCGCCAACCGCGATCTGACCGCAGAGTTGGCGCTCGGCCTGAGTTCGGCTGCCGCCCGCCGGCTGTGCCGCCCCGGGAACCGTCGCCGCACCGCAGTGGTGGGCCGCGATCCGCGGGCCAGCGGCGAAATGTTGGAGGCGGCGGTCATCGCCGGACTGACCAGCGAAGGCGTCGACGTGCTGCGGGCCGGTGTGCTGCCCACCCCGGCCGTCGCCTACCTGACCGGCGCCTACGACGCCGACTTCGGCGTGATGATCTCCGCCTCGCACAATCCGATGCCCGACAACGGGATCAAATTCTTCGGCCACGGCGGCCACAAACTCGACGACGACACCGAGGACCGGATCGCCGAGCTGCTGGCCTCAGGGCCGGGGGAGCGCCCGGTCGGCGCGGCGATCGGCCGGGTCACCGAGGCGGTCGACGCCCTGGACCGCTACCTCACCCACGTCGGCGCCGCCGCCACCTCGCCACTGAACGGCCTGACCGTGGTGGTCGACTGCGCCAACGGCGCCGCGTCGCGGGCCGCGCCGGCCGCCTACCGGGCCGCGGGCGCCTCGGTGATCGCCATCAACGCCCGCCCCGACGGCCTCAATATCAATGACCGCTGCGGTTCCACACACCTGGACGTGCTGGCCGCCGCGGTCACCGAGCACGGCGCCGACCTGGGCTTGGCGCACGACGGCGACGCCGACCGCTGCCTGGCGGTGGACGCCGACGGCCGGGTCGTCGACGGCGACGCCATCATGGTGGTGCTGGCGCTGGCCATGTCGGCCGCGGGCCAGCTGGCGGCGAACACCTTGGTCGCGACCGTGATGAGCAACCTCGGTCTGCACCTGGCGATGCGCGCCGCCGGCATCGAGGTCCGCACCACCGCGGTCGGGGACCGCTACGTGCTCGAAGAGCTGCGCGGCGGTGATTTCAGCCTGGGCGGTGAGCAGTCCGGCCACATCGTGCTGCCATCGTTCGGCACCACCGGCGACGGTGTCGTCACCGGGCTGGCATTGATGTCGCAAATGGCCGCCACCGGCCGGTCGCTGGCCGAGCTGGCCTCGGCGATGCGCACGCTGCCGCAGGTGCTGATCAACGTGGCGGTCGCCGACAAGGCAGGCGTCGCGGCGGCCCCGGAGGTGCAGGCCGCCGTCCGCGCCGCCGAGGACGAGCTCGGCGATTCGGGGCGAATCCTGTTGCGCCCGTCGGGAACCGAGCAGTTGGTGCGGGTCATGGTGGAAGCCGCCGACTCCGACACCGCGCAGCGGCTGGCCGGTTTCGTGGCGGACTCGGTCGGCCGGCAGAGCTGAAATTGCCGGGCCCGCTGCGAAAAACCTCCGTTCCTCCGGTTTTCCTTGCGACCCGGCATTGCTGACTAGATGATCGCCTGGAACTCCGGGGCGATCAGGTCCCGCACCCGCTCCCACGGCACGGTGATCCAGGACTGACCGCGGCCGAATTGCCAATCGGCGAAATGCAATTCAATGCCCCCGTCGGTGGGGATCCAGTACCGGTAGTTGGCGTCCACCGGCGCGATCTCACTGCCGAACTGCCACACCCCGGTCCGCGACGGCGGGGCGTAGGTCTGCGGCAGGATCTCCCGGGTCGCCTCCGACAACCGGTTGAGCCCCTCCTGCTTGTTGACGAACAGATTGTCCCAGGAGATCAGGATGCCGCTGCGGGTGTCGAACACCCGGGTGCCGACGGTGTGGAACGGCATGTTCGGCAGGTCGGTGTCATAGAGCCCGGTGAACAGCGCCGAGACGGTCACCGGCCGGAACCCCAGCACCCCGTCGATGTCGAGGGTCCAGTCGGTGGTCTTGGACGCGCTGGCGTCGTAGGTGGACACCTGCCCGCGCGCCTCGGCGTCGATCACCTCGTTGATCCGGTCGATGATCGGGCCGGATCCGGCCAGCCGCTGATACCGAACCACCCAGTGCCCCAACCCATCCGGTCCGACACCGGAGATCTCGTGCCCGACCGCCGACAGCGGCGGATCGGCTGCCGCGGCGGGCGCGGCCGCGAGCGTGACAGCCACCGCCGCCAGCGCCGCCAGCGCCCGCCTCACCGCGGCGGCCTCGCCACGCGCGGGGTGTAGCAGCCGTGGAACGTCAACGGCAGGTGATGGCTCAGCCGGCCGGTGTACACCGGCCCGGCCTCGATATCGCGGGCGTCGACGATGGTCAGGTTGGCGATGTTGTTCACCGCGTCGAGCACCGGCATCAACAGCCAGCCGTCGTCCTCGGACTGCGCGTCCGGACGGGCGGCGAACACCGCCTCGTGCGGCAGGTGCCCGTCGGGCATCCGCAGCAGCGTCTCCTTGCCGGTGTCGGCGTCGATCTTGGCCAGCGCGTTCGGGACGACGCTGCCGTCCAGACCGGCCGACAGGTAGGTGTAGCGGTTACGGGTGGCCATCCGCTTGACGTTGATGGCCGGGAACTCGCCGTTGAGGCCGGAGAACTCCTCCACCGAGATGCGACCGCCGCGGCCGATCCGCATCCGGGTCGGGATCCCGCCGTAGGGCATCGTCCCGGTGTCGGCGAGCGAGTCGATCGCCGACAGCTGCCCGTTGAGCTGCTCCCAGGTGGCGTGGTAGTTCAGCAGTTCGACGACGGTGTCGTCGCCGTCCTCGTAGGCGTTGCACATGTGCAGGTGCAGTTGCGGATCGGTGTGCAGGATGCGGGGTTTGCCGCCGTCTCGGGGCACCAGCGCGATCATGGTGCCCCGCGACGCGTCGTACTCCAATGCGTCCATGTAGTTGCGCAACCCGAACGCCGCGCCGAAGAACTTCGGCAGCGGGAACACCAGCGGCGGCACCACGAACACCATGTGCTTCTTGGTCAGCCCGACGTCGTGGTTGAACATCGGGCCGGGCAGGTTCACATGCGCGAGCCGGCGCATCTTCCCGGCCCGGTCCACCCGGTAGCAGATCAGCCGCGGCACCGGCGCCATCGCCATCCCGAAGTTGAAGAGCTCCCCGGTGTCCCAGTCCCACTTGGGATGCGCGGAGAACGCGCCCAGCCATTTCAGCTCGCCGTCGAAGTCGTGCTCGCCCTTGGTGCGCAGCGTGTCCGGGTCCAGTTCGGTGGGCCGACCGCCCTCCCACAGCGCCAGCAGCTTCCCGGCGTGCATCACCACCGCGGTGTTGGCCACATTCGCCGGGAATCGCAGCGCGTTGGCCAGCACCCCGCCGGCGCGCATGGTGCCCAGCGCCCGGAACGGCGCCGCGTCGGAGACGATGGATTTCTGATAGTGCTTGGTCTGGATGAACCGGTTGCGGAAGTGCGTCTTCCCGTCGGCCATGGTGAACATCGACAGCATCCCGTCGCCGTCGAACAGGTGCCCCAGCGGGGTTCCGCCGGCCTCCATCTTCCCGGGCCCGTTGCGGTACAGCGTGCCGCGCAGGTCCTCGGGGAGTTCGCCCTCGACATCGTCGATGGTGTAGTTGTACTCGTCGTACAGCGGTGTGTAGGTCTTGATCTTGGGCTCGGCGACGTCGGTCACGGCGGGTTCCAATCTGGTGGGTGGGCTAGGTGGCCTTGCGCACCCGGAGGGTGCAGGACAGGCCGGGCAGGTGCGGATCGAACTCCAGCGGCATCGGCCCGCCGGCGTGGAACACCTTCTCGCAGGACGCTTTACACCCCATCAGGCACGAGTTCTCCTGCGCGGAGCCGGTTCCGGCGACGGTGTGCATGGCGCATTCGGGGATCTCGTAGAGCAGAGTGCCGTCGGGCTCTTCGCCCGCCGCGTGGATCGGGCCGACCAGGAACGTCGCGAACGCCACCCCGGCGTCCATCACCGGGGAGTAGATGGCGTCCGGCACCAGCTTCACCGAACCGAACATCGGCATCATCACCCGCAGCCACCGGTTCAACCGGGCGGCGACGGCGTCGGAGATCAGCTCGGTGGTGGCCTCCAGGCCGAGCTCGGCGCGCAGGCCGGTGGCGGTGAACTCCAGTTCCCGAACGAACTGGCCGTAGTGGCGTTCCCAGGCCTTGCTGGGGGATTCCCACCGCCGGTGGCGCTGCCGGGTGCCGATCACCTGCGCCCAGCCGGCGTCGACGGCGTCGCGGTCGGGCGCCAGCAGCCGCAGCATCGGCAGGAACATCGACTCTGGCAGGTCGCCGACCCGCTTCATCATGGACCGGATCAACCACTCGTCGCGCAGCATGGTCAGCGGCCCCATCCGGGCGACGCCGCTGCCGATCGACACTGTTGCCATGCGCTGTCCTCTTCTCCTCGTGGCCCTACCAGGCCGTTCCCTGGCGGATGGGCTGGGACTCCGGGGGGAGCACCGGTCCGCCATAGGGGATGTCGATGGTGTGTTCGGTTCTCGGCGTCGGGTCCGCGCGGCGCAGCGTGTCCAGCCCCTCGGGCGGGTTCGCGGTGTCGTCACCGGCCGGGCGCGGCGCGTTGCGGGCCCCGCGGACCAGCAGCGAGGGGTCGTCGTTCTGGCAGTAGGTGTAGAGGAACGGTTCCGGGTAGCTCGGAATGAACGGCACGTCGCGCGGGTGCGGGTAGTGGCACACGTAGCGGGGGTAGATGTCGGCGATGGCCCAGATCGCGCCGTCATGCATCAGCGAGGCGATGCCGTCGAGCATCGGCTGGCGCTCGTCGTTGAACAATTGGTCCAGCGCCGGCACCCGCACGTAGGACAGTTGGGCGACGGTGGTCAGGTTGCCGAGCAGTTCCACCATGGTCGGTGAGTTCTCCTCGATGACCCGGTCCACGCTGGCCAGCACATCCGGGGTCTGGGTGAGCATCCGGCGGATGCCGGCATCACGCGCGCCGACCCCGCGCAGCGTTCCGGACAGGTTCGCCGACATCGCCTGCATCCCCGACGACGAATCGGAGAAGACGCGGAACACCGTGCGGCTGCCGCGCATCAGCGTCATGGTCTCC
Source organism: Mycolicibacterium brumae (assembly GCF_025215495.1). Taxonomy (NCBI): domain Bacteria; kingdom Bacillati; phylum Actinomycetota; class Actinomycetes; order Mycobacteriales; family Mycobacteriaceae; genus Mycobacterium; species Mycolicibacterium brumae. The sequence goes on along the minus strand of NZ_CP104302.1, from coordinate 3,262,968 downwards.
GGCAGCACCCCGTCCAGCGCGGACAGCAGCACCTGCGCGCCGCCGAGCAGATCCCGCAGTTTCTGCGGGCCCGACGCGCTGACGCCGAGTTCGTCCAGCACACCCTGGATCCGCGCGGGTTGCGCCTGAGCGAGCACCCCGTCGATATTGGTCAGCAGCTGCCACAGCGGCACCGGCGTCACGGTGTGCTCCCGGTCGATCACCGCCCCGTCGCGCAGGTACGGGCCGGCGGTCCCGGTCGGCTCGAAGTTGACGTACTGCTCACCGGCAGGGGACAGCGCGGACACCCGAACCGCTGTGCCCTGGAACGGGATTCGGTGGTCGGCGTCGAGCACCGCGGTCGCGACGACCTGGTCTCCGGACAGGTCCACCGAGGACACCCGGCCGATCGGGACGCCGCGCAGGGTGACGTCCTGGCCGGCCAGCAGGCCGCCGGAGTCGGCGAGTTCGATCTGCACGGCGATCTGGCTGCGCAGCGGGTTCACCCCGAGCGTGCCGAACATCAGATAGCCGACGCCGGCCACCACCAGCAGCAGCTGGCCGACCACCGACAGGATCAGCCGGTGGGAGACGGCGGCGCGGACCGCCCGCAGCAGCAGCGCGCTCACCGGGGCGGCCCCCAGATCTGGTCGTCGTCGGGCCGGTCGTCCCACACCCGGTCGCCGAGTTGGGTGAGCACCTGCCGGATGGAGCCCACCAGGGCGTCCCAGTTGTGCCACTTCGGGCCGGTGAAACCCGGATCGGCGAAGTGGTTCATGTCCTCGATGTGGCCGAGCGCCAGCTGCTGCAGGTCGACGTCGGCGGCCGGGGCGTTGGTGGAGAACAGTTTGATGCCGACCGGGATGAAGCGCAGCAGGTTGTCCAGGGTGACCCGCGGATCCAGCGAGGTCTCGTTGAACGCCGCGGACAGCGTGTTCAGGTCCGCGATGAGGCTGCGGGTGTCGGTCCCCTGGATGGACGGGAATTTCTTGAGTTGTTCGGTGACCGAACCCATTTCGTTGATCAGCGTCACGATGGCGGTGGTGTTGTCGGCGATGGTCGCCAGCGCGGGACTCGACGCGTCCAACACGCCGTTGATGGTGTCGCGCCGACTGTCCAGCACGTCGGCGAGCTGCTTGGTCGCGGTGAGCATGGTGTGGATCTCCTCGGAGCGACCGGCCATGGTGGACACCAGGGCGCGGGACTCCCGGATCAGCTCCGTCAGCCCGGCGCCGTCCTTGCCGACCGCCGAGCCGACCCCGTTGAGCACCCGGGTCAGGTTGCGCACCACGCCGCCGTTGACCAACAGCGACGCCGAGGCGAGCACCTGCTCCACGGTGGCCGCGGCGGCGGTCGCGTCCAGCGCGATGGTGTCGCCGTCGGCCATCACCGGCCCGGCCGGACCGGCGTCGGCGGGCGGGCGCAGCGCCACGAAGACGTCGCCGAGCGGGGTTGCCGAACGCAATTCGGCGGTGGTGCCCTTCGGCAGCCGCACGTCGTTGATGATCCGCATCGACACCACCGCGGTGTAGTCGACGGCCTTCATCGCCACCACTTCGCCGACATCGGCGCCGTCGACACGAACCTTCGCGCGGTCCGGCAGGTTCAGCGCGTTGGAGAACTCGGCGCTGATCTGGTAGCTGGGCCCGCTCAGCCCGGGCGCGGGCAGCGGCAATTGCTCGACCCCGGCCGAGCAGCCGGTCAGCGTCACGGCGGCGGTGACGGCGATTCCCAGGATGCGGTGTCTCATTTGCCCGGCAACCTCGTCATCGCCTCCAGCATCGAGGTGACACCGAAATCGGGGCCCAGGTCCTTGATCGACCCGGTGCGGCAACCCAATTGGCGCAGACCCATGATGTTGCAGACCTCCTTGGTCATGGAGCTGTCGAAGAACACCGAGTCGAAATGCGCCCCGACGCGCAGCATTCCGTTCTGGGTGTCCATGGCGCCGGAGACGTTGTCGATGGCCAGCGGCGCCACGTCGAACACCTCGGAGAGTTCCCGGCGGTAGTCCGACAGTGATTTGGTCAGCCGGTTGGCGCTGCCCAGGGTGCTGGTGAGGTTCTCGCCGCCGGAGTCGAGCAGTTCATTGACCTGGGTGAGCACCTCGTTGAGTTTGCGGCCGGTGTCGCCACCACCGACGTTCTGCTCGGCCAGGATGTCGCTGACGGTCCGCACGTAGGTCCCGAATTCGCGCACCTGCGCGTCGTTTTGGGCGGCGGCGTCGGTGAGCGCGGCGAGTTGGGTGACGATCGCGGTGATGTTCTCCCGGGTCGCCGCGCCGCCGTCGGCCCCGGTCCGCAGCGCCTCCGAGAGCTGGGTCAGCGCGGTCTTGATGTGTTTGCCGTTGCCGGTGGTGATATTCGAGGTGGCGGTGAGCACATTGTCCAGCGGACCGCCGCCGTGGCCGTCGCCGCCCATCGCCACACCGAGCTTCTCCACCATCGCCAGCACCCGGTCGAATTCGATGGGGGTGCGGGTGGATTCCGGGCCGAGCACCGCGCCGTTGTCCAGTTTCGGCCCGCCGGCATACGGCGGGGTGAGTTCGACGTGCCGGTCGGTGAGGATGGAGGTGCCCACCGTGACGGCCTGGACGTCGGCCGGCAGGTCGTGGCCGGGGTCGATCTCCAACTCCACGTCGACGTGGTCGCCGGCCGGGGTGATCGAGCCGACCGTGCCGACCGGCATGCCCAGGATCGCCACCGAGTTCCCGCTGTAGAGGCCGATGACATTGTCGAACTGCGCGGTGATCACCATCTTCTTGGGCTCGTCGGGGCGCATCAGCACCGCGCCGCCGATCAACACCGCCACCGTGGCGAGCAGCGCGGCCAACCCGATCGTGCCCCGCCTCATTGGCAGTCCTTGAAGTACTGGTAGCGCTCGGGCCAGTGGTACTGCTCGGCGCGGCTCGCGATGGCGCACATCCAGGAGTCCACCATCAGCCCGCCGGGCAGCATGAAGTCCAGGAACGGGCCGGATCCGGTGGCGTTGGCGGCGTTGCGCATCGCCACCGGCATGATCTGAAACAGGTTGTGCAGCAGGTCTTCGTGGTCGCCCATCATGGCGGTGACCACCTTGAGGTCGGCGAGCATCTTGTCGATGTGCGCGCGGTCGGTGTTCATCACCTCGCCGGCGACGCTGACCAGGGTGGTCGCCGCGTTCAGCAGCCGCTCGACGCTGGCGCGGCGGTTGACCAGCTCGGCGGTCAGCGCCCGGCCCTGGGTGATCAGCGCGCTCAGATCCTCGCGTTGATCGCCGAGGATGTTCGAGACGCGGGCGGTGTTGCGCAGCAGATCGGCGATCTGGGAGCGACGGGTGGAGATCACCTCCGACAGCGCCGAGATGTTGTTCAGCGCGTCCGGCAACACCGACGGCACCCCGGCCAACTGGACCGACACGGTGTCCAGCGATTCGGCAAAGCGCTGGGCGTCGACCGCCTCGAAGGTTGTGGTGGAGTCTTCCAGCACCTTCTGTAGGTCATAGGGCACCGAGGTGTTGTGCAACCCGATCCTGTTGTCGGGCAGGGGATTGTCGCCGCGCGGGCGCAGTTCGATGTAGCGCGAGCCCAGCACCGTGGTCAGTTTGATCGAGGCCTGCGTCCCGTCGCCGAGGCGCACCTTCGGGTCGAGTTTCATGGTGACCAGCACCCGGTCGCCGGCCAGGTCGGTGGCCGACACCGCGCCGATGGGCACCCCGGCCACGCTGACCTGGTCGCCGGGCCGGATGCTGGCGGCCTGCGGGAACTCGGCGGTGTAGCTGGTCTTGCCGAGGTGCAGCGCCGACAGCGCGGTGGTGGCCAGAATCAGCGCGCCGAGGGTGGCCAGCGCGATGGCGCCCAGCCAGGCCTGGCTGAGATCCTCCAGCGGGCGTTTCACCTGCATTTCGCCGTGTACTTCCGTTTCCCGCCGTGGGTGGCGGCGTCGACGATGGTGGGGATGATCGGTTTGAGGAAATTGAAGATGGTGAAGTTGAAGTCGCACGGCATGGCGCTCATCGCGGTGGAGTCTCCGGTGATCCGCGCGACGCCCTTGAGCACGGCGGGCAGGTTCGCGCCGACTTCTGCCCACTTGTCCTGGTTGTCCACCATCACCGAGAGCATCCCGGGCTGGCGGCCGAGCATGTCCTGCAGATCGGGCTGAACGGCCGAGGTGATGCCGGCCAGCCGGGCCATCACGGTGGTGATGGAGCCGGTGGAGGCGACGAGTTCGTCGCGGCGGGCGTTGAGGCCGGCGACCACCACCCGCAGCTGCGTCAGCGTGCCGGAGAGTTCGTCGCCGGAGTCCGCTAGGTTCTCGGTGACCCGGTTGAGGCTGTCGATCAGGTCGCCGAGCACCTGGTCGGGGCCGGCCATGGTTTGCGCCAGCCGTGAGGTTTCGCTGATCAGCACCACCACCGAATCTGAATCCCCTTGCAGCGCATTGATCAACGCGTTGGACAGGTTGCCGCGGTTGTCGGCGTCGAGCATGGTGAACATCGGCTCGAAGCCGTTGAGCAGCACCGTCACGTCGAAGGATCCCTCGGTGCGCTCCAACGGGATCTCGGCGCCGTCGGCCAGGGTCTGGGTGTCACCGGCGTCACCCTTGGTCAGCCCGATGTAGCGCTGCCCGATGATGTTCTGGTAGACCACAGCGGCTTTGGTGTCGGCGTAGACCGGCTGCTCGGCCTGCACCCGGAACCTGACCCGGGCGATGTCGCCGTCGAGTTCGACGTCGTCGACCCGGCCGACCCGCACGCCGGCCATCCGGACGTCGGAGCCCGCCCGCAGTCCGGTGACGTCGGTGAACACCGCGCTGTAGGTGTGCGTGGGTCCTTCCACGTCCCGCCGCAGCGTGACGTAGATCATCCAGGTCAGCATGAAGCAGACGACGACAAAGAAGCTGATCCACACCAGGTTTCGGCTGTGCGTGGTCACGGCGTGCCTCCGGCGGGTTCCTCGGCGGGCAGCGGCGCCACGCCGACGGCGCCCAGCAGCAGGTCATCGGAGGCGGTGGTCTCCTCGGTGAGCACGGTCCCGGGCGGCGGCACGTAGCTGCGCGGATCGGGCAGGCCGCCGCGCGGGTCCAGGCCCACCGGGAACTCCGGGGCGGTATGACAACTCGGGCCCTGCAGCTGGCCGTAGCGCGGACAGTCCGCGCGGGTGTAGATCCGCAGCGGAGCCAGCGACACCACCAGTTTGAAGGTGAACGTCACCTTCTGGCCGGTGCGGGTCCACAACTGGTCGAAGAAGGTGTTGACCACGTTGTTGATGCCGACGCCGATCGCCGGGAACTTGTTCGCGCGCTGGGCCAGCACGCCGACGACGGGGCTGAGGTGGGTGGTGATGTCGACCAGGGTGTCGGTGTGGTTGTCCATCGCCGTTCCCATGGTGGCGACGGTGTGGTTGGCCCCGGTGAGCAGATTCGTCAGCGCCGCTTGCTGTTCGGCGACGGTGCGCATCGGGGTGATCGCTCCGTCGAGGACGTCCAGCAGGTCCGGCGCGGTGCTGCGCAGCGCGTCGATGGCCGCGGTCCAGGTGGCGATCGCGGGCGGCCCGGACTCGTCGACGCGCAGTTGGTTCATCTCCTCGACGATGCGGCCCAGGCCTTGGGCCGCCGAGGTCAGCTGCGGTCCCTTGCCGGCGGTGGCGTCGGAGATGGTCTGCATCAGGCCGATCGTGCGGTCGTTGCCGGGGCGGGCGGCCGCGCCGACCAGCTCCCGCAGCCGGGCCAGCGTGGTCTGGAACAGTTGCGTCGGCAGCGACTGGTCCTGGGTGATGACGTCGCCGGTCCGGATGGCCGGGCCGCCGAGTCCGTTGTCCACCAACTGCACGGTGGACACCGCGAACGCGTTGCCGGGCACCACCCGCGCGGTCACCGTCGCCGGGATCTGGCTGGCGTACTGCGGTTTCAGATCGATGGCGACGGTGTTGCCCTCGCCGGTCAGAGCGGGGTCGACGGAGCGCACCATGCCGACCAGCACGCCGCGGAACTTCACATCGGATTTGGTGGGCAGGCCGTCGCCGACAGTGAACATCGAGGCGACGATCTGCACCCGCGGATCCAGGGCCCCAACGGATTTCGCGTACATCAACGCCCCACCGAGGCCGATCACCACCAGGAACGCGACGAAGCTGACCAGCAGCGTGCGCTCTGATGGGCCGCGGCCGTCGAGTTCGAACGGGTTGCCACTCATCCGCCGAGCCTCCCGCCGGCGTCGATGCCCCAGAACGCCATCGTCAGCATCATGTTGACGACGACCATGACCGTGATGCTGGCGCGCATCGCCCGGCCCGCGGCCACCCCGACCCCGCGCGGACCACCGCTGGCGTAGTAGCCGTAGTAGCACTGCAGGGTGGACATCACCGCGACGAACACGCACACCTTGATCACCGCGTAGACCATGTCCGTGCCGGACAGCATCAGCAGGAAGTAATGCAGGTAGGTGCCCGATCCCTGGCCGCTGGCCAGGAACACCACCGCCTGGCAGACCAGGAAGTTGAGCACCAGGCACACCACGAACAGCGGCACCACGGCGACGGCCGAGGCCAGCACCCGGGTGGTGACCAGGTAGGGGATCGGGCGGATGGCGACGGCTTCCAGGGCGTCGATCTCCTCGGAGATCCGCATGGCGCCGAGTTGGGCGGTGAACCGGCAGCCAGCCTGGATCGCGAACGCCAGCGCCGCCATCATCGGGGCGAGTTCGCGGACGGTGGCCAGCGCGGTGATCAACCCGGTCGCCGGGCCCAGGCCCAACAGGTTCAGCGCGTTGTAACCCTCGATGGCGACCACGGCGCCGGCGGCGATGCCGACCACCAGCACCACCCCCGCGGTGCCGCCACCGACCACGATGGAGCCGTTGCCCCAGGTGACGTCGGAGGACAGCCGCAGGAACTCGCGCCGGTAGCGTTTGGCCACCATCGGGATGCCGGCCAGCATCCGGAAGAAGAACGCGACCATGTGCCCGATCCGCGCGGCGTGGAAGCGGGTGGATCGGGCGGCGACGGCCAGCGGCCGCAGGCCGGGGGGCAGGTAGATGGCGGCCATGTCAGAAACTCGTCTTGGGGAACAGCACGATGTACATCTGGCTGATCAGGGTGTTGGCCAGCAATAGCAACAGAATCGACTGCACCACAGCGGCGTTGACGGAGTTGGCCACCCCGGCCGGGCCGCCGTTGGCGTGCATGCCCTTGTAGCAGGACACGATCGCGACGATCACGCCGAACACGAACGCCTTGAACAGCGTCAGCGCCAGATCCTCCACGGTGGCGAAGGAGGAGAACGTCGAGGTGTAGGAGCCGGGGGTGCCGCCCTGCAGGATGACGGTGAACGCGTACCCGGCCAGAAACCCGATGAAGCAGGTGAAGCCGGTCAGCGCGATGGCCACCACCACGCTGGCGGCGAGCCGGGGGACCACCAGCCGCCGGATCGCCGAGACGCCCATCACCTCCATCGCGTCGATCTCCTCGCGGATGGTGCGGGACCCCAGATCCGCGCTGGTCGCCGACCCGACGGCGGCGGCCATCAGGATGGCGGCCACCAGCGGCGCGCCCTGTTTGATGACGGCCAGCCCGTTGGCGGCGCCGGCGAGCGCGGTGGCGCCGAGCTGTCCGGCGAGCAGGCTGAATTGGATCGCCAGCGTCACGCTGATCGGCACCGCGACGAACAGTGTCGGGACCACCGCGGTGCGGGCCATGAAAACGGCCTGGTCGATGAACTCGCGGAACGGGAAACGCATCCGGAGGGCGTCGAGCACCAGGAACTGGCAGGCGCGCACGGCGAGCACACACTGACCGCCGACGGTGCGCAGCGCCGTCACCGGGTGCCGGTCGAGGTATCCCTTGGACCACCGGGCGATGACCTCGCGGGGTGGTTCGGCGTTGGGTGATTGTTCGAGCGTCATATCGTCTGGGCTGTAGACGGTTTAGGCGCTCGCCTCGAAGATCAGCGACAGCCGTTTCAGGCCGCGCAGCATGAAGCTGGCGTCGTAGGTGAAGTCGTTGTCCGGTCCGAGTTGGATCGAGTCGAAGCGGGTGACGATGTCCTCCAACGCGATTCGGGCCTGCAGTCGGGCCAGGGCGGCGCCCAGACAGGCGTGGATGCCCTGGCTGAAGGCCAGGTGTGAGCGGGCGTTGGCCCGGTACGGGTCGAACTCCTCGCCGTCGTCGAACGTCGCCTCGTCGCGGTTGGCGGCGCCGAAGTTCAGGATGACCATCTGGCCGGCCGGGATGGTCTTGCCGCCCAGCTCGGTTTCGGCTTTGGTGATCCGGAACATGGCCTGCACCGGAGTGAGGAAGCGCAGCGATTCCTCCACCAGGTTCGCCGACCGCCCGGCCGGGTCTTCCTTGAACCACTGCCACCAGTGCGGGTGCAGCGCGAGTTGGTGCAGGGTCCCGGTCATCAGTTTGCGGGAGGTCTCGTTGCCGGCGATCAGGATCTGCTGCAGGATGCTCAGCGCCGCGCCGGTGGTCAGCGGCTCATCGCCGTCGACGCCAGCGGCCTGCACCAGACCGGTGATCAGATCGTCCTGCGGGTTGTTGCGCCGGTCCTCCAGCTGGGCGGCGAAGTACTGCTCGAACTGCAGCAGGTTGCGGGCCTGCTCGAGCGCGCCTTCCTCATCGATCACCGCGCCGATGGTCAGCGCGAACTGATCCGACCAGCGCCGGAAGTCGCCGATGCGGTCCTCGGGCACGTTGAGGGTGTGGGCGATGACCCGCAGCGGTAGCGGCGCCGCCAGCGCCTCGATGATCTCCACCGGTTCGCCGACCGGCAGCGCGCCGATCAGCTCGTCGGCGATCTGTCGGATGGCCGGCTCCCGCTGGGCCACGAACCGCGGGGTGAAGGCCCGCGACACCATCCGTCGGTAGTAGTGGTGATCGGGCGGGTCGCAGGTCAGCAGGGTGGGGATCAAATCCCAGCCCTGGGCGGTGATCTCGGCGACCTGGTCGGCGACGGCGGCGGGCGGTGGCATCTGGGGCAGGCCGAACGCCGAGGAGAACACCTCGTGGTTCTGCAGCGCCTGGCTCACCAGTTCCTTGGAGGTGACGACCCACATGCCCAGACCGGCCACGAAGTGCACCGGGTCCTCGCGCCGTAGCGCCTGGTACCAGGGGTAGGGGCACTGCATGGTCTGCGGGTCCATCGGGTTGAAGGACTCCACCGGGCATGCGGCGGCTGAGCTGATGGTGTCGGTCAAAACGGGCTCCCGATCTCTGGGCTGTGACGCCGGATGCGTTTGACTAATTAGTCGCCCAATATATTAGTGAGCTAGCTCATATGCAAGCCTTGGGGATCTTGACATCAAAAATAGAGGTTCAGAAGTCCGCATCGGAGGTGTCCGTGAGTTCGATCGACCTGGCCAAACGACACTTCAACCTGTTCAGCGACCCGTGGCTGGACTTCAACGTGGCGCCGCTGGACGTCGAAACCATCGCGGCGTCGGTGCGCGCGACCGGCCACCTGCTCGTCGTCGATCCGGCGAACCGGACCGCCGGCGCGGCGGCCGAGATCTGCGCGGCGATCGCCGAACGGGCGCCCGCCGGGCTGCGGGCGCCGATCCGACGGCACACCGCCCCGGATGTGCACGCGCCGTTCTCGCCGACCATGGAGAAACCGCTGTACCCCGACAAGGAGTCGATCATCGCCGAGATCTGGGCGACAATTCGTCCAGCACGCGCACCGCGCGGGGATCGGACAGCCGCAGCGTGGCGAGCTCCTCGTCGGCGGTGAAGTACTGCCGCTGATGGTTGAGGTAGCCGGCCATCGCCGCGGCCGCGGCTTCCGGGTCACCCTCGCGCACCGCCTCAAGGATGCGCATCCGATCGGATTGGAACTTCACGGTCTGGTCCTGCCAATACCGGATCCCTCTGCTGCGCAGCGCCTTCAACTGCATCTGCATGATCAGTGAGATCAGCACGGTCTCGATGGCGGAGGTCAGCTCGTTGCGCCCGGCGCGGGACAGCGCGATCTGAAACCCGGCCACCGCGCCGATCAGGGCGCTGTGATCGGCGAGCCCGGACACGTCGTCGAGCGCGCGGTAGGCGTCCTCCAGCGCGGCCAGGTCCGACTCGTCGGCGGCCAGCGCGGCGGCGCGCGCGGACTGCAGGCCCAGCGCGGTGCGCACGTCGAGGGCTTCGAGCAGCCCGACGTCCTTCATCTGCAGGAGGATCCGCAGCGCGGTGGCCATCAGGAAGTCGCTGTCACCGCGGACGTAGGCGCCGCTGCCGTGCCGGACCTCGATCAACCCCATGGCGGCGAGGGCGCGGACGGCCTCCCGGATGGTCGGCTGGCTGACCCCGTAATGCGCCGCAAGGTCGCGTTCGCTGGGCAGCCGCGCGCCCTGGGCCACCTGGCCGGAGACGATGTCGGACCGCAGAGCGTCGATCGCCCCGTCGACGGCCTTCTTCGCCCGCGGCGCATTCGACAGCGGCGCGGCCGGTTCACGCCGTGCGATGTCGCACTCCACGGTCTGGCCAACACATCAGGTCGCCAGGGTAGCGGGGACAGCCAGCATCCTTCACAGCTTGACTAATTAGCTCGCTAATATAATAGTGAGATGAATCATAAATAGCTGCCCGGATGGGCCGGAAGGGTGAGGTGGAGATGCCGACAGCCGTGGTGACCGGCGCCGGGCGGGGGATCGGACGGGCCGTCGCGGCACGACTGGCCGCCGACGGCGCGGAGGTGGTGGCCGTCGACGCCGACGCGGCCTCGGTGACCGAGGTCGCCGAACGGATCGGCGGCCGAGCGGTGGTCTGCGACATCGCCGACGAGGACGCCGTCGCGGCCCTGGCCGGCTCCATCGACCGCCTCGACGTGCTGGTCAACAACGCCGGCATCTGGCGCTCGGCGACCCTCGATGACAGCAGCCGGGACGACGTGGACGCGGTGCTGCGGGTCAACGTGGTCGGAACCTGGCAGCTCACCCGCGCGCTGGCCGGCCGCTTCGGCCCCGACGGCGGCGCGATCGTCAACCTCACGTCGGTGCTCGCCGAGGTCGGCGGCGCCGGCCGCGGCGTCTATCCGGCGTCCAAGGCGGCCGTCGTCGCGCTCACCAAGCAGATGGCCGTCGAATACGCGCCCCGGCGGATCCGGGCGAACGCGGTGGGGCCGGGCCTGGTCGTCACCGAGGGCACCGCGGGCGAGTTCGCCGATCCGGGTCTGCAGCAGGCGATCGGCTCGGCGATGCCGCTGGGCCGGCTCGGCACACCCGAGGACATCGCCGGCGCGGTGGCCTTCCTGGCAGGCCCGGACGCCGCCTACGTCACCGGCCAGGCGCTCTACGTCGACGGCGGGTGGGGTGTGAACGGGTCGGCGTTCATCGCCAACGCGGTCCTCGGCTACATCCAGTCGCTTTAAGAACAACGGTTGAACAGGAGGATTGCGTGACCGATATCAAGGACAGCCCCGCCCCCGGTGAAGCCCGGTCCATCGGCCCGACCGTGCAGAGTCTGCTGGCCGCCGACACCCGGGAGGTGCCGCTGCCGCTGCTGGAGGAGAGCTACGAGTACCTCGGCTGCGAGGACATCCCGAAGGACCGGTACCTGAGCAGGGAGTTCCACGACCTCGAGGTGGAGCACGTCTGGAAGAAGGTCTGGCAGTTGGCCTGCCGGGAGGAGGACATTCCCGAGGTCGGCGACTACCTGGTCTACGACATCGCCGACATGTCGCTGATCGTGGTGCGAGCCGACGACGGCATCCACGCGTTTCACAACGCCTGTCTGCATCGCGGCACCCGGATCTGCGACGACGCCGGCCGGGTCAAGTCGCTGCGCTGCCCGTTTCACGGCATCAGCTGGAACCTGCGCGGTGACCTCTCCGACGTGCCGTGCCGCTGGGACTTCCCGCACATCGTCGACGAGGAATGGGCGCTGCCGCAGGCCCGGGTCGGGACCTGGGCGGGCTACGTCTTCGTCAACCCGGATCCGGAGGCCAGCCCGCTGGAGGACTACCTGGGGGGCGTCGACAAGCATTTCGCCCCCTACGACCTGGCCGGTCGGTTCAAGGCGATCCACGTCGCCAAGGTCATCGACTGCAACTGGAAGGTCGCGCTGGAGGCCTTCATCGAGTCGTACCACGTCATCGCCACCCATCCGCAGCTGCTGGAGTACCTCGGGGACTCCAACACCCAGTACGACATCTACCGCGGGGCCGACGGCAGCCCCGGCTTCAACCGGATGATCACCCCGCAGGCCACCAGCAGCCCGCACCTGGAACCGCTGGAGCCCCAGGATGTGCTGGACGCCATGTTCCGGGACTTCTTCCCCGAGGGAGTGGGCGCTTTCGAGGTGCCCGACGGTCAGTCGGCGCGGCCCATCGTGGCCGCGGCGATGCGGGCGAACCTCGAGCAGCGCACCGGCGCGGACCTGTCGAAGACCTCCGATTCGGAGATGCTGGACGCCATCCAGTACTTCGTTTTCCCGAACATGGTGCCGTGGGCGGGGGCCGGGGCGCCGCTGACCTACCGGTTCCGACCCTACGGAAACAACCCTGATCGTTGTATCTTCGACATCATGCTGATGGTTCCGATGCCCGCGGGTGTCCCGAAGCCCAAGACCGGGCCGGTGCACTGGCTTGGGCAGGACGAGGACTACAGCGCCGCCCCGGAGCTCGGCGGGCTGGCCGCGGTGTTCAACCAGGACCTGTCGAACCTGCCGCGGATCCAACGCGGACTCAAGGCGATGACCAAACCCGGCGTCACCCTGGCCAATTACCAGGAGATCCGGATCCGCCAGTTCCACCAGGACCTGGAACGCCTCGTCTACGGAACCGAAGCCGGGCCCACACCGTGAAGTCGGGAGTGCGTTCGGGTCCCGGCCGGCCGGCCGGCGTCGACAGCCTGGAGACACGGCAGCGCGTCATCGACGCCGCGTGCAAGTGCTTCGCGAACTACGGCTACGGGCCCGCGACCAACAACCTGATCGCCGAGATGGCCGGTGTCACGGCGGGGTCGGTGTACTACCACTTCGGCACCAAACGCAATCTGTTCGAGGCGGTCTGCGACGACGTCTACGGCAAGATCCTAGAGCGCACCACCGCGCTGATGGCCGGGGCGGAATCCGTGTCCGGCCTGCTGCGCAAGGTGCTGGCCGAGTCCAACCGGATCAACCACGAATCGCCGGAGCTGGCCGGATTCGTCGCCACCGCGCCGGTGGACGCCCGTCGACACAGCGAACTGACCGAGGCGTTCGCCCACCAGGCCGAGCGGATGCGCACCACCCTGGTCGGATCGGTCATCGCCGGCCAGCAGGCCGGGCGCATCCCGGCCGGTCTGAACCCCGGCGAGGTGGCCGGGATGATCGGCACGATCGTCGACGGGTTCGCCCATGCCGCGGCGGCCACCGACGCGGCCACCCTGGACCGCATCACCGCGGTCTTCGACACCTTGATGCTCAGCTCCGACGAGAACTGAGCGCGTATCCCATCGCGATCCCGCCTAGGCCGGGATCGCCTCGCAGTCATCGCATCCTCAGCCCAGGAGACGCCATGGACGCCACCCTCATTCGTGAAAGCCCCTTCCTGACCGGACACCACAAACCGAACCGGATGGAGGTCGACGCCCCCGATCTGGAGATCCGCGGGCAACTGCCCGACGATCTGGCCGGGGTGTTCTACCGCAACGGCGCCGAACCGCTGTACCCGCCGACCGACGAGGACTACCACTGGTTCGACGGCGACGGGATGGTCTACGCCTTCCACATCGCCGACGGCACGGTCTCCATGCGCAACCGCTGGGTGCGGACCGAGAAATTCCTGCTGGAGCGGGGCCACGGCCGCCGGCTGTTCGGCGTGCTCGGCAACCCGATGACCACCGATCCCGCCGCCCGCGGCACCCGGTACAACACCGCCAACACCAACGTGATCATCCACGGTGGGAAGCTGCTGGCGCTGATGGAGGGCGCGCCGCCGGTGGAGCTGGATCCGCGCACGCTGGACACCATCGGCGAGCACACCTACGGCGGCGTGGTCACCTCCACGTTCTCCGCCCACCCCACCCTCGACCAGGCCACCGGGCAGTTGGTCAATATCGGCCAGGCCGCGCGCGGTTTGGGCCGGGAGGCCGTGATCCGTTACGACGTCATCGATTTCGACGGCAATCCGATCAAGACCGAGTGGATCGACATGCCGCATATGACGTTGATGCACACCTTCTTCCTCACCGAGAACTGGGTGGTGTTCCCGGTCATGCCGCTGGAGATGAGCCTGGCGCGCGCGATGTCCGGGGGGCCGATGGTCGCCTGGGTGCCGGACCGTCCGACCAAGCTCGGTGTCATGCCGCGCGCCGGCGGCGCCGACGACGTCCGCTGGTTCGAGGTGGAGCCCCGGCACATGCTGCATGAGGCCAACGTGTGGGAGTCCGACGGCAAGATCGTCGCCGACGTCGCCGCCGCCGAGGGCACCGCGCTGTTCCCCGACATCCATGGCAACCGGGCCACTCATCGCGCCACCCAGCAGAGCCTGCGCCGCTGGACCATCGACCCGACGGGCGCGTCGTCGCTGAACGAGAAGATCCTCAACGACCGCGACATCCAGTTCCCGCGTCCCGACGACCGCCTGATGGCCGCGCCGAGCCGGCACGCGTTCGCCAACAGCAACCTGCACTCGGTGGACGGCCGGGCCGACGGGATGGATTCGGTGCTGAGGGTGGACACCGCCACCGGGGCGGAGGACCTGTATCACTTCGGGCCGGGCGCGGCGGCCGGCGAGCTGATCTTCGCGCCCCGGGTGGGCGCGGCCGGGGACGCCGACGGCTACGCCCTCACCCTGGTGCACCGCGACGGGGCGCCGGAGACCGAACTCGTGGTGTTCGACGCGTTGGACATCGCGGCCGGGCCGATCGCCAGTGCGGTGATCCCGTTCCGGGTGCCCAGCGGCTTCCACTGCAGCTACTACAGCGCGGACAGCCCGCTCTACAGCCAGGCCTTCGACCGCTGAGGGTTCGGCGTTGACAGACCATAGTGACCCCTGTTACATATTAATTAGTCCACCAGCTAATACGAGGACGGCGTATGACAGCCCCCAGTAGTCGCCCCACCCCCGACGAGCTGACCGCGATCTTCCGCAGCGCCACCCGAATCAAGGTGTGCGACGAGAAATTCCGGTCCCTGATCCTCACCGGTCAGGTCAGCGCGCAGTACTACTCGCCACGCGGGCAGGAGATCATCTCCGCCGCCATCGGCGCGCTGCTGCGCCCGGACGATTACGTGGTCACCACCTACCGCGGCCTGCACGACCAGCTGGCCAAGGGAGTGCCGCTGCGCGAGCTGTGGGCCGAGTTCTTCGGCAAGGCCACCGGGACCTGCAAGGGCAAGGGTGGCCCGATGCACATCACCCACCCGGAATCCGGGCTGATGGTCACATCCGGCATCGTCGGCGGCGGCCTGCCGATCGCCACCGGGCTGGCGCTGTCCTCGCAGCTGCAGAAGACCGACCAGGTCACCGTGGTCAACTTCGGCGACGGCGCCACCAATATCGGCGCCTTCCACGAAGCCTGCAACCTCGCCGCGCTGTGGAAACTGCCGGTCATCTTCTGCTGCCACAACAATCGCTACGCCGAACACACCTCCTTCGAGGACGGCACCAGCGTCGACGCCATCGCCGACCGGGCCGCGGCCTACCGGATGCCCGGCGTCCGGGTGGACGGCAACGACCCGGTGGCCATGTACCGCGCGGCCGCCGAGGCCGTCGACCGGGCCCGCCGTGGGGAAGGCCCCACTCTCATCGAGGCGATGACCTTCCGCTTCTTCGGCCACCAGATGTCGGACAACAACGAATACATGAAGCCCGGCGAACTCGAGCGCGAACGCGCCGCCGACCCGGTGTTGCGGATGCGCGCCGCGCTGATCGCCGACGACGTGCTCACCGAGGAACAGGCCGCCGACATCGAAGCCGACGAAAAGGCCGCTGTCGCCGACGCTTTCGCGTTCGCCGAGGCCAGCCCCTACCCGGAGCTCAGCGAAGGGCTCACCGACGTCTACGAAGGAGTGCCGGTATGACCGAGACCACGCCGATGCTCGGCTTCCAGGCCCTCGGCAGCGCCCTGGACGACGCGCTGGGCCGCGACGACTCGGTGATCCTGCTCGGCGAGGACATCGCCGACCCCAGCGGGGGAGTGTTCAAGGTCTCCGCAGGCCTGAGCAGCAAGTACGGAACCGACCGGGTCCGCGCCACCCCGATCAGCGAACAGGCCATCATCGGCGCCGCGATCGGCGCGGCGATCGGAGGCATGAAGCCCGTCGCCGAGATCATGCTGATGGACTTCCTGGCGGTCTGCATGGATCAGGTGTCCAACCACGCCGCCAAACTGCGCTACATGTCCGGCGGGCAGACCTCGGTCCCGATCACCATCCGCTGCGCGGCCGGCGCCGGCATGCAGTTCGGCGCCCAGCATTCGGAGATGCTGGAAGCCTGGCTCACCCACATCCCCGGCCTCAAGGTCGTCGTCCCGAGCAACCCCGCCGACGCCAAGGGGCTGCTGACCGCCGCCATCTTCGACCCCGACCCGGTCATCGTCGTCGAGCAGAGCCTGCTGTACTTCGCACCGCCGCAACCGGTTCCGGTCGGGCATCACGTGGTTCCGCTCGGCGTGGCCGCCACCGTGCGCGCCGGATCGGACATCACGCTGATCTCCTACGGCCGGCAGGTGCACGAGGCGCTGGCCGCCGCCGAAACCCTCGCCGCCGACGGCGTCGACGCCGAGGTGATCGACCTGCGCTCGCTGGTGCCGCTGGACGAGGACACCGTGCTGGCGTCGGTGGCGCGCACCCGGCACGCCGTCGTCGTGCACGAAGCGGTGCGGCGCAACGGCTTCGGAGCGGAACTGGCCGCGATGATCAGTGAGAACCTGTTCGACGACCTGGGCGCCCCGGTGGCGCGGGTGGCCGGGCCCAACACCCCGATCCCGTACGCCAAGGTGCTCGAGGACGCCTTCCTGCCGGGCCGCGACGACATCGTCGCCGCGGCGACGGCGACCCTGGCGCGCTCCCGCGCGGTGTCCGGGGCCCGCCGGTAGCCGTGGCCCACGGAATCGCCGACCGGGCGCAGTCCGACCCGGACGCCATCGCGATCAGCGACGGCGGCGTCGAGCTGAGCTGGCGTCAGCTCAATCAGCGGCTCAACCGGCTGGTGAATCTCCTGCTGTCGCTGGATATCCCGGCCGGAGAGCGGATCGCGGTGCTCGGTGAGAACAGCGCGCACACCGCGGTCGCGCACCTCGGCGTCACCTATGCCGGGGCCTCGGCGGTGCCGGTGAACTACCACCTCACCGCCGACGAGGTCGGCTACATCCTGGCCGACGCGAACGCCCGGACGGTGCTGTGCAGCGCGCGCGCCGCCGACACCGCGCGCGCGGCCGCCCCCGACGCCCGGGTGCTCGCCTGGGGAGACAACCTTGAGGAGCTGCTGGCCGAATCGAGCGTGTCCGAACCGTCGGCGCGGATCGCCCCGGCCAAACCGCTGTACTACACCTCCGGAACCACCGGGCGCCCCAAGGGCGTGCGACTGCCGGACCAGATGTTCCCGGCCGGCCGATCCATCGCCGAGATGGTCGCGAACATCGCGGCCTCGCCCATGCGATCCGCGGGCCGGCACCTCGTGGTCGCGCCGATGCACCACACCGGGCCGCTGGTGGGAGTGCGATCGATGATGGCCGGCACACCGGTGGTGGTGCTGCCCAAGTTCGACGCCGAGCAGACCCTGGCGGTCATCGAAACCCACCGCGTCGAAGCCACCATGATGGTCCCCACCCACTTCTCCCGGCTGCTGGCGCTGCCCGCCGAGCTGCGCGGCCGCTACGACGTGTCCAGCCTGCGCAGCGTCGTGCACACCGGCGCCGCCTGTCCCGTGCCCGTCAAACGCGCCATGATCGACTGGTTCGGACCGATCCTCAATGAGGCCTACGGCTCCACCGAGATCGGCACGCTGACCATGATCGGGTCCGCCGAGTGGCTGGAACACCCCGGCTCGGTGGGCCGCGCCCTGCCCGGCTACGAGCTGACCATCCGCGACGAATCGGGCGCGGCGCTGGGCCCCGGCGCCGAGGGACTGGTCTGCGCCCGCCCGTTGAGCGGGCCCGGCCCGTCGTATCACGGCGACCCGGAGAAGACCCGGCGCAGCCACCTCGGCGACGGATCCTTCATCGTCGGGGAGATCGGCTACCTCGATGACGACGGCTACCTCTACCTCACCGACCGGGCCTCAGACCTGGTGGTCAGCGGCGGGGTGAACGTGTACCCCGCCGAATCCGAGGCGGTGCTGCGCACCCACCCCGGCGTCGCCGACGTCGCCGTGATCGGCGTCCCGCACGACGACCTCGGCGAGCAACTGTGCGCGCTGGTGCAACCGGCGGCCGACACCCAGGTCTCCGCCGACGAACTGGTGGCCTGGACCCGGGATCGATTGGCGCACTACAAGTGTCCGAACATCATCGAGTTCACAGAAGGCGAGATCCGAACCGCGATGGGAAAACTCGACAAACGTCGGCTGCGCCGCGAACACCTCGAACGCGCGGCGGCCCGCTCATGATGGGCGCCGCGACCGCGGCCGCGCCGATGTTCACCTTCACCGAGGAGCATCGGGCGCTGCGCGAGGTGCTGCGTGACTACTTCGCCGACGACCCCAGCTGGGCCGGACTACTGAGCGACGTCGGCGCCGACGCCATCCTGTTCGACCGCGCCGACGCCACCCCGATCGATGTGGCGATCCTCGCCGAAGAAGCCGGCGCCGCGCTGTTCGGCGGACCGATCGTTCCCGCCCTGCTGGCCAGCGGCTGCGCCGACGCGCTCGGCGTCACGGAACGGCTGGCGCCGGCCCGCGACGGCGCTCTCGGTGTGGCCGCCAACGTCGTTGGCGCAGAGCCGGTCTGGAACGCCGAGGGCGGCTGCCTGATCCTGCTGACCGGTCCCGGATCGGTGGCCTTGCTCGACAGCGCCGACGACGGTGTGCGGATCACCGCGCTGAACGGCCTGGACCCGACCCGGCCGCTGGGCCGGGTGCGCGCCGGCGGAGCGTCGGCCATCGCCGCGCTGCGCGGACCGGCGGCCGACTCCCTGCTGGCCGGGATCTGTCCGCTGGTCGAACTCGCGATCGCCGCGGAACTGCTCGGCGTCGCGCAACGGGTGCTGGACGGCACCGTCGAATACGTGCGCCAGCGTGTGCAGTTCGGCCGCACCATCGGAAGCTTCCAAGCCGTCAAGCACCGGCTGGCGGACCTCTACGGCGCGGTCGAACTGGCGCGCTCCGCGGTGTACGGCGCGGCCTGGGGACTCACCGCCGCGCCCGCCGACGAACAGACCGCGATCGACCTCGCGATCGCCGGGGCGCTGTCCCGGGACACCGCGCTGACCGCCACCCGCGCCGCGATCCAACTGCACGGCGGCATCGCGATCACCTGGGAACACTGGGCGCACCGCTACCTGCGCCGCGCCAACGCCGTCGTCTCCCTCACCGGTTCGGCGGGCGGCTACCGGAGCCGGCTCGCCGATCTGGTCGACCGACGGGACACCCACCATGGCTGAGACCGATCTGCCCAGCCACTTCTTCGTGCCGATCACCCTGATCGCCCCGGCGATCGCGGCCTGGGGCACCACCGAGCAGCAGCAGCGCTACCTGCCCGGCATCGCCGCCGGCGAGGACATGTGGTGCCAACTCTTCTCCGAACCCGGCGCCGGATCGGACCTGGCAGCCCTGGCCACCCGCGCGACCCCGGACGAAGGCGGCGGCTGGCGGATCACCGGGCAGAAGGTGTGGAGCTCATTCGCCACCATCTCGCGCTACGGCATGCTGCTGGCCCGAACCGACCCGGACCTGCCCAAGAACGCCGGCATCACCTGCTTCCTCGTCGACATGTCCGCGCCGGGGGTCAGCATCCGTCCGCTGCGCCAACTCACCGGCGACGAACACTTCTGCGAGGTGTTCTTCGAGGATCTGTGGCTTCCCGAGGACAGCGTGCTGGGCCCGGTCAACGGCGGCTGGAAGGTCGCGCTGAGCACGCTGAACGCCGAACGATCCGGGCTCAGTGAGACCAGCGAGGCCAGCGGCGTGCCGTTGCGCCCGGTGCTGGCCGCCGCGCGCGCCTGCGGGGCCTGGCGCGACCCGGTGACCCGCGACCGGATCGCCGGGCTGATCGCCACCGAACGCGCCCTGGCGCTGACCAACCAGCGCAGCGCGGCAGAAGGGTCCGTCACCAAACTGCTGCTCTCCGAAATGTCCCAGCGCATCGCCGAACTCGGCTACGAACTGGCCGGCCCGGCCGGCGCCTATTGGGAGGGTGAGCAGCCCGGCGCCGCCGCGCACGCGCTGCTGGACAGCCGGCGGCTCACCATCGCCGGCGGGGCCTCGGAGATCCAGCGCAACATCATCGGCGAGCGGGTGCTGGGCTTGGAACGCGAACCCGACCCGCAACGTGGACGGCCCTGGCGTGAACTGCGACGCGGGTGAGGACCCGGTGGTGACCGTGCAACCGGCCGGGGTGAGCTTTTCGGCTCAGGTCGGACAGACCGTGATGGCCGCCGCGCTGGCGGCCGGATACCGGTGGCCGACGATCTGCGGCGGCGAGGGCCTCTGCCAGGTCTGCCACCTCGAAGTGCTGCAGTCACCGGAGCACCTGGACCCGGCCGAACCTGACGAGGAACAGCTGCTGCGCGATCTCACCGGCGGTCCGGGCGGCCGGGGCGACCACGTCCGGCTGGCCTGCCAGGCGGTGGTCCGCGCCGACGTGACGGTGTTCAAACGCGGCGTGCGGAAGGCGAAGAACGTTGGCTGACGATGTCATCGACCCGACCATCATGACCCGGGTGGACGGCCGGGTCCGGCTGCTCGGTGGGCGCTGCGGGCAGTGCGGCGAAATCGACTTCCCCCGAAAGGAGTTCTGCCGCCGCTGCGGCGGCGGCGAGATCGAGGTGCTCACCCTCGCCGACCGCGGCGCGCTGTGGAGCTGGACCATTCAGCGGTTCGCGCCACCGTCGCCGCCGTACGGCCGCTACGACGACGACTTCGAGCCGTTCGGCGTGGGCTACGTGGAGCTGCCCGGTGAGGTCATCATCGAGGCCCGGCTGACCGAGAACGACCCGGCGCGATTGCGGATCGGCATGCCGATGACGCTGACCACCGCGGCGGTGCGCACCGGGGACGGCTCGCCGACGACGACGTTCGCCTTCGCCCCCGAGGAGCCCCAGTGACCGAATCCGTCGCCATCATCGGGGTGGGTTGCCGCCCGTTCGGCCGCTACGTGGACACCGGCGTGCGCGCCGAGGCGGTCGCGGCGGCACAGCTGGCGCTGCGCGACGCCGGGCTGCGCTGGCCGGACATCGGATTCGCGGTGGGCGGCAGCATGTCCGGCGGCGCGGCCGACACCCTGGTCGCCGAGCTGGGGTTGACCGGCGTGCCGTTTGTGAACGTGCTCAATGGATGCGCCACCGGCAGCAGTTCGCTGACCGTCGCGGTGCAGGCCATCGCCTCCGGGGCGGCCGAGTTCGCGCTGGTCCTCGGCTTCGACTCACACCCCCGCGGCGCCTTCGCGATCAAGCCCGAGGCGCTCGGCCTCGGTGGCTGGTACGGGCCCACCGGGCTGGCGTTGACCTCCCAGTTCTTCGCGCTCAAACTCCAGCGCTACCTGCACGAGCACGACCTGCCGGAGCGGCTGCTGGCCAAGGTCGCGGCCAAGGCGTTCCGCAACGGGTCGCTGAACCCGAATGCCTGGCGGCGCAAACCGCTGTCGGAGCAGGAGATCAACGCCTCGGCGATGGTGTCGGATCCGTTGCGCCAGTACATGTTCTGCTCACCCGGCGACGGCGCCGCCGCGCTGGTGCTGTGCAGCGCCCGGCGGGCCCGCGAGCTCAGCCCGCACCCGGTGTTCGTGGCGGGCAATGTGGTGCGCACCCGCCGGCCCGGCTCGTTCGAGGTGCTCAGTCCGTCGCTGTCGATCCACACCGGGGTCAGCCCCACCGTGGACGCCGCCGCCGCGGTGTTCGAGGCGGCCGGGATCGCGCCGTCGGAGGTGGACCTCGCCCAACTGCAGGACACCGATTCCGGGGCCGAGCTGATCCACCTCGCCGAAACCGGGTTGTGCGCCCACGGGGAGCAGACCGAGCTGATCGAACGCGGCGAGACCGAGCTGACCGGTCGGCTGCCGATCAACACCGATGGCGGCTGCCTGGCGAACGGGGAGCCCATCGGCGCGTCCGGGCTGCGGCAGATCCACGAGAACGTGCTGCAGCTGCGCGGCACGGCCGGTGACCGCCAGGCGCCCGGCCGGCCGCGGGTGGCGCTGTCGCACGTCTATGGCGCGCCCGGGCTCAGCGGCGCCACGGTGCTGGTCCGATGAGGGTCCGCGTCGACCGTGACCGCTGCGTCGGCAACGGTGTCTGCGAGGTGCTGGCCGAGTCGCTGTTCATGGTGGGCGATGACGGGCAGGCCGAAGTGCTGGTGGACGAGATCCCCGGCGACGCCGAAGGTTTGGCGCGGGAGGCGGCGGACTGCTGTCCGGCTCTGGCGTTGGTGATCGACGAATGAACGACGAGAGGTGTTGACCGAACCTATGGACATCAGGATGCCCAAGCTCAACGTCACCATGACCGAGGGCACATTCAGCGGTTGGCTGGCCCCCGACGGCGCCCAGGTCGACGAGGGCGAAGACCTCTACACCGTCGGCACCGACAAGGTGGAAACCGACATCCCGTCGCCGTGCGCGGGGGTCCTGCGCCACGGGGACGTCGCCGACGGCGAGACCTATCCCGTGGGCACGGTGCTGGGAACCGTCGGAACCTAGACGGGACTCACCCGGACGAACTGGGTGCCGCGGTTCTCTCCGCGGGCCAGCCGGTTCATCGCCTCCGGCGTGGAGTCCAGGCCGTCGCTGAACTCCTCGGTGTAGACCAGGGAACCGTCGAGCACCCACTCGGTGAGCCGGTCGCACACCTCCTGCGCCCGGTGCAGATAGTCCGAGACGATGAAGCCGCGCAGGGTGGCCCGCTGGTTCACCAGGTTCATCAACGCGTGGCCGCCGGCATTGTCACCGCCCTGGTAGCCGGACACCATGCCGCACAAGGCGATTCGGGCGCCGCGGTTGATCCGGGCCATGATCAGGTCCATCACCGGGCCGCCGACGTTCTCGAACTGCATGTCCACCCCGTCCGGGCACAGTTCGTCCAGCCGCGCGGCCACGTCGTCGTTCTTGTAGTCGATGGCGCCGTCGGCGCCGCAGGCGCGCACCAGCCAGTCGCACTTGGCCGGCCCGCCCGCGACGCCGATGACCCGCAGTCCGAGCTTCTTGCCGATCTGGCAGACCAGCGATCCGACGCTGCCCGCCGCGGCCGTCACCACCAGCGTCTGTCCCGGCTCGGGCCGGCACACATCGGTCAGCCCGCAGTAGGCGGTCATGCCCTGCAGGCCCAGCACCCCGCGGTAGCTCGCCAGCCCGATATCGGGGTGCGGGGTGATCCGCTGCAGGTGCGCGGTCTTAGCCAGCGCGTACTCCTGCCAGCCGCCCATCGCATTGACGTAGGCGCCGACCGGGAAGGCGGGATCCTCGGATTGCTCGACCACCGAGACGGTGATGCCGCGCATCACCGCGCCGAGGCGCTGCGCCGGCAGATAGGTGTCCTCGGCGTTCATCCACAGCCGCATGGACGCCGGCACAATGAGGTACAGATTGCGCAGCAGCACCTGTCCGGGCCCGGGTGTCGGCAGCGGTTCGACGCTGACCGAGAAATCCTCCCGGCGCACCGGGCCGTGGGGCCGTGAGGTCAGTCGCCAGACGGTGTTCATCGGATCGGACATAATTAGCCGATCATATAATTAACTCGGTGGCTCGGCGACGGAACCGCGGTGGCTGCCGCTGCGTCTGATCCGCTATGGCAGACCCCCAATCGTCCGCCCAGGTGGACACCGCCGTGTTGGACGCCGCCGCCACCGGCTTCGACCTGCTCTCGCGGACCCTGGATGCCCGCGCCGCCTGGTCCCGGTTGGCCTTCGGCGCCACGACGGCCGGCCGGTCCCACGTCGGCGCGGGTCAATCGCTGCGTCAGGCGCTGGACCCACTGGCCGCCGCGATGGCCGGGTGGGAGCGCGCCGCCGCGGGCATCGCCGCGGTCCTGCGTTCCGGATCGCAGCGCTACCGCGCCGGGGAGTCGGACGCCGCGGCGCTGATCGGGTCGGGCTGAGATGTCCGCCCGCTACGACGTCGCCTCCCGGCTGGCCGAGGGCGCCGCCGCGGTCGAGGAAGTCTCCGCCTACGTCTGGGCGGCGCATCTGCGTGGCTACCACCATCCGGACCTGACCCTGCACGCCCAGCAGGTTGGGGATTGGTACCGCTGCGACGACGGGATGGATCTTGGCGCGCTGGACAGCGATTGCGCGGTGCTTCGGTCGTTGGCGCAGATCGGCGCGGAGGCGGTGACGGCAACCGACAAGCAGCGCTCGGCGCTGGCCGCGGCGTGGTCCGGCGCTGGCGCGCAATCCTCGGAAGCATTCCTGACCCGGCACCGGGACGCGGCGCAGTCCGTCGTCGACCGGCTGTCGGCCGCCACCGGGATCTACCAACGGCTGCGTGAACGGCTGTGGCAGGCGGTGGACACCATGGTGGCCGGCGTCATCGCCGTGGCGGACCGGCCCGGCGGGCAACGCTCCGATTGGCTGGCCGCGGCCCGCGCCGTTGTCCTCGGTGGGGCCGGCGAGCAGGCCGAGGCCACCGTCGACGCCGCCGTCACCCCGTTCGTCACCGGCGTCGTCGCCGTCGACTGGCTGTCGGCGGTGCGGAACTGCCAGGCCGAGGTGTCCGAGGCCTACCGAGCGGCGGAGGCCGAGCTGTGCGCGGGCGCGCCGATCCAGTTCGAGACCCCCGGCGAGCTGGTCCCCGCCGCGCCGCGCCGCGATAATCCCACCCCGGCCCCAACCCAGCCCGCCGCGACTCAACCGGTTGCGACCGCACCCGGAGCGACCGCACCCGCAGCGACCGCGCCCGCCACCACTGCGCCATCGACTCCGTCTCAGCCCGTCGGCGCCGAACCGATCGGCGCCTCGCCGGTCGATGACTGGCTGCCGGCGGAGTCGGAGTTGCTCAGCGGCACAACGCCGTCCACGTCCGCCGCCCCGATGGACGCCGGGCTCGGCGCGTTGACCCCGTCGTCGTCCCCGGGCAGTTCCTCGGGTTTGGGCTCGCTACCGCAATTCAGCCTGCCCGAGTTCGCCCTGCCGGACTTCGGCGAGCCCCTGCCCGACGACGAGCAGCTGCTTGACGACGAGCAGCTGCTTGAGGAGGAGCCGGCGGAAGACCCCGAGGCCGAGGAGGGGAGCGACCCCGGGGAGGACGAACCGGAGGGGCCGGAGGAAGGGGAGAAGCCTGCGGAAGACGAGCAGGATGAGGCCGCCACCGAGAACGATGAGGAGGCGCAGGAGACGCCCACCGAGGATGGGACTCCCGCGCCCGCGGCCGAACTCGCCGCCCCGGCCGCCATTCCGGCAACAGACCCGACCGCCACGCCGTGTGAGATCGCCGCCGACGCCCTGCCCCAAGTTGGGGAATGAAGCGGTGGTCTCTCGTGAGGCGGAGGGGCTTGTGCCCGGGAGGATCGACCGCTCAAAGGTGCGACATGTGCTCCAACACGAGCTCGACACAGCGAAACGCGTTGCGGCGTGCGGGTTTGATGTCGAATTCAGGGCAGTGGACGACATGACTCGCTCAAGCATGACCTTTGGCGAAGCATCTGTGCTGGCCAGAGAATTGGTGGATCGATACGATGGTTTGCTGGCAGTCTGGATTATCAAGGAAGTGAATGGCGTTGTCGCTTCCGTTGTGGTGGGGAAGGAGGCGACAAGTGATTCTTGATGTGCAGATCCGACGTGGCGCAGCTTCGAGTGATGTCGCTGAGCTTCTCTCCCGCTGCCTTAAAGCTCCGGTCGCCGAGGATCGGTTCGGCAATCCGATGTTGCGACTGGATTCGGGCGAAATTGTCATAGCCGACGACTCATACAACGCCGGTCAGGTTTACGCCGAGGTGCGGGCTCGCGACAGTGTTCTCGCAAACCGCGTGTACGACGTGTTGGTGGATAACACCGCTTGGGACCTCAGCCTGGTCGATTCCACTGACAACAATCCGGAAGATGTTGTTCTTCGACACCGTGATGCCAGTGCTGCCTAGATCGCTCCCTGAGCCCGTGCTGAACGGCCGACCTTTTCCTCGCGCACTCGTTCCTCGCTTGCTCGTCGAGTCGGCCGGGCAAGGTCGTCGAATCAGCCGCGCAGCAGCGCGATGAACTTCTCCTCTGGGCCGACCGGCGCCAGTTCCGGCAGCGGCGCTGTGGTCTTGGGCAACTCCACCTCGGCGTCGGCGAATTCCCGGTAGGTCTTGTCGCCGGCCAGCGTGTAGAGCAGGTACCCGGTCAACAGTCCGCGCACCGCTTGTTGAGTGCGTTTGTCGGAACTCGGCAGGCCTAGGTACTTCAGCGCCCGCCGACCCGACGCCAGCCCGCGGGAGCGGCCCTTGGCCACCACCCGCAGGGTGGCGTCATCCCACGCGCCGGCCAGTTCGATCGCCGTCGAGGTGAAGCTGGTGGGGTCATCGGGCGCCCCGAAAACCACGCCGGGGATCTTCAGCGCCGACGCCGGGCCCAGCACCGACGGTTTGGTGACGGTCGGGAAGATGGCCGCGGCGGTGCGCACCCGCGCTCCGAGCCCGGCGGCCGCGAACACCGCCGCCGATCCACCGAAGCCGTGGCCGGCCACCGCGAGCTTGCCCGGGTCCACGCTGATCTTCCCGGGGCCCAACCGCACGCCGCAGACGATATCGAGCGCCACGCCCAGATCGTGGGACAGGTTGAGCACCGACGGCGCCAAGCCCTTCTCGGTCGCGGGCGCGGCCGCGACGATGCCCCAGGACGCGAGGTGTTCCAACAGCCCGGTGTAGCCGGAGACCGGTGTGACCCAGTCGTGGCCGAACGCCACCGCGGGCAGGCCGAGCCCTGATTCGGGGGTGTGCACCTCGCCGGGCACACCGGCAAACGCCAGGTCACCGCGGAGAACGCGATGGGGTCCGCGGCGGGTCAGCCGATTGAGCAGTCCCTTGGTTCTGGCCACCCGATGAACCTAGCTCACCGTCGGCGAGAGGGGGAGTGGTGGGACTCTGCACTACCCTGGGTGCTCATGTGTGGAATCGTCGGCTACGTCGGGCCTCGACCGGCCTGTGGCATCGTCGTCGATGCGCTGCGCCGGATGGAATACCGCGGGTATGACTCGGCGGGTTTGGCGCTGATCGACGACAACGACCAACTGGTCGTCCGCCGCCGCGCCGGTCGGCTGGCCAACCTGGAAGAGGCCCTGGCCGAGACCGATGCGGCCGAGCTCACCGGGACGACGGGCATCGGGCACACCCGGTGGGCCACCCACGGTCGGCCCACCGACCGCAACGCCCACCCGCACCGCGACGCCTCCGGTCGCTTCGCCGTCGTGCACAACGGCATCATCGAGAACTTCGCGTCGCTGCGCGCCGAGCTGGAAGGCTTCGGCGTCGAGTTCGCCAGCGACACCGACAGCGAGGTCGCGGTGCACCTGGTGGCCCGCGCCTACTACCACGGCCCGACCGCCGGCGATTTCGTCGCGTCGGCGCTATCGGTGCTGCGCCGGCTGGAGGGCCACTTCACCCTGGTGTTCACCTGCGCCGACGACCCCGACACCATCGTCGCGGCGCGCCGCTCCACCCCGCTGGTGGTGGGCGTCGGCGACGGCGAGATGTTCCTCGGCTCGGACGTCGCGGCGTTCATCGAGCACACCCGCGAGGCCATCGAACTGGGCCAGGACACCGCCGTGGTGCTGCGCGCCGATGGCTGCGACATCCTGGACTTCGAAGGCAACGACTCCGCGGCCAACGCGCGTCCCTTCCACATCGACTGGGACCTGTCGGCCGCGCAGAAGAGCGGCTACGACTACTTCATGCTCAAGGAGATCGCCGAGCAGCCCACCGCCGTCGGCGACACCCTGCTCGGCCACTTCGCCGACAATCGGGTGATCCTCGACGAGCAGCGCCTGTCCGACCAGGAGCTCCGCGAGATCGACAAGGTCTTCGTGGTGGCCTGCGGCACCGCCTATCACTCCGGGCTGGTGGCCAAATACGCCATCGAGCACTGGACCCGGCTGCCCGTCGAGGTCGAACTGGCCAGCGAGTTCCGCTACCGCGACCCGGTGCTGGACCGCAGCACCCTGGTCGTCGCGGTGTCGCAGTCCGGTGAGACCGCCGACACCCTGGAGGCCGTCCGGCACGCCAAGGAGCAGAAGGCCAAGGTGCTGGCCATCTGCAACACCAACGGCAGCCAGATCCCGCGCGAGTCCGACGCGGTGCTCTACACCCGCGCCGGGCCGGAGATCGGCGTCGCGGCCACCAAGACGTTCCTGGCCCAGATCGTCGCCGCCTACCTGGTCGGCCTGGCGCTGGCCCAGGCCCGCGGCACCAAGTACCCCGACGAGGTGCGCCGCGAGTACCGCGAGCTGGAGTCCATGCCGGCGCTGGTCGAGCAGGTGCTGGAACGGATGGAGCCGGTCGCCGAGATCGCCCGACGGTTCGCCACCTCGCAGACCGTGCTGTTCCTGGGCCGCCACGTCGGTTACCCGGTGGCGCTGGAGGGCGCGCTGAAGCTCAAGGAACTGGCCTACATGCACGCCGAGGGGTTCGCGGCCGGCGAGCTCAAGCACGGCCCGATCGCGCTGATCGAGGACGGGGTGCCGGTGATCGTGGCGATGCCGTCGCCGAAGGGCAACGCGTTGCTGCACTCCAAGCTGCTGAGCAATATCCGTGAGGTGCAGGCCCGCGGCGCGGTCACCATCGTCATCGCCGAGGAGGGCGACGACACCGTCCGGCCGTACGCCGACCACCTCATCGAACTGCCGGCGGTCTCCACGCTGCTGCAGCCGCTGCTGTCCACCATCCCGCTGCAGGTGTTCGCCGCCTCGGTGGCGCTGGCCCGCGGCTACGACGTCGACAAGCCCCGCAACCTGGCGAAGTCCGTCACCGTCGAGTAGTCAGAACGGCTGGGTCGCCACCGGCATC
Organism: Mycolicibacterium brumae; assembly: GCF_025215495.1. NCBI lineage: Bacteria > Bacillati > Actinomycetota > Actinomycetes > Mycobacteriales > Mycobacteriaceae > Mycobacterium > Mycolicibacterium brumae. The sequence goes on along the minus strand of NZ_CP104302.1, from coordinate 3,233,981 downwards.
ATGCACGGCGGCACCCCCGGCGCATACGGCGGCGTGCACGGCTGCGGAACGCACGGCTGCCCGTTGTAGTACGACGTCATATTCGGCGGGCAGACCTGCGTTACCGGCATGACGCACGGCGGCATCATGCCCTGCTGATACGGGGCCTGGCATGGCTGCGGCGCGCACGGCTGCCCGTTGTAATACGACGGCTGGTTGACCGGGCAGATCGGAATCGGGTCGTCGGCGGCCGCGATCGGAGTGGTCACCGCGAACATCGCGTACGGCGCCGCCAGCACCGCCGCCCACAGCCACCGCGCGTTCATCCCATCGAGGATAGGCGGCACGCCGGCGCTGCGTCCGGCATCTGCCCTAGATAGATCGATCGGATAATATCGGGTATGGCCGAGATTCAGATCCGGGGCGCCTTCCCCGACATCGCCTCAGCGCAGCTGCCGGAGTTCGCCGCCGTCGCCGAGGAGGTCCTCACCTCGATCCGGAACGAAGCCGGGGTCCTGCAGTACGACGTCTTCGTCGACGACGGCCGCCGCGCCGCGGTGGTGCTGCAGCGCTACGCCGACTCCGAGGCGGTCCTGCGCACCCTGGCGGCCACCCGCGAACACGTCCGCCGGCTCGCCCAACTCGGCGGCGGCCTCCGGATGGAAATCTTCGGCGACCCCTCACCACAACTACGGCAGGTGTTCGCGGCCTCGCACACCGCGTCGGCCGCGCCGACCTATTCCCCGGCTGATCGGGTTGTAGTCTCCGGGCCATGCGGCACTACTACCGGCCCGAACAGATCCGCGCTGCCGAGGCCCCGCTGCTGGCCGCCATGCCCGACGGCGCGCTGATGCGCCGAGCGGCCTGGCCGCTGTCGGTCGCCATCGCCGCCGAACTGCGCCGCCGCGCCGGCGGGGTGGCCGGACGCCGGATCTGCGCGGTCGTCGGCTCCGGCGACAACGGCGGCGACGCGCTGTGGGCCGCGACGTTCCTGCGCCGCCGCGGCGCGGCGGCCGACGCGGTGCTGCTCAACCCGGACCGCACCCACGCCAAAGCGCTCGCCGCCTTCCGCGCCGCCGGTGGCCGCGTCGTCGAAAAGATCTCCGACACAACCGATCTGGTGATCGACGGGGTGGTCGGCATCGGCGCGTCCGGCTCGCTGCGGCCGGCCGCAGCGGCGGTGTTCGCCGCCACCACCGCGCCGGTGGTCGCCGTCGACCTGCCCAGCGGCGTCGACCCGTCGACCGGCGCGATCACCGGGCCCGCGGTGCGGGCCGCGCTGACGGTCACCTTTGGCGGTCTCAAACCCGTGCACGCGCTTGCCGACTGCGGCCGGGTCGAACTCGTCGACATCGGCCTGGATCTGCCGCAGGCGGACCTGCTGGGCCTGCAGGCCGACGACGTCGCCGCGTGCTGGCCCACGCCGGGGCCCGCCGACGACAAATACACCCAGGGCGTCACCGGCGTGCTGGCCGGTTCGGCGGTCTACCCGGGCGCGGCCATCCTGTGCAGCGGGGCGGCGGTCGCCAGCCACTCCGGCATGGTGCGCTACGCCGGCCCGGCCGCCGCCGAGGTGGTTAGCCACTGGCCCGAGGTGATCGCCACCCGCGAGCACCGCGACGCCGGCCGGGTGCAGGCCTGGGTGGTCGGCCCGGGCCTGGGCGTCGGCCATGACGCGTCCGCGGTGCTGCGCTTCGCGCTGTCCACCGACCTGCCGGTGCTCGTCGACGCCGACGCGCTGACCGTGCTCGCCGCCCACCCCGAACTCGTCGTCGACCGGACCGCGCCCACCCTGCTGACCCCGCACGCCGGAGAGTTCGCCCGACTCGCCGGCGCCCCGCCCGGCGACGACCGGGTCGCCGCCACCCGAGCCCTGGCCGCCAAGTTCGGCGCCACCGTGCTGCTCAAAGGCAACGTCACCGTCATCGCCGGACCGGATGGGCCGGTCTACCTCAACCCCGCCGGCAACTCCTGGGCGGCCACCGCCGGTTCCGGCGACGTGCTCAGTGGCATCATCGGCGCGCTGGTCGCCGCCGGGTTGCCCCCGGCGACCGCGGCCGCCGCCGGGGCGTTCACCCATTCCCGCGCGGCCGAACTGGCCGCCGAAGACCCCGGGCCGACCGCCGTCCCGATCTCCGCCACGCGGATCCTCACCCATATCCGACCGGCGCTGGCCGCCATTCTGTAGAACAGACAGCCATGCCCAACGTTTCGCGCCACCCGACCGTCACGCCTGCCTACACCGGCCGGATGAGCACCTCGCCGATTCCCGCGCTCCGGCTGCCCGACGAGTCCCTGGAACCCCAGGTGGCCTACCGATTCATTCACGACGAGCTGATGCTCGACGGCAGTTCCCGGCTGAACCTCGCCACGTTTGTCACCACCTGGATGGATCCCGAAGCCGACCGGCTGATGTCCGAGACGTTCGACAAGAACATGATCGACAAGGACGAATACCCGATCACCGCCGCGATCGAGCAGCGCTGTGTCTGCATGGTCGCCGACCTGTTTCACGCCGAGGACCTGCGCGACGACGACCCGTCCACCGGAATCGGGGCCTCGACCATCGGCTCCAGCGAGGCCGTCATGCTGGCCGGGCTGGCGCTGAAGTGGCGGTGGCGCGCCCGCATCGAGGCCAAGCACGGCAAGGACGCCTGGAAGACCCGCACCCCGAACCTGGTGATGGGCTCCAACGTGCAGGTGGTGTGGGAGAAGTTCGCCCGCTACTTCGATGTCGAGCCGCGCTACCTGCCGATGGCCGAGGACCGCTACACGATCACCCCGGAGCAGGTGGTCGACGCCGTCGACGAGGACACCATCGGGGTGGTCGCCATCCTGGGCACCACCTACACCGGTGAGCTGGAGCCGGTGGAGGAGATCTGCGCCGCGCTGGACAAGCTCGCCGCCTCTGAACCCGATCGGGACGTGCCGGTGCACGTCGACGCCGCCAGCGGCGGATTCGTCGTCCCGTTCCTGAACCCGGATCTGGTGTGGGACTTCCGGCTGCCCCGGGTCGCCTCCATCAACGTCAGCGGACACAAGTACGGATTGACCTATCCCGGAATCGGTTTCGTGGTGTGGCGCAACGCCGCGGCGCTGCCCGAGGAGCTGGTGTTCCGGGTGAACTACCTCGGCGGCGACATGCCGACGTTCACGCTGAACTTCTCCCGGCCGGGAAACCAGGTTGTCGGCCAGTACTACAACTTCCTGCGGCTCGGCCGCGACGGCTACGCCCAGGTGATGCGAGCGCTGAGCGAAACCGCGCAGTGGCTGTCGCACCGACTGGCCGGGTCGGGCCGCTTCGAGGTCATCACCGACGGCTCGGTGTTGCCGGTGTTGGCGTTCAAGTTGATCGGCGACCCAGGCTTCACGGTGTTCGACATCTCCGCGGGCCTGCGCGAGTACGGCTGGCAGGTCCCGGCCTACACCATGCCCGCCGACGCCACCGACCTGGCGGTGCTGCGGATCGTGGTACGCGAGGGCTTCTCGGCGAACCTGGCCCGCGCGATGTACGAAGACCTGGAGGCGGTGCTGGCCAAACTCGACAGACTCAAGCCCGGCGGCTTCGCCGTCGAGGAGCATTTCGCCCACTGACCGCGCGCCTGGGACAATGGCCGACGGTGACTACTGAACCCGCCCAACTGGGCCACTCCACTGCGCCGTCGGTGACCCCGACGGCCCTTGTCGATCTCGACGCGATCGCCGCCAATGTCGCGACGCTGCGTGAGTTCGCCGGATCCGCGCAGGTCATGGCGGTGGTCAAGGCCGACGGGTACGGCCACGGCGCTGCCGCCGTGGCGCGCGCGGCGCTGGCCGCCGGGGCCGCCGAGCTGGGTGTCGCCACCCTCGGCGAGGCGCTGACGTTGCGTGCCGACGGGGTCGCCGGGCCACTGCTGGCCTGGCTGCACCCGCCCGGAACCGACTTCGCGCCGGCACTGACCGCCGATGTGCAGCTTGGTGTGACGAACCTGCGTCAGCTGCGCGATGTGCTCGACGCCACAGCGCGCACCGGGGTGACCGCCGTGCTGACCGTGAAGGTCGACACCGGGCTGAATCGCTCCGGGGCGGCCGCCGCCGATGTCGACGAACTGATCGACGCGCTCGGCGCCGCGGCCGCGACCGGCGCCGTCCGGTTGCGCGGCGTGATGTCGCACCTGGCCTGCGCCGACGAGCCGTCGCACCCCGCCAACGACGCCCAGGCCGCCCGTTTCACCGAGATCATCGCGGCCGCGCGCCGGCGCGGGGTGGTGTTCGAGACGGCGCACCTGGCCAACTCGGCGGCCACCCTGGCCCGGCCGGACCTGGCCTTCGACCTGGTCCGCACCGGCATCTCGGTGTACGGGATGAACCCGGTGGCCGGTTACGTCGAGGCCGCGCTGACCCCGGCCATGACGCTGAGCGCGCCGGTGGCCATGGTGAAACCGGTCAGCGCGGGCAGCGGCGTCTCCTACGGGCACACCTGGACCGCGCCGCGCGACACCACCGTCGCGCTGATCCCGCTCGGCTACGCCGACGGCGTGTTCCGCGGGCTCAGCGGACGCCTGCAGGTCGCGATCAACGGACGCCGCTACCCGAACGTCGGGCGGATCTGCATGGACCAGTTCGTCGTCGACCTCGGGCCGGTCCCGACGGGGGTGGCCGAGGGCGACGCGGCGATCCTGTTCGGCCCCGGCGCCGACGGCGAGGCGAGCGCGACCGAGGTCGCCGCGCTGATCGGCACCATCGACTACGAGGTGTTGTGCAGCCCGCGCTGGCGGGTGTCGCGCGCCTACCGCGGCGGTGGTTTGCGGTGAGCGGCAGTCGCCGCTGGCGCGCCGGCGCCGCGGGGCTCGGCGCGGTCGGCGTGATCGCCGGACGGTCGACGGCCCGGCGGGCGGTGAACCGGCGGGCGCGCCTCGCAGACCCCCACCACGGCGAGGACTTCGGCGTCTTCGAAGGTGATCGCACCTCGGTGCTCACCACGCCCGACGGGGTGGACCTGAAGGTTCGCGAAGTCGGCCCGTCCGACGCGCGGGTCACCGTGGTGTTCGCGCACGGCTTCTGTAACAGCATGCGCGCCTATCACTTTCAGCGCCGCGATATGACCGAGGTGTGGGGCGACCAGGTCCGGATGGTGTTCTACGACCAGCGCGGGCACGGCGAGTCCACCGCCGGACGGCCCCGCGACTACACCATCGAGCAACTGGGCCGGGATCTGGAGACGGTGCTGACGGTGCTCGCGCCACGCGGCGAAGTGGTGCTGGTCGGCCATTCCATGGGCGGTATGACGGTGCTCTCCCACGCCCGCCAGTACCCGGATCGCTACGGCCGCAATATCGTCGGCGCGGCGATCATCTCCTCGGCGGCCGAAGGCATCTCGCGCTCGCCGCTGGGGGAGATCCTGCAGAACCCGGCGTTGGAGGCCGCCCGGTTCACCGCCCGGTACGTTCCCGGCCTGGTGCACCGCGGACGCGGCCTGGCCCGGTCGATCCTGGCGCCGGTGCTGCAGGCCGCGTCCTTCGGCGACGAGGCAGTCAGCCCCACCGTGGTCCGTTACACCGAGGACATGACCCACACCACCCCGGTGCCGACCATGGTCGGATTCCTGCACGCGCTCGGCGTGCACAACGAGACCGCGGGGCTGATCGCGCTGGCCCGGATCCCGACGCTGATCGCGTGTGGCACAGCCGATGTGCTGACCACCCCGGAGCATTCCGAGGATATGGCCTCCATGCTGCCCAAGGCCGAACTGCTGCTGGTGGACGGCGCCGGGCACATGGTGCAGCTGGAGCAGCCCGAGATCGTCAACGAGGCGCTGGAGCGGCTGGTGGCCCGCGTCGGCCGCAAGAAGTTGACGGTGCTGGCCGAGCGGCTCCGGTTCAGCGAGGTGCGGATCGCCACCCGGCCGCGCCGCTGGGTCCGGCGGTGGCGACGGTGAACGCGCGGATCGCCGACGGCGCGGCGACGCTGCCCGCCCCCGAGGACACCCTGGCGCTGGGCGCCCGGATCGGCGCCGGCCTGACCGCCGGTGACGTGGTGGTGCTGTCCGGTCCGCTGGGCGCCGGAAAAACCTTGCTGACCAAGGGAATCGCCGAGTCGATGGACGTCGAGGGGCCGATCACCTCGCCCAGCTACGTGCTGGCCCGGGTGCACCCCGCCCGCCGGACCGGCGCGCCGGATCTGATCCACGTCGACGTGTACCGGCTGCTGGAGGCGGGCGCCGATCTGCTCGGCGAACTCGACTCGCTGGACCTGGACACCGAATTGACCGAGGCGGTGGTGGTGGTCGAGTGGGGTGAGGGGCTCGCCGAGCGGCTCTCCGATCACCACCTCGATGTCCGGCTGGAGCGGGCCCCGGACTCCGACGAACGCACGGCCCGATGGAGTTGGGGAGCGCCGCAATGAGCCGGATCGTGCTGGCCCTGGACACCGCGACGCCCGCGGTCACCGCCGGTGTGGTGCGGATGGACGAGGACAGCCGCGAGTTGCTGGCGCAGCGGATCACCGTCGACCCGCGGGCGCACGCCGAGCAGTTGACCCCGAATGTCCTTGCCGCCCTCGATGACGCCGGGCTGAGCATGGGCGACCTGGATGCCGTGGTGGTGGGCTGCGGGCCGGGTCCGTTCACCGGGCTGCGGGTCGGCATGGCCACCGGCGCGGCGTTCGCGCAGGCGCTGGGACGGCCGGTGCGCGGGGTGTGCAGCCTGGACGGCATCGGCGTCGGGACCGCCGGCGAGGTGCTCGTCGTCACCGACGCGCGTCGCCGCGAGGTGTACTGGGCGCGCTACCGCGACGGAGTCCGCACCGACGGGCCCGCGGTGGGCGCCGCGGCCGACGTGCCCCGCGACGACGTCGTCGCGGTCGCCGGACCGACTGCGGTCGCCGAATCCTTCGGCCTTCCGGTGCTTGGGATCGAGTACCCGTCGGTGCTGGGACTCGTTGCCGCGGTGCGGGATTGGGAGTCCGAACCGGAGCCGTTGACGCCGTTGTATCTGCGCCGCCCGGACGCCAAAACGCTGGCCGAGCGAGGCCTGGCGTGACCGACACCGCGGTGCTGGAGCCGCTGCGGCACTCCGATGCCGCCCGCTGCGCCGAACTCGAGTCCATGCTGTTCGGCGGCGATAACCCCTGGCCGGCGCGGGCGTTCCGGGACGCCGTCGTCTTCCCGGGGCACCACTATGTCGCCGCCCGGATCGACGGACGGCTGGTCGGCTATGCCGGAGCGGCCCGGCTCGGCCTGACCCCGCCGCTGGAGTACGAGGTGCACACCATCGGGGTCGACCCGGATTACCAGGGCCGCGGGATCGGCCGTCGGCTGCTGGCGGACCTGCTGGAGTTCGCCTGCGACGGGCCGACGTTCCTGGAGGTCCGCACCGACAACGCCGCGGCGATCGCGCTGTATGAGAGCGTCGGCTTCGAGACCGTCGGGCTCCGCAAGAACTACTACCCGGGCAGCCGCGCCGACGCGTTCACCATGCGCCGGGACCTTCAGGAGACGCCATGACCAACCCGCAGCGCACCGTGGTGCTCGCCGTCGAAAGCTCCTGCGACGAGACCGGTGTCGGCATCGCCGCGCTGGATCCCGACGGCACGGTCACCCTGCTGGCCGACGAGGTGGCCTCCAGTGTCGATGAGCACACCCGCTACGGCGGTGTGGTGCCGGAGATCGCGTCCCGGGCGCACCTGGAGGCGCTCGGCCCGACCATGAGCCGCGCGTTGGAAGTCGCCGGGGTCGACCGGCCCGATGTCGTCGCGGCGACCATCGGCCCCGGGCTGGCCGGCGCGCTGCTGGTCGGCGTCGCCGCCGCCAAGGCCTACGCCGCGTCCTGGGGTGTGCCGTTCTACGGCGTCAACCATCTGGGCGGGCATCTGGCCGCCGACGTCTACGAGCACGGCCCGCTGCCGGAATGCGTTGCGCTGCTGGTGTCCGGCGGCCACACCCACCTGTTGCACGTCCGTTCGCTCGGTGAGCCGATCGTCGAACTCGGCGGCACCGTGGACGACGCGGCGGGGGAGGCCTACGACAAGATCGCGCGGCTGCTCGGCCTCGGCTACCCCGGCGGTCGGGTGCTCGACGAGTTGGCCCGCGACGGCGATCCCGACGCGATCGCGTTCCCGCGCGGCATGGCCGGTCCGCGCGACGACCCGTACGCCTTCAGTTTCTCCGGCCTCAAGACCGCGGTGGCCCGGCATCTGGAGGCCCACCCCGAGGCGGATCGGGCGGATGTGGCCGCCGGCTTCCAGGAGGCCGTGGCGGATGTGCTCACCCGCAAGGCCGTCCGCGCCGCGACCGACCTGGGGGTGTCCACGCTGCTGATCGCCGGGGGTGTCGCCGCCAATTCCCGACTGCGGGAGCTCGCCGAAGCACGTTGCGCGGCAGTAGGTTTGACGCTGCGAGTGCCGCCGGCCCGGCTGTGCACCGACAACGGCGCGATGATCGCCTCCTACGCCGCCCACCTGATCGCCGCGGGCGCCGGACCGTCGGAGTTGACGGTGGCCAGCAACCCGGGATTGCCGGTCAGCGAAGCCATGATCGTTCGGTAGGCGCCAGCCGCCCGGGGTCTTCGTCGGCGTCGTCGGTCCATGCGAAGTCGACCGTGACCGGTGTGCTGCGCACCGGCATCGGGAAATCGTTTGGGCCCGTCTCGGTTTCGTAGGTCGCCATCGCCATCGCCGTCTCGTGGTCGGGTGCGTCGGCGTCCCGGATCCTTGCCCGTAGCCGCGCGCCGGGGCGCCCGCTGGGCGCCAGGCCCGGTGTCGCCACGCGCAGCAGGCGCACATCGGTGAAGTCGGCCAGCAGCGACGTGGCGGCGCCGCCGTGCGTCTTCCAGGCCGCGCTGTCGACGTAGAACGCGCCGAGCGCCCGGGCGCGCTCGGTGAGTCCGGGGAAGGCGCGCAGCCAGACGAATCGGTCCGGGTCGTTGAGGTCGCGGAACTGCCCGAGCACCTGGATGCCCAGGGCTTGCTGCGGGTCGACGAGTTCGCTCTCGAAGAGTTCGATGAACTCCTCGCGGGCGCCCCGCCGGACGGTGTACTGCCGCAGTTCCAATAGCGGGAACGGTTCCATGGCTCAATCCTCTCGATGGGTTCCGTACGCCGCCCAGCGCAGGCAGCGGCGCAGGATCACGCGGAACTCGGGCGTCGTCCAGCTGCCCCGGTCGACCTGGCCGGTGTCCTCGACGCCGAGGTCTTGCAGATCGAAGCGGCCCCGGCAGTGGCCGAGGGTGAAATAGCAGACGGCGCCCCGGCCGTGGTTCTTGAGGTACAGCACCGGACGGGGCTCGTCGTCGACGGTGTGACCGTGCTCGAATCCGGGTGACCGACCGCTGAATTCGGTGTGTAGCAGCACCTGCAGCGGTGGGCGCAGTTCGCTGACGTAGAGCTCGTCGGTCACCGTGAACGGGGCGATGCCGGCGACCAGGGGATGTTCCGGCGCGGCGGGGGTGACGGTGTACGGCTTGATCGGCGGGTGTCCCAGGAACCGACTGCCCAGCAGTTCCGGGAGGTCGCCGGGCAGCGGCGGGGTGCTGAACAGGTGGTCGGCGCCGTCCGCGGCGGGAACGATGGCGGCGTTGGTGGCGTGCAGCGCCAGCCACCGACCGCCGCGGCCCACGAATTCGGTCAGCGCGGCTGTCTGCTCCGGGGTCGGGACGAGGTTGCAGGTGTAGGTGATGAGCAGCTCGGCGTCGGGCAGCGCGTCGACGGCCTGGTAGCCGTCGTAGACCCGGGTGCGAACCGATTCGAATTCCGCGAGTTCGCCGAGCAGTTCTCGGCGGGCGTATTCGAAGTCGTGCCACTGGCCGCCGCAGACCAGGACCGCCTCGACGCGGCTCACCGCGCGCCCATCCGGTTAGAAGTCGAACCGGTTGGTGAAGGCGCCGTCGACGACGAGGTTCGCGCCGGTGATCTGGCCGGCGGCGGGCGAAGCCAGGAAGGCCACGGCGTTGGCGATGTCGACGTCGCTGGCCAGCTTGCCGAGCCCGGTGCCCGCGACGGCGGCCTCATACAGCTCGGGCATGCCGTTCTTGATCTGCTCCCACACCCCGCCGTCGAAGTAGACCGGGCCCGGCGACACGGAGTTGACCCGGATGCCCTGGGGCGCCAACTGGCGGGCCTGCGCGGCGGAGTGTTGCAGCATGGCCGCCTTCATCGCGCCGAAGCTGTTGGCGGTTGGCAGTATTCCGGCCTCCAGCGCGGAGGTGCTGGTGATGGCGACCACCGCGGCCGCGTCGCTGGCCGCGAGGTGCGGGGTGGCGGATTCGATGATTCGCACGAAGCTCATCAGGTCGGTGCGGAAGTTGTCCTCCCAGGCGGTGGGGCCCTGGCCGACCGAGGCCGAGGCGTTGGCGACGACGATGTCCAGCCCGCCCAGCGCCTCGGCGGCCGCGTGCGCGAACCCGGCGGCCGCCGCCTCGTCGCTGACGTCGGCGGGGTGGTGGAAGATCGTGCCGTGCTCGGCGAGTTCGGCGGCGGTGTCGGCGAGCCGCTGTCCGTCGCGGGCGCAGATCGCCACCGACGCGCCTTCGGCGAGCAGGGTGCGGGCGATCGCCAGGCCGATGCCGCGGCTGCCCCCGGTGATCAGCGCGCGCTTGCCGGTGAGACCGAGATCCATCTGGTGCCGCCTTCGGTGGTCGACCGCGAGGTATTAGTCAGTGAGATAATTAATATATGACAGTCATCACAGGCGGAGTCAACCAGGGCGGACGCCGGGGCTTCGGTCAGAAGGGTGGTGGGTCGTTGCGGCCGGGTGGTGGGGGCCGGTTGGCCGCGACGGCGGCTGCTCGCGCGGCGGCCTCTTCGGCGTCGAGGGCGGCGTGGTTGAGCGCGCGTTCGCGCTCAACGCGTCGGGCTCGGGTCTGTGCCCGGGGGTGTTTTCGGGTGGGCATCATCAGGGTGTGCCCGGGTCCGCGTTTTCGGCGCGGTTTGCCCGGCGGCGGGGCGACTCCGGTGTTGGTGTCCCACCCCGGGAACATCACGCTGGCGAACGGTTTGGTGGTGTAGGTGTGGCCAGTGGGGGTGGTGATGTCCAGCGTGCCGTCGGGATGCTGCGTTTCGGACCAGCCGTCCCAGAACGTCTTGAGTAGATGGTGCAGTCGGCAGCGGGTGAGCAGGGAACTGGGGTGGGTGTGCCCACCATCGCCCCAGGGGTGGCCGTGGTCGATGTCGGCGCGCACGGCGGGCTTGTCGCAGCCGGGGAACCGGCAGGTGAGATCCCGGGTCCGGATGAACTCATCCAGTGCCGTCGAGGGCCGGTACCGGGGCTGCAGGCCCTGCTTGGGGGTGGTGACGGTGCGGACCGTGGCGCCCAGGGCGATCAGCGCGGCCAATGCCTCGGTGGAGATCAACCCACCCACGCGACCCGCGATGAACGCCACCGGAACCGGGGAAGGCTCCTGCGGCGGGGACGGGGCAGGCGAGGCCGGGTGCGATCCCGGCCCCTCGGCCACCTCCGGCGCGGCCACCTCCGGCGCGGCCACCTCGGGCTCGGGGCTCTCGCCGGCCTGCGCGGTGGTCCTCGTCTTCGCGGGCGCGATGGCGGCGTTGGTGACCACGTGGATCACCACCCGCGTCGCGGGGTGGCCCCCGGTCTTGGCCGAGCAGTCGGGGTCCTCACACGCGCACGCCAGATGATCCAGATGCGCCGCCAAGGCGCCCATCGCGTCGGCGCGGCGCTGCGCCAACGTCCGTGGGTCGTCCTCGCACACACCGCGGGCCATCGCGTTGAGGGCTTCATCGAGCAGCGCGGCGTCGGCCACGCTCAATCGGCCCCAGATGGTCCTGAGGTCCGTCCCGTCGGCGCGGGGGTCGCCGATATTGATCTCCCGGCCCGCCACCGTGGAGCGGGAGCGGTATTTCGCGTCGGGGTCGATCGCGGCGACGACCGTGTCGAGGGCGGCTTCGAGTTTCTGCTTCGACAGTGGGCCCCAGCCGGTGATCTTCGCCGCGATCGCCGAGTCCACCTGCGCCCGCGCAGCCGGGTCGTTGACCAGGCGGGTCCGCGACACCACGCTCATCGCCGTCAACGCGGTGATCTGTCCGGCCAGAAACAGCGCCCCGACCTTCGGCAACACCTCCGCCAGCGCGATCGCGCGTTCCATCAACACCATGGCCCGACCGTGCTTGACCGTCAACGCGCAGCTGATCTCGGCGGCCGCGGCGTCCCAGTCATCACAGCCCCAACTCGGATGCTGCTCGGCGCCCAGCCGCCGGCGCGTCAGCTCGGCGATCGCCGCCAAGTGATGGGCCTCCACCGCCGCGGCGGCACGCGCCGAAACCGCGATCGCGTCGATCAAGGCCGCATCACCGAGGGAGCGGAGCTCCTGCGGTGTGTGGGCCTCAACCTGATACATGACCTCACGCTATACCCGGGGTCCGACAAGTCTGATCAGCGGGAAAACACCAGGTAAAACACGTTTGAAGGCGTTACTTCGTCGCGATGATCGGAGTCATCGCTCCGTCCCGGATGGTCCGATCGCTCGTGGCGATCGCCAACCCGCGCCGCGTTGCTTGGGCGACGATCATCCGGTCGAACGGATCGCGATGGTTCCAATTCAGCTGCCCCGCCAGCGTGGCGTCCGCCGAGTCCATGGCCAGGTCTTGGGCTGCCATCGCTGCGAGAGTGTCGGACCAACCCGACAGGATGCCCGACCCGTCGAACCGTCCCAGTCGGGTCTTGATGGAAATCTCCCACGCCGACGCTGCTGAGACGTACAGCTCATTCGCGGGATTCCCGATCGCCTCCAGCGCTGGTTGCGCCACCAACTCGGGCGATTTCACCAACCAGAGCAGTGCGTTGGTGTCGAGAAGGATGGAGGTCATGATTCGGCGACTTCCCACGCGGCGATCTCGTCCTCGGGGAGAGGGGCGTCGAAGTCATCGGGAATCTCAAGGCCGGGAAGCTGGCCAAACGTCCGCACTCGTGGTGTCACGGGGGTGATCACCGCGACCGGCCGACCGTGTGACGTGATGGTGATCGGACTCCCGCTTTTCTGGATCTCGGACAGCACAGCATTCAACTTCGCCTTCGCTTCGGTGCTCGTGATGGTGCGCATAGGACAAGTCTAGGATGATCGGACTAGTCGCACTAGTCATTTAAGTCATCTAGGCGGGGGCGGGCCGGGTGGCCGAGTCTGCGTTCGCCGTGAGCGAGCGCGCCCAGATTAGCCACCTCCCGGGGTTGAGTGCTAGCACTCTCCTGTATAGAGTGCTAGGCGGCAGGCGGACGTCCCCTGTGTCGGCACCCGCGACGACGGCGCGTGGGGAGCGGCCAACTGCCGATACCTGGTAACAAGCGGTCCGGGTAGCCCCGGGCCACAACCTCAGAAGTGAAGGGGCTCCACATCGTGGCGAGCGTGAACATCAAGCCGCTCGAGGACAAGATCCTCGTTCAGGCCAACGAGGCCGAGACCACCACCGCGTCCGGCCTGGTCATCCCCGACACCGCCAAGGAGAAGCCGCAGGAAGGCACCGTCGTCGCAGTTGGCCCCGGCCGCTGGAATGAGGACGGCGACGAGCGGATTCCGCTGGACGTGTCGGAGGGCGACGTTGTCATCTACAGCAAGTACGGCGGCACCGAGATCAAGTACGGCGGTCAGGAATACCTGATCCTGTCGGCTCGCGACGTGCTGGCTGTCATCTCCAAGTAAGCGAATCGTGTTCCGCCCCGGAGGTTCTCGCGTGTGCGGGCATCTCCGGGGCGGTGCGCGTTGAACGGCCCGACTGAAATGGCCCAAGAGGGAAGAAGACTTTGAGCAAGCAGATTGAGTTCAACGAAAAGGCGCGTCGCGCCATGGAGGCCGGCGTCGACCGGCTCGCCGACGCGGTCCGGGTCACCCTGGGTCCGCGCGGCCGCCACGTCGTGCTCGCCAAGGCGTACGGCGGACCCGTCGTCACCAACGACGGCGTGACCATCGCGCGTGAGATCGACCTGGAGGATCCGTTCGAGAACCTCGGCGCGCAGCTGGTGAAGTCGGTGGCCACCAAGACCAACGACGTCGCCGGCGACGGCACCACCACCGCAACGGTTTTGGCGCAGGCGCTGGTGAAGGCCGGGCTGCGCAACGTGGCCGCCGGCGCCAACCCGATCGCGCTCGGCCAGGGCATCGGCAAGGCCGCCGACGCGGTCTCCGAAGCGCTGCTGTCCGCCGCGCACCCGGTCGACGGCAAGAACGACATCGCCCAGATCGCCACCGTCTCCTCGCGTGACGAAGAGGTCGGCGAACTGGTCGGCGAGGCGATGACCAAGGTCGGCACCGACGGTGTGGTCACCATCGAGGAGTCCTCCACGCTGGACACCTACCTGGAGGTCACCGACGGCGTCGGCTTCGAAAAGGGCTTCATCTCCGCCTACTTCGTCACCGACTTCGATCTGCAGGAGGCCGTCTTGGAGGACGCGCTGATCCTGCTGCACCGCGACAAGGTCAGCTCGCTGCCGGACCTGCTGCCGGTGCTGGAGAAGGTTGCCGAGTCGGGCAAGCCGTTGCTGATCATCGCCGAGGACGTAGAGGGCGAAGCGCTGTCGACGCTCGTCGTCAACGCCATCCGCAAGACGCTCAAGGCCGTCGCCGTCAAGGCGCCGTTCTTCGGCGATCGCCGCAAGGCGTTCCTGGAGGACCTGGCCATCGTCACCGGCGGCCAGGTCGTCAACCCCGAGGTGGGCCTGACGCTGCGCGAGGCGGGCCTGGACGTGCTGGGCTCGGCGCGACGCGTGGTGGTCAGCAAGGACTCCACCGTCATCGTCGACGGCGGCGGCAGCAAGGAAGCCATCGCCGACCGGTCGCGCGTGCTGCGCGCCGAGATCGAAGAGGCCAGCTCCGACTGGGACCGCGAGAAGCTGCAGGAGCGCCTCGCCAAGCTGGCCGGCGGCATTGCGGTGATCAAGGTCGGCGCCGCCACCGAGACCGCGCTCAAGGAGCGCAAGCACCGCGTCGAGGACGCGGTGTCGGCGGCCAAGGCCGCGGTTGAGGAGGGCGTCATCCCCGGTGGCGGTTCGGCGCTCGCGCAGACCCGCGCGGCGCTGGCGGACCTGCGCTCCGGGCTGTCCGGCGACGAGGCGATCGGCGTCGACGTGTTCGAAGCCGCCATCACCGCCCCGCTGTTCTGGATCGCCAGTAACGCCGGCCTGGACGGCTCGGTCGTGGTCAACAAGGTCAGCGAACTGCCCGCCGGGCAGGGCTTCAACGCCGCCACGCTGAACTACGGCGACCTGGTCGCCGACGGCATCATCGACCCGGTGAAGGTCACCCGCAACGCGGTGCTCAACGCCGCGTCGGTGGCCCGGATGATCCTCACCACCGAAACGGCGGTCGTGGACAAGCCCGCCGAAGAGGAAGAGGGCCACGACCACCACGGTCACGCTCACTAGGAACGCACCACGTGGCGCCCCCGGTCCGAAGCGGACCGGGGGCGCTGTCGTTGACGCCCGCCCGATCAGAGCGCATTGTGAGGAGAGTCACATCCCGCGCCGAGGGGGCAGTCATGACCACCAGGGACAAGTACACCGAAATCCCGGACCCGTACTCGATGGAGATCCCCAGCGTCGGTGACGCGCGGTTCACCTGGGAGTACGACGACGGCCGCGGGCGGCTGCTCTCGCTGTACCAGAAGGGCAAGGACAAACAGTGGGACGCCCAGTCGCGGATCAACTGGGGCCAGGACGTCGACCCGATGAACCCGGTCGGGCTGCCCGACATGTTCCACCCGCTGTTCGGCAGCCCGGCGTGGGAAGCCGCCGACGAAGCCCGACGCTCCGAGATGCGCCAGCACTCCCAGGCCTGGCAGTTCTCCCAATTCCTGCACGGCGAGCAGGGCGCGATGGTGTGCGCCGCCAAGATCGTCGAGGTGGTCCCGGACCTGGACGCCAAGTTCTACGCGGCCACCCAGACCATGGACGAGGCTCGCCACGTCGAGACGTTCTCCAAGTTCCTGCAGGACAAGGTCGGGCTGGTGTACCCGATCAATTCGAACCTGACCGCGCTGCTCGACGACACCCTCAACGATTCCCGTTGGGACATGCCCTATCTCGGCATGCAGGTGCTCATCGAAGGGCTCGCGCTGGCCGCCTTCGGAGTGCTGCGAGACCTGGCCGCCCCGGACTCGCTGGCCAAGAGCGTGCTGGCCTACGTCATGCAGGACGAGGCCCGCCACGTCGCGTTCGGTCGAATCTCGTTGAAGGACTACTACTCTGCGCTCACCGACGTCGAGCGCGGCGAGCGGGAGGAGTTCGTCGTCGACGCCTGCTACCTGATGCGTGACCGGTTCCGCGGTGAGGAGGTGTTCGAGACCCTCGGCCTGAACGTCAAGGAATGTTCGGAGTGGGTGGACAACTCACCGGTGATGATCCAGTTCCGCTCGCACCTGTTCAGCCGAATCGTGCCGATCGTCAAAGACATCGGGCTGTGGGGGCCCAAGGTGCAGGCCGCGTTCACCGACATGGGTGTGCTCGACATGGCAGCCTTCGACATCGATGCGCTGATGAAAGCCGACGAGGATCAGGCCGAGGCGCTGGACAAGGCGAACGCCGAAATGGCCGACCGTGTAGCCGAAGTCGACCAGGTGATCGCCGCCCTGCGTGTCAGGGTGAGTTGAGTCCAGTGGTTCATAGCAAATCCGCCTGCAGGGCGAGATACGGATCGACTTAACGATGACGATTTCCAACCTGGCTGTGGCTGGGGAGAATGTGCAGATGGATTCCACGCATCCGCGCTCGGATGGGCCGCAGCGGCGGCGCACGTTCAGCCCGGCCGACAAGCTGGCGCATCTGGTGGCCTACGAGCAGGCCTGTGAAACCAATGATGGTGGCGCCTACCTGCGCCGTGAGGGCTTGTACTCGTCGCTGATCAGCGAGTGGCGCAAGCAGCGCGACGCCGGGGTGTTGGAGGGCAAACCGGCCGGTGCCAAGGTCGGGCGGCTGACCGCCGAGCAGGCTGAGATCGCCCGCCTCAAGCGCGAACTCGACAAGACCACCAAGCGGCTGGCCACCACCGAAGCCGCCCTGGACATCATGGGAAAAGCACACGCGCTCTTGGAAAGTCTCTCCGAGAGCGCGGAGCCGCCGACCAAGCCGACCAAGCGCTGATGGACACCTGGACCGCTCTGCGCGGCCTGCATGTCACGACCCGGGCTGCGGCGGTGTTGACCGGGATGCACCGCTCGACCGCGCTGCGGCGGGCCGCACCCGCGCCGGCCGGGCCGGCGCGGGCGCCCGCGGCGCCGGTCAACAAGCTGTCCGCCGCCGAGTGCGCTCGGGTGGTGGAGGTGCTCAACAGTGCCCGGTTCGTCGATGCCGCCCCGATCCAGGTGTGGGCCACGTTGCTCGATGAGGACACTTACCTGTGCTCGGTGTCGACGATGTATCGCCTGCTGAACGAGAACAAGCAGGTCAAGGAGCGGCGCCGGCTGGCCCGGCACCGCAAGGCGGTCTGCCCGGAGTTGGTGGCCACCGCGCCCCGGCAGGTGTACTCCTGGGACATCACCAAGCTGCGCGGCCCGGCCAAGGGCCTCTACTACGACGCCTACGTGATGATCGACATCTACTCGCGTTACATCGTCGGGGTGCACGTGCACGCCCGCGAATGCGGTGTGCTGGCCAAAGAGATGATGGAGCAGATCTTCGGAACCTACGGCATCCCACACGTCGTGCACGCCGACCGGGGCACCTCGATGACGAGCAACACCGTCGCCGGCCTGCTCTGCGATCTGGGGGTGACCCGCTCGCATTCGCGGCCCAAGGTTTCCAATGACAACCCCTACAGCGAGTCGTGGTTCAAGACCCTCAAGTACGCGCCGACGTTTCCGGACCGGTTCGAATCCATCCATCACGCAAGGGATTTCATGGATGAGTTCGTGGACTGGTACAACCACGAGCATCGGCACAGCGGCATCGGCCTGCACACCCCCGCCGACGTCTTCTACGGCCTCGCCGCCGAGAAAGACACCCAGCGGCGGATTGTGCTCGCCGAGGCCCGAGCACGCCACCGGCACCGCTTCAGCCAAGACCGCGCACCCAAGATCATCGACCTACCCGAGACCGCCGCGATCAACCCACCCAAACCAGCCGAACCGGAGGACCAGACGACAGCTGCCTAACACCCACTGGACTCAAACACCTTGACAAATTCCGCCGCGGCGAGTTAGTCGCTCGGGCGTCCCCGCAGCCGAACCGACAGGCAGGTGACGCAACCCTCGAGCTTCTCGTACTCGGAGATGTCCACCGTCACAACGCGATAGCCGGCGGCGCGCAGCATCTCGGCGGTCAGCGGCGCCGACGACGACATCAGCAGCAGATCGTCGGCCAGCAGCACCACGTGTGAGCCGGGCTCCTCGGTGACGGCCAGGAACTTCTCACCCCACACGCCAGGATCGTCCACCAGCGGGGGATAACCGATCACGGTGCCGTCGGGGAGCGCGGTCACCGCCGACTTCAGGTGCAGCACCTTGGTCAGCGGCACCCCGATGACCTCGGCGCCCATCGGCTCGAGGTGGGCCCGCAGCTGCTCGACACCCTCTTCGTTGGTCCGGCCGCCGATGCCGACCCACACGGTTCCGCCGTGCTTGAGCACGTCGCCGCCGTCGAGGGTGCCCGGCTTCTCGATGTGCGCGATCCGGTAACCCTGGGCGCGCACCGCCTCCTCGGCGGCCTCGGTTTCGGGTCGGCGGGATTTGGCCCCCGGACGGGAGATCACCGCCAGGTCGTCGTAGACCACCATGGTGTCCTCGACGAACACCGAGTCCGGGCAATCCGGCGCGGGATCGACCTGGTGGGTCACCCATCCGGCCTCGTTCAGCGCGGCGACGTAGCCCTGCCACTGCTGGTAGGCCAATTCGACGTCGACGGGGGAGCGCTCGATGTGGGTGGTGATGCCTTCGGCCAGGCGAGGAGACGGGGTGCGGACCAGGGCGTGACGGGAGAACACGCGATCATCCTGTCACGCGCATCGGGGGGGCTGACGGCTGATTCAGGCGGTGCGACGGATACCGCGCTTGAGCATCAGCTCACGCTCGGATTCGCTGAGTCCGCCCCAGATCCCGTACGGCTCGCCGACCGACAGCGCGTGGCTGCGGCACTGGGTGATCACCGGGCACTGCCGGCACAGTTCCTTGGCGCGGTTCTCGCGGGCGGTGCGGGCCCGGCCCCGCTCGCCGTCGGGATGGAAGAACACCGAGGACTCGACGCCCCGGCACACGCCCTTCATCTGCCAGTCCCAGATGTCGGCGTTGGGTCCCGGAAGTTGCTGAAGCTGTGGCATTTGGGAAGTTCCCCTCTCCTCGTGGGCGATTCCTGATGCCCCGAGTGGTGGGTCGATGTGACAGTGCTCCGAATCCGGTCGCCGGTGACCGTCTCGATGCACACAAGGTAGGGCGGCGCGCGAAATCACGTCAATAGCCGGATACTGTGCCGAATCGCATATGAGCAGGCCGAGAATTTACGTCACGTTCATCGTTTTTCGGTCTATCGCGGTCCGCGGGATGCTACACACCGGAGAACTGACCTGCGGGTATGCCGAATAGCGGGGTGAGGGTCCCGGCGTAAGCCGGGCATTTGTCACCAGCCGGGTGATATGTCCGTAACTTCGGATATGCGAACTGTTAACGTTCGCTGTGATGGAAAAGGGGAATCTGGCCGACGCCGCCTTCGGCGATTCGCCGCAGCGCTGGCCGCTGCCGCCCGCCGACACTCCCCGCAACCGGTGGCTGCGCGCCGTCGCGGCCGCCGGCCAAGGCCGCTACGCCATCGCCCAGACGGAGCTGGAGATGTTGCTGGACCATCCCGGAGCGCTGGGCTCCCTGGCCCGCAGCACCCGCGCCTCACTATTGCGTCAGCTGGGCTGGCACGCGCTGGCCCGCGGCTGGGACGGCCGGGCGCTGCGGGGCGCCGTCGATATCGACTCTCGCGCCGACGCGCTGACCGGGCTCGCCGCCGACGCCCTCGGGCTGGGTCGATTCCCGGCCTCGGCCCGGCTGCTGGACCTCGCCGCCCACACCCTCCGCGACGCCGAGGCGAGCCGGTTGACCGTGCGACTGGGGTGGGTCCGCGCCGAATTGGCCATGGCCACCGGCGACGGCGCCGCCGCCGTGCGGCACGCGCGCGCGGCCATCGACACCGCCGACGGGCTGCCGTCGATCCGGCACCGGGTGAAGAGCCGGGTGGTGCTGGCGGCCGCATTGTGCTGCGCCGGGGACCTC
This sequence comes from Mycolicibacterium brumae, assembly GCF_025215495.1. Classification (NCBI taxonomy): domain Bacteria; kingdom Bacillati; phylum Actinomycetota; class Actinomycetes; order Mycobacteriales; family Mycobacteriaceae; genus Mycobacterium; species Mycolicibacterium brumae. Next base: position 3,213,839 of record NZ_CP104302.1, on the reverse strand, counting down.
GCCGTGGCGCGCGCGCAGGCCGAGGAGGCCCTCGAGCAGACCGGACGGCACGAACTCATCCCGTTGCGCTGGGCGGTGTCGAGCCTGCTGATCGGCATCGGCGCCGACGGGCACACACCCGCCGAACTCGTTGTGCTGCGCGACAACGCAGCCGATTTGGTGTGTCACCGCGGCGGGGTGTGGCGCGGCTGACCGGGCAGCGGCGAGCCTGCCGTTATTGTTGGCTGGTGCCGCGCCGCCGGGGACAGTCCGGCTCGTAACGTTGGAGATACCGCCGTCGATGACTATTCCAGGAGAGCGTCTCGACGCTGCGGTCGCTGAAGCGGTCGCCGGCGATCGAAATGCCCTTCGGGAAGTGCTGGAGACCATCCGCCCCGTTGTAGTCCGGTATTGCCGGGCGCGCATCGGCACCGCGGAGCGCAGCGGTCTCTCAGCTGATGACGTCGCACAGGAGGTTTGCTTGGCCGCCATGATGGCGCTGCCGCGCTACCAGGATCAGGGGAGACCCTTCCTGGCCTTCGTGTACGGCATTGCAGCGCACAAGGTCGCCGACGCCCACCGGGCCTCGGCCCGCAACAAATCCGACCCCACCGACGAGGTGCCGGAGCGGTTCTCCCTGGATTCCGGGCCCGAACAGCGGGCGATCGACGCTGACGCCGCGGCCCGGATGGACAAACTGCTGCAGATCCTGCCGGAGAAGCAGCGCGAGATCCTGATCCTGCGGGTGGTGGTCGGAATGTCGGCGGAGGAAACCGCCGAAGCGGTTGGCAGCACCGCCGGCGCGGTGCGGGTCGCCCAGCACCGCGCGCTGGCGAAGCTGCGCGGAGAAGTCACGTCGACGGGATATGGCCATGCCTGAGCCGGAGAGCTTGGATGACATCGCCCGCACCGACGGGTTGCTCGACGCGCTGGCCGCCGAGCGGCGGATCGTCGCCAATGACGCCGCCGACATCGAACTGATCAACCTGCTGTCGGGCTGGCGCGATGACGTCCGGCTGCACAGCCACGACGACGTCGTCACCGAGAGCGAGGCCGTCGCCGCCCTGCGCGAGGGCCTGGCCCAGCAGAACCGGCAGAAGCCGCGGCACGGGTTGCGGCTGGTCGGATCGCTGGCCGCGGCGATGATGGTGCTCGGTGGTTTCGGCGCGGTGATCCACGGCGCCGGACCCGGCGACAGCCTCTACGGGCTGCGCAGCGCGATCTTCGGCGAGGCGCAGTCGGTGCGCGACGACAAGGTCGCCCTGGCCGCCCAGACCGAGATGGCGCAGGTGCGCCAGCTCATCGACGACGGCCAGTGGGAACAGGCGCAGGAGAAGCTCGAGGTGCTCAGCACCCAGGTCGCCTCCGTCGGCGACCAGACCGTCAAGCAGGATCTGCAGCAGGAGTGGGATCAGCTGAGCGTCAAGGTGGAGAACCGCGACCCGCAGGCCACCGTGGCGCCGACCAGCAGCACCGAGGTGCTCAGCGACACCACGACCTCGGAGACGTCGGCCTCGGAGACCTCGGCCACCGAGTCGTCGACGACCGAGACGTCGCCGTCGGAAACCTCGGCCACCGAGCCTTCGAGCACGGAGCCGTCGTCCACCGAGACCTCGTCCACCGAGACCTCGCCGTCGGAGACGACGGAGCCCACCTCGGCGGAGCCGACGACCACACAGCCTTCGAGCACGCAGCCGTCGGCGACCACGACCGTGGAGTCCAGCGCCGCGGCGACCAGCACGGCGGCGCCGACCAGTTCGGCGCACGTCACCAGCACGGTCGCGGCGACGTCGTCGCAGGAGCGCGCGGTGGTGGAGCCGGCCGCGCCGGAAGACGCGGCGGAGCAGGCGCCGGCCGAAGAAGTCGTGCCGTCGGAGGTCGTCGAGACCCCGGGCGCGGAGCCAACCGACGCGCAGGGCTGAGGTCAGCGGCGGTAGCCGTCGGAGTCCGAGGTGGCGCCGTTCAGCGACGCGTCGGCGTAGCCGCGGCAGTAATCCCAGGTGACGTAGGCGTCGGGTTCCGGATCGAACGCCGGCTCGTGCGGGCGGACGGTGCCGTCGGCCAGCAGCTGCAGCAGGTTCGCGCGCAGCATGTCCCAGTCGTGGTAGTGGTCGGCCTGGCAGTCGTCGCAGCAGACCACGAGCCCGCGGATCCCGCGGTGCGCCAGCAGCGCTTCGTAGACGGCGAGGTCGGCGAGGTCGGCCTCGACCGCCGAACGTTCGTGGGCGTCCAGCGGCTCGCCGGGCTCCAGAGCCTCCAGCGCCGACGTCGGATCGACCGGATCGTCCGCGAACGGATCGGGCGGCAGGCCCGGGGGGAGGTAGTCGCGCACGGCTCTACCCTACGCAGCCGGGCCGACATCGCGCCACCGACACCGACGTCGCACGGGCTCAGGGGACGCCGATAGGATGAGCACCCGAGTGCTTTGAATGGGAGGCCCACCTTATGCCCGTTGTGGAGGGGATCATGGACGGCGGCGTCCCGACCGGCGGCGACGACCCGCACAAGATCGCGATGCTCGGCCTGACCTTCGACGATGTGCTGCTGCTGCCCGCGGCGTCCGACATCATCCCGGCGACCGCCGACACCTCCAGCCAGCTGACCCGCAAGATCCGGCTGAAGGTGCCGCTGGTCAGCTCGGCGATGGACACCGTCACCGAGGCCCGGATGGCCATCGCGATGGCGCGCGCCGGCGGCATGGGCGTGCTGCACCGCAACCTGCCGGTCGGCGAGCAGGCCGCCCAGGTCGAGACGGTCAAGCGGTCCGAGGCCGGCATGGTGACCGACCCGGTCACCTGCTCGCCGGAGAACACCCTGGCCGAGGTCGACGCCATGTGCGCGCGGTTCCGGATCTCCGGGCTGCCCGTCGTCGACGACGGTGGCGCGCTGGTGGGGATCATCACCAACCGGGACATGCGTTTCGAGGTGGACCAGGACAAGCCGGTCGCCGAGGTGATGACCAAGGCCCCGCTGATCACCGCCCGCGAAGGGGTGTCCGCCGACGCCGCGCTGGGCCTGCTGCGCCGGCACAAGATCGAGAAGCTGCCCATCGTCGACGGCAGCGGCCGGCTGACCGGGCTGATCACCGTCAAGGACTTCGTCAAGACCGAGCAGCACCCCAACGCCACCAAGGACAGTGACGGCCGGTTGCTGGTCGGCGCGGCCGTCGGCGTCGGCGACGACTCCTGGGTGCGCGCCATGTCGCTGGCCGACGCCGGGGTCGACGTGCTCATCGTGGACACCGCGCACGCGCACAACCGCATGGTCATCGAGATGGTCGGCAAGCTCAAGGCCGAGGTCGGCGACCGGGTGGAGATCGTCGGCGGCAACGTCGCGACCCGCGCCGCGGCCGCCGCGCTGGTCGAGGCGGGCGCCGACGCCGTCAAGGTCGGCGTCGGGCCGGGCTCCATCTGCACCACCCGGGTGGTGGCCGGGGTCGGCGCGCCGCAGATCACCGCGATTCTGGAGGCCACCGCCGCCTGCCGCCCGCACGGCGTGCCGGTGATCGCCGACGGCGGCCTGCAGTACTCCGGCGACATCGCCAAGGCGCTGGCCGCCGGCGCGTCCACCGCCATGCTGGGCTCGCTGCTGGCGGGCACCGCCGAAGGCCCGGGCGACCTGATCTTCGTCAACGGCAAGCAGTTCAAGAGCTACCGCGGCATGGGGTCGTTGGGCGCCATGCAGGGCCGCGGGGAGGCCAAGTCGTTCTCCAAGGACCGCTACTTCCAAGACGATGTGCTCTCCGAGGACAAGCTGGTGCCGGAGGGCATCGAGGGCCGGGTGCCGTTCCGCGGCCCGCTGTCCACCGTGATCCACCAGCTCACCGGCGGTCTGCGGGCGGCCATGGGCTACACCGGGTCACCGAACATCGAGGCGCTGCAGCAGGCGCAGTTCGTCCGGATCACCGCAGCCGGGCTCAAGGAGAGCCACCCGCACGACATCACCATGACCGTCGAAGCGCCCAACTACTACTCCCGCTAGGGGGCTGAACTCAACATGCGTGATCTGGTGGAGATCGGGATGGGCCGCACCGCCCGTCGCACCTATGAACTCGATGACGTGAATATCGTGCCGAGCCGTCGCACCCGGTCCTCGCAGGACGTTTCCACGGCCTGGCAACTGGACGCCTACCGGTTCGAGATCCCGGTGCTCGCGCATCCCACCGACGCGTTGGTGTCGGTCGAGTTCGCCATCGAGCTGGGCCGCCTCGGTGGGCTCGGAGTGATCAACGGCGAGGGCCTGATCGGCCGGCACGCCGACGTCGACGCCAAGATCGCCCAGGTGGTGGAGACCGCCGCCACCGACGCCGACGGGCCATTCGCGTCCGCCGCCGCCACCCGGCTGCTGCAGGAGCTGCACGCCGCGCCACTGGACCCGGAGCTGCTCGGCGCCGCGGTGAGCCGGATCCGGGATGCCGGGGTGACCACCGCGGTTCGGGTCAGCCCGCAGAACGCGGCGGCGCTGACCCCGACGCTGGTGGCCGCCGGCATCGACCTGCTGGTCATCCAGGGCACCATCATCTCCGCCGAGCGGGTCGCCTCCGACGGCGAGCCGCTGAACCTCAAGACCTTCATCTCCGAGCTCGACGTGCCGGTGGTGGCCGGCGGCGTGCTCGACCATCGCACCGCGCTGCACCTGATGCGCACCGGCGCAGCCGGCGTGATCGTCGGCTACGGCTCGACGGCCGGGGTGACCACCAGCGCCGAGGTGCTCGGCATCAGCGTGCCGATGGCCACCGCGATCGCCGACGCGGCCGCCGCCCGGCGGGAGTACCTGGACGAGACCGGCGGCCGGTACGTGCACGTGCTGGCCGACGGTGACATCCACACCTCCGGCGATCTGGCCAAGGCCATCGCCTGCGGCGCCGACGCGGTGGTGCTGGGCACGCCGCTGGCCGCCGCGTCCGAGGCGCTGGGCGACGGCTGGTACTGGCCGTCGGCGGCGGCGCACCCGTCGTTGCCGCGCGGCGCGCTGCTGCAGGTGGAGCACGGCCAGCGGCCGTCGTTGGCGCAGGTGCTCAGCGGGCCGTCCGACGATCCGTACGGGACGTTGAACCTGGTCGGCGGGTTGCGCCGGGCGATGGCCAAGGCCGGCTACTGCGACCTGAAGGAATTCCAGAAGGTCGGACTGTCGGTAACTAGTTAGGTTTGCCTTTCTAGCCCGCCCGTCGGGCCCGCGGCCATACTGAACCGATGGACACGGATTTTGACGTTCTCATCGTCGGTTCCGGCTTCGGCGGCAGCGTCTCCGCGCTGCGGCTGACCGAAAAGGGCTATCGCGTCGGCGTCCTGGAGGCCGGCCGACGGTTCACCGACGAGGAGTTCGCCGCCACGTCTTGGGACCTGCGCAAGTTCCTGTGGGCGCCGCAGGCCGGCTGCTACGGAATCCAGCGCATCCACGCGCTGCGCAACGTGATGATCCTGGCCGGCGCCGGGGTGGGCGGCGGGTCGCTGAACTACGCCAACACCCTGTACGTGCCGCCGGAGCCGTTCTTCGTCGACAAGCAGTGGGCGCACATCACCGACTGGCGCTCGGAGCTGATGCCGCACTACGAGCAGGCCAAGCGGATGCTCGGGGTGGTCACCAACCCCACCATGACCGACGCCGACAAGGTGATGAAGGCCGTCGCCGACGAGATGGGTTGCGGGGACACCTTCGTGCACACCCCGGTCGGGGTGTTCTTCGGCCGCGACGGGGTCAAGGAACCGGGCAAGACGGTGCCGGATCCGTACTTCGGCGGCGCCGGCCCGGCCCGCACCGGGTGCATCGAGTGCGGCGAGTGCATGACCGGCTGCCGACACGGCGCCAAGAACACCCTGGTGAAGAACTACCTGGGGCTCGCGGAATCCGCTGGGGCGCAGGTCTTCCCGATGACGACGGTGACCAAGTTCAGCCAGCGCGGCGACGGTGTGTGGGAGGTGCAGACCTTCCGAACCGGCCGCAAGGCGCGCCGCGGCAAGAAGGTCTTCACCGCCAAGCATCTGATCCTGGCGGCCGGCACCTACAACACCCAGAAGCTGCTGTTCAAGATGCGCGACACCGGCCGGCTGCCGAAGCTGTCGGAGATGCTCGGCGTGCTGACCCGGACCAACTCGGAGTCCATCGTCGGCGCCGGTCGCCTCGAGGTGGGCAGCGACCTGGACCTGACCCACGGCGTGGCGATCACCTCCTCGATCCACCCGACGCCGGACACCCACGTCGAGCCGGTGCGCTACGGCAAGGGCTCCAACGCGATGGGCCTGCTGCAGACCCTGATGACCGACGGCGACGGCCCCGAGGGCACCGACGAGGCGCGCTGGAAGCAGTTGCTCAACCAGATGCGCTCCGATCCCAAGAAGATGGCCCGGCTGCTCAACCCGTCGCGGTGGAGCGAGCGCACCGTCATCGCGCTGGTGATGCAGCACCTGGACAACTCGATCACCACCTTCACCAAGAAGACCAAGGCCGGCGTGCGGATCATGAGCAGCAAGCAGGGCCACGGCGAGCCGAACCCGACCTGGATCCCGGCCGGCAACGAGGTCACCCGCCGGATCGCGGAGAAGATCGACGGCGTCGCAGGCGGCACCTGGGGCGAGATCTTCAACATCCCGCTGACCGCGCACTTCCTGGGCGGCGCGGTGATCGGCGACGACGCCGAGCACGGCGTCATCGACGCCTACCAGCGGGTGCACAACTATCCGACGCTGTACGTGATGGACGGCGCCGCGGTGTCGGCGAACCTGGGCGTGAACCCGTCGCTGACCATCACCGCCCAGGCCGAACGCGCCGCGTCGCTGTGGCCGAACAAGGGTCAGGTCGATCAGCGCCCGGCGCAGGGCGAGTCCTACGTCAAGCTGGACCCGATCGCGCCGAACAAGCCGGTGGTGCCCGCCGAGGCGCCGGGCGCGCTGCGCCGGTTGCCGATCGAGCCGGTGCGGAAAGCCCAGCCGGCGGACGTCGGGTTGTCGGGCGGCGCATAGCTGTCGGGGGGCCGCCTCCTAGACTGTGACGGTGGAAAACTCCTCCGCCACCCATGCCCCCCGCCCGGTTCTCGTCGTCGACTTCGGCGCGCAGTACGCGCAGCTGATCGCCCGACGGGTCCGTGAGGCGCGGGTGTACTCCGAGGTCATCCCGCACACCATGACCGTCGACGAGATCGCCGCGCGCAATCCGCTGGCCGTCGTGCTCTCCGGCGGGCCGTCCAGCGTGTACGCCGAGGGCGCGCCGAGCCTGGACCCGGCGCTGTTCGAGCTGGGCATCCCGGTGTTCGGCATCTGCTACGGGTTCCAGGCGATGGCCCAGGCGCTCGGCGGCGTCGTCGAGCACACCGGGACCAGCGAGTACGGCCGCACCGAGCTGAACGTGGCCGGCGGCGCGCTGCACGCGGGCCTGCCGCAGACCCAGCCGGTGTGGATGAGCCACGGCGACGCGGTGACCGCCGCCCCGCCCGGATTCGAGGTGGTGGCCAGCAGCGCGGGCGCGCCGGTCGCGGCGTTCGAGGACACCTCGCGGCGCCTCGCCGGGGTGCAGTACCACCCCGAGGTGCTGCATTCCCCGCACGGTCAGCAGGTGCTGAGCCGGTTCCTGCACGAGGTCGCCGGCATCGACGCGGTGTGGACCCCGGCCAATATCGCCGAGGGGCTCATCGAGGCGGTCCGCGAGCAGGTCGGCGACGGCCGCGCGATCTGCGGGCTGAGCGGCGGGGTGGATTCCGCGGTGGCCGCCGCGCTGGTGCAGCGCGCCATCGGCGACCGGCTGACCTGTGTTTTCATCGACCACGGGCTGCTGCGGGCCGGTGAGCGCACCCAGGTGGAGCGCGACTTCGTCGCCGCCACCGGCGCCCGGCTGGTCACCATCGACGCGCGCGAGCAGTTCTTGGACGCGTTGAGCGGGGTGACCAACCCGGAGGGCAAGCGCAAGATCATCGGCCGGGAGTTCATCAGGTCCTTCGAGGCCGCGGTGCGCGACGCGGTCGACTACCCGGACTCGGGGGTGCAGACCGAGTTCCTGGTGCAGGGCACGCTGTACCCCGACGTCGTCGAATCCGGCGGCGGCGCCGGGACGGCGAACATCAAGAGCCACCACAATGTCGGCGGGCTGCCCGACGACCTGAAGTTCAAGCTGGTCGAGCCGCTGCGGCTGCTGTTCAAGGACGAGGTGCGCGCGGTCGGCCGGGAACTCGGCGTGCCGGATGAGATCGTCTCCCGCCAGCCGTTCCCGGGCCCGGGGCTGGGCATCCGGATCGTCGGCGAGGTGACCGCGGACCGCCTCGACACGTTGCGCCGGGCCGACGCCATCGCCCGCGAGGAACTGACCATGGCCGGGCTGGACAACCAGATCTGGCAGTGTCCGGTGGTGTTGCTGGCCGATGTCCGCTCGGTCGGGGTGCAGGGCGACGGGCGCACCTACGGGCATCCGATCGTGCTGCGGCCGGTGTCCAGCGAGGACGCCATGACCGCGGACTGGACCCGGGTGCCCTACGAGGTGCTGGAGCGGATCTCCACCCGGATCACCAATGAGGTGCCGGAGGTCAACCGGGTGGTGCTGGACGTGACCAGCAAGCCGCCGGGCACCATCGAGTGGGAGTGAGCGCGCCGGCCGCCTTCGGCCGGGGCTCCGGTGGGCCATCCTGCGGGTCGGGCGATCGAGTGAGAACTGGCGGCGGTTTGTGAGAAGTGTTGGCGCACAAGCTAATCGAGTGAGAAGTGAGGTACGTCAGTGAGGCCTCAGGCACGCCGGTGAGACACCAGGGATGCGTTTTTCATCGATTGAGAACTCACGCATGCCCGCCTCGAACAACGTGTACGTCAGTTCTCAATCGATGAGAAAGGCCGCCGTCACGTCTCACTGACCTGCGTCATGTCTCACTGGCGTGCGTCACTTCTCAGTCGATGGCCAGGGCCGCCGAGGTTTCTCACCAACCTGCGTCACTTCTCAGTCGATGGCCGAAGAGTTCGCGCATCGCCCCCGGCGTCACTTCCGCCTCACGCGTTTCGCGCGGTGGAGACGCGGCCTCCGGAGGGTGTGAGACGCGGCCTCCGGGGCGCGGGGATGCCCGCCCGCGACACGCCGCACGACGCGCCGTAAGTCTGCGGTCGGCGCTGTGATCGCGTCCTGAACTCCTTGACGCTTGTCGGTGGCCGGGTGTTTACTCCATTTATCGAACATAGTTTCGAACATGGGTGGATGTTCGGTGTGCGCGGAGGTTGTCGGCGATGGTGGTTGCTATCCGGGAAGATCGCTCTGACCAGCTGGAACAGCTGCGTCAGCGGATGGCGGCGATCTCCGGGAAGGTGGGCGCCGGACACCGTGCGGCCACCCCGGTTATCGCCTCGGAACCGTCGGCCTCGGCGCAAGAAAGTTTGCTGCCGGTCCCGGAATCGCTGCTCGGGGTCCTTCCCGACGGGTTGCCGAGGGGCGGCGTGGCGGTGGTCTCCGGGGCGCGTTCGCTGCCGCTGAGCATGGCCGCGGCGGTGACCGCGGCCGGCGGGCACGCGGCCATCGTCGGCCTGCCCGGAGTGGGGCTGCTGGCCGCCGCCGAGATGGGCGCGGACCTGAGTCGGATCGCGGTGGTCCCGGATCCCGGGGCCGATCCGGTGGAGGTGGCCGCAGTCTTGGTCGACGGCATGGACCTGGTGCTGCTGGGGCTGCGCGGCGCGGCGGTCGCCCCGTCGCGGGCTCGGGTGGTGTCCGGGCGGCTTCGGCACCGCGGCGCGGCGCTGGTGGTCGTCGACGGCGACTGGCCCGGCCCGGCGCTGCGGCTGGACGCGCGGGTGCGCGGCTATGAGACGACGGTCCCCGCCCCGGGCCGCGGGCGGCTGGCCGGGGTGCGGCTGGCGGTGCGGGCCCGCGGTCGTGGGGTCCGGGTGGCGGCCCCGGCATGAGGGTGCTGGCGCTCTGGTGCATGGACTGGCCGGCGGTGGCGGCGGCCGCCGCTGCCGAGCTGCCCGCCACCGCCCCGATCGCGGTCACCTGCGCCAACCGGGTGATCGCCTGCTCGGCCGCGGCGCGGGCCGCCGGCGTCCGGCGCGGGCTGCGCCGCCGGGAGGCCCAGGCTCGCTGCCCGAGCGTGCACATCGCCGCCGCCGACCTCGCGCGCGACGCCCGGTTCTTCGAAACGGTGGCCGTCGCCGTCGAAGACCTGATACCCCGGGCCGAGGTGCTGCGGCCCGGGCTGCTGGTGGCCGCAGCCGGCGGGCCGGCCCGCTACTTCGGGTCCGAGTCGCTGGCGGGGGAGCGGTTGGCCGACGCGGTGGCCGCCGCCGGCGCCGAATGCCAGATCGGCGTCGCCGGGCAACTGGCCACCGCCGTGCTGGCCGCCCGCGCCGGCGTGGCTGTCGAACCCGGGCGGGACGCGGAGTTCCTGGCCGGACTGTCGATCCGGGAACTGGCCGCCGAACCCGGGCTGTCCGACCCGGGCCGAGCCGATCTGACAGACCTGTTGTGGCGGATGGGGATTCGCACCTTCGGCCAGTTCGCGGCGCTGGGCCGGGCCGAGGTGGCCACCCGGTTCGGCGCCGACGCGGTGATCGCGCACCGGATGGCCGGCGCCGAACCGATGCGCCCGCCCGCCGGCCGGGAACCACCCGCCGAACTGACCGTCGAACTGCGCTGCGACCCACCGATCGACCGCGTCGACGCCGCCGCGTTCGCCGGCCGCTCGCTGGCCACCACCCTGCACCGGGGCCTGGAGGCCGCCGGGGTCGGCTGCACCCGGCTGGCCATTCACGCCGTCACCGACACCGGGGCCGAACTGGTCCGGGTCTGGCGGTGCGCAGAACCGTTGACCGCCGACTCCACCGCCGACCGGGTGCGTTGGCAGCTCGACGGCTGGCTGAACCGGCGCGGGCCGGACCGGCTGGCCGGCCCGGTCGCGGTGCTGCGATTAGAGCCGGTCGAGGTGATCTCCGCGGCGGCGCTGCAGTTGCCGCTGTGGGGCGGCGCCGGGGACGCCGACCGGGCCCGGGCCCGGCGCGCGCTGGTCCGGGTGCAGGGCCTGCTCGGGCCCGAGGCGGTGCAGATCCCGGTGCGCTGCGGCGGCCGCGGCCCGTCGGATCAGATCGCGTTGGCCCCGCTCGGCGACGAGCCGGTGATCCGCAACGTCGCGGATCAGCCCTGGCCGGGCCGGCTGCCCGAACCCGCGCCCGCGGTGCTGCTCGACGACCCGGTGGACCTGCTCGACGGCGACGGCGCCGCGGTGCACGTCACCGGTCGGGGACTGTTCAGCTCCGCACCCGCTCGGCTGGCCGGCCGCTACGCCGGGACGCTGGCGTGGTGGGCCGGGCCGTGGCCGGTCGATGAGCGCTGGTGGGACCCGCAGGCCGCCCCCGGCCGGACCGCGCGGGCCCAGGTGCTGCTCGACGGGGAGCCGGGCGCGGCGTTGCTGCTGTGCTACCGGCGTCGGCGCTGGTACCTGGAGGGCAGCTATGAGTGAGCCAGGCCGGCGGCGAACGGTCCGACCCGGTCCCGGAACCGATCGAAGAACACCTGGACCGGGCCGTCGACGGCGATCCGGGCGTTCGGCGGCCGGCCCCAGTGCCCGGCCCAATCCGCGACGGTCATGCCGCGGGTCAGCGACCCGTCCAACTCGACGTCCACGGTGGCCTCCCGGGTGTTCACCAGCCCCGGATCCAGTGCCACCGCCGCGGCGAACGGATCGTGCACATGCGCCAGGTAGCCCTCGCCGACCGAGTCGTGGAACTCGAAATAGAACCGCAGCGCGTCGGACAGCACCCGGATCAGCGGGTTGGCCGACGGGATGCCGGGCGCCCCGGCCGCGGCCGCCAACTCCGCCAGGTACGGCGGGCGCAACGCCATCCGCTCGGTGATGTTCAGCCCGCACACGATCGGCAGTTCGCCGGCGTGCCCGCCGGCCACCGCGGCGCCCCAGGCGGCGAACACCTCGGCGGCGGCCTCCGGGTCGACGGCGATGTTCCACTCCGAGACCGGGGTGGTGTTGCCGCGGTAGTCGAACGCCCCACCCATGATCACCAGCCGGCGCAGCAGCCCCGGCAACCCCGGTTCGGCGCGCAGCGCCAGCGCCAGGTTCGTCAGCGGCCCGGTGGCCAGCCCGATCAGCTCACCCGGGTGCGCGCGGGCCGCCCGCACCCAGGCCGTCGCGGCGTCGTAGTCGGTGGGCCCGGCGTGCGCGGCGGGCAGCGCCGCGTAGCCGAGGCCGGCCGGACCGTGGGTGTCCTCCGCGGTGCGCAGCGGAATGCTCAGCGGGACAAGAGATCCCAGTGACACCGGAATGTCCGGACGGCCGCACAGCTCCAGCAACGCCAGGTTGTTGGCGCACACCCGCTGCGCCCCGACGTTGCCGGCGGTGGAGGCCACCCCGACCAGTTCGGCCTCCGGGCTGGCCAGCAGGTAGGCCAACGCCATCGCGTCGTCGACCCCGGTGTCGAGGTCGGCGAAAACTCTTAGCACTGCGCTCATTTCGGTCCGAAGTAGCCTTCCTGGGCCACCGTGCAGACCAGCGACCCATCGCGGTTGAAGACGTCGCCGCGCGCCAGGCCGGTGCCGGCGGCGGCTGACGGGCTGCGGTGGTCGAACAGTAGCCAGTCGGAGAAATCCGCCGGCCGGTGGAACCACAGCGCGTGGTCCAGCGACGCCATGGTGAACATGTCCTTCCAGCTGCGGCCGACGCCCACCTGCACCGCGTCCAGCACCGCCCAGTCGGTCAGGTAGATCAGCAAGCCGGTGGCCAGCAGCGGGTCCGAAAGCAGTTCGGCGGGCGGGTTTTCCGCGACCCGCAGCCACACCCGGCACAGCGCGTCGCCGTCCGTCCGCTGCCGGTCCGGATCGGCGAACACACTGCGCAACGGAGGGGGGTCGGCGTAGCGCAGGTCGAACGCCGTCATCCAGTACACCTCGGTGGCGTTGTGCGGACCGGACTCCTCCGGGGCGAGCCACTCCGCCGCGGTCCGCAGCGACTCCGGCGCCGCCACGTCGGGCATCCGCGCGGCGAACTCGTGGCCGTCCATCGGCTCGATGAAGGAGGCCATCGCCTCCATCAGGTAGCGGCCGTCCTGGGTGGCCGTGACCCGACGGGTGGACAGCGTGCGGCCGTCGCGCAGCGGGGTCACCTCGTAGCGCAGCGGCAGCGCCGGATCGCCGGGCCGCAGGAACGTCACATGCAGACTGTGCAGCCGTCGCCCGCTCACCGTGTCGGCGGCGGCCAGCGCGGCCTGCGCGGCGACCTGCCCGCCGTACACCCGGGCCCGCGGCACCCCGTCGTCGGGCTGCGGCCCCAGATAGCGGTTCGGGCCGGTCGAGACCGGGCGCAACAGCGCCAGGATGTCCTCCAGCGGATCGGTCATGGCTCTATGTTGGAGGTGTGCGTATCCGCTGGGAGAACCGACACACCGAACGACTGCGACAGGCCCGGATCGGCTGGGATCTGGCCGAGGTGGGCGCGCCCTGCTTCAGCCCGGACTGGGTGACCGAGCCCGACGACATCCACCTGCTGCGGATCGCCGCGGTGTACGGCGACTGCCCGCCCGGGAACTACCGCTACCGCCGCCCTCCGCGGGACTTCGAGTACTCGTTCTACGTCGACGAACTGCCCGACGACGGTGACTTCGCGTTCACCGCCGAGCACCGGACCCTGCTGGCGGCGATGAGCTGGGAGCTCTCCGACCCGTACGCCGGCGACGACATCCCCGGCGCCGACCCGAAACGTCCCTACGGCGACTTCACCTTCTACCAACTGGAGATGGCGCTGGCGCTCGAACTGATCCCAGCGCAGAAGCCCGCCGACCACGACCCGATGACGCCCGAGATCGTCGAGGCGATGACGGCGCTGCACTTCCAGAGCCAGCCGGCGCTGCAGGTGTTCCTGCAGAACTTCGAGATTCCGGCCGGCCGGGTGTTCGACGGCGAGGACTGGGGCGGCTGGGCCCCGCACGACTCCTGAGCGCGCTCTCAGGCGAAGCGCAGCATGTCCTCGATCGGACGGCGCGGGGTGAGCGGAATGGGTTCGGCCAGCGGATCCGACGGGGCGCGGCCGACCCGGATCAGCGCCTGCGGCACGGCGTCCACCCCGGCCAGCTCGGCCAGCGTGGACCGGGCGTCCGGCAACTCCGTCAGGTGGGTGACCGGGCAGGTCGCCAGCCCGGCGACCGTGCACTCCAGCAGCACCTCCGACAGCGCCTCACCGGCGGCGAGCGCGTCGGCGCGGGTGTCTCCGGGTGTGCTCAGCAGCAGGATCCGGGCCTCGTCCTCGACCACCCCGACGCGCCGCTCGGCGCGGTCCTCGATCGGGAAGCTGCGGTTGACCTCCACTCGGTAGGATTCGCCGGCCGACACCAGCGAAGTCCGCGGGATGCCCTCCGGATACTCGAACGGCGTTGTCCACCACTGCAGTTCATCCTGGTAGCCGGGGTCGAACTGGCGGACCACCTCGGTCATCGACGATGCTCTGCCCAACTCCGGGCGCAACCCGTCGTCGAGCACGTCGAGCCGGACCCCGGAATCGGCCGGCGCGCCGACGGCGCCGCCCAGCGCGGCGGCGACGATGTCCCACTCCGGCGGGGCGAACATCGGCAGCCGGTCGGTGCGCCGGGCCAGGATCGCGTCGGCGCGGCTGCGGTCGGCGGCGGTGGGTTGGGCGGGAGTGAAGGTGACGGTGGCCAGCAGGTCCGGGTCGCCGGCGTCGGGGAACCGCTCGATCTCGGCGCGCTGGCCGGCCGCGGCGGCGGCCACCCGCAGGTGGTCGAGCATCACCCCGCAGCTGATCACCGCCTGCCGGCCACCCTCGTCGGTGCTGCCGACGATCCGCTTGCGGTCCAGGAACAACGCCAACCCGCCGCGAAACGCCAGCCACCGCCAGGGCTGACTGTTGTGCAGCGACGGCGCCCGGGACGCCAGCGTCACGGCCTCTTCGATCAACTCACGATCTGCCATGTGGCCATCCTCGGCGAGCCGTCGGCCCGCGGCCAGGGTCATTGGACCCGGAAGCTGGTGACCACATCCTCCGGGCCGACGGCCACCGGACAAGTAGGGTCGCAGGTGGAAGGGAGTCGATACTCATGTCCGCATCGCAACGCACCGTCCTGGTCGGCGTCGACGGGTCACCGTCCTCGCGGGTGGCCGTCGACTGGGCCGCCAGATACGCGCAATCCCATTCACTGCCACTGCGTCTGGTCAATGTGCTGAGCCCGCCGGTGATGATGGCGTGGCCGGAAGCGCCGATGCCCGACGGCTACCTGAAATGGCAGGAAAGCCAGGGCCGCGAGCAACTCGCCGACGCCGAGGCCACCGCGGTCGAAGCCGCGCCCGACATCGAGATCCGCACCGACTTGATCAGCGGCCCGACGCTGTCCACGATGATCGACCTGTCCAAGGAGGCGGCCATCGTGGTGGTCGGCTGCCGGGGCCGCGGCGCCGTGGCGCGGGGCCTGCTCGGCTCGGTCAGCTCGACCATGGTGCGGCACGCGCACTGCCCGGTCGCGGTGGTCCACGACGAGGACCCGCAGATGCAGAATCCCGCCAAGGCGCCGGTGCTGGTCGGCATCGACGGTTCGCCGGCCTCGGAGGCGCCCACCGCGATCGCGTTCGAGGAGGCCTCGCTGCGTGGGGTCGACCTGGTCGCCGTGCACGCCATGAGCGACACCGATGTGCTGTCGATGCCGGGCCGGGAGTTCGCCGAGTTCGAGCAGCGCGGCCAGGAGGTGCTCGCCGAACGGCTGGCCGGCTGGGCCGAACGTTACCCCGATGTCGCCGTCCGCCGAATCGTGGTGTGGGACAAGCCCGCTCGCACGCTGGTGGAGCAATCCGAGTACGCGCAGCTGGTTGTCGTGGGCAGCCACGGCCGCGGCGGGTTCACCGGCATGCTGCTGGGTTCGGTGAGCACCGCGGTGGTGCAGGCCGCCCGGATGCCGGTGATCGTCGCGAGGGCGTAGGGAGCCCGGCTAAACCTCCCGGGCCGGCGCGACGTGGGCGAGCAGTCGCCCGACGTCGGCGTGCGTGCAGGCCGACGAGCCGGGGGTGAGCAACGCCGCGGCGCCGCAGGCGGTTCCGAGCCGCACCGCCTCGGCCAGTCCCTGACCCGACGCCAATCCCACCGCGGTCCCGGCGACCATGGCGTCGCCGGCGCCCGCGCCGCTGCCCGGGGCCACCGGGACGGCCGGGAAGCGCAGCGCCGACTCGGCGTCGACCAGCAACGCGCCGTCGCCGCCCTTGGACACCAGCACATAGCGGGTGCGCCCGGAGACCACCAGCGCCCGGGCGGCGGCGACCTGGTCGGCCTCGGCGCGCAACTCCTCGCCGCAGAACTCGCGCAGCTCACGCAGGCTGGGCTTGATCAGGAACACCCCGGCGCGGAGCCGATTGAGCCCCTCGCCGGAGGTGTCCAGGATCAACCGCACGCCGAACTCGGCGCAGATATCGGCGACCCGCTGGTAGAAATCGTCGGGCACGCTCGGCGGCAGGCTGCCGCTGGCCACCACCAGATCCGCGTCGGGGGCGTGGTCCCGCAGCCGTTGCAGACACTCGACCTGCTCCGGATCGGTCAGCACCGGGCCGGGGAGCACGAAACTGTACTGGTCGCTGCTGGTCAGCTCATTGACCGCCATGCCCTGCCGGGTCGGCTCGCTGATCTGCACCGGGTCGATCGGCACGCCCGCGGCGACCAGCAACCGGCGCACGATATCGCCGGACGCGCCGCCGCACGGGAAGATCGCGCGCACCGGCGTCCCGAGCACATGCGCGACCTTGGCGACGTTCACCCCACCGCCGCCGGCGTCACGGCGGGTGCTGTGCAGCCGCAGCTTGTGATTCGGCCGAACCTCGTCCACGTCGGCGGTGATGTCGAGCGCCGGATTCATCGTCAGCGTGACCAGCATCCGCCGATCATGGCATGGCCGCCGCGGGACATTCCGCGGTGACCGCGCCGCGGAGCAGGGCAGTGCCCTCGGGGGACAGCGGCGACCCAATTGCGCGGATTGTCATGCTCAAAGCGCGAATCGGGGTGAGACTGTTTCCCATGGCTCCGCCGTCGGGATGACACACGTGAGGAATGCGCACGTCTGGCCCGCCCCTTGATCGGCCTCACGGCCTTATCGATTCCATCTATTGATTGAGGAGATTTCTGGTGTCCTTCCATCCGCTCGACCCGCTCTCGGCCGACGAGTTCACCGCTGTGGCGGATTTGCTCCGGTCCGCCCACCAGGTGGAGTCCCCGGGGTGGCGATACACCTCAATTGAGCTGGTGGAGCCGTCGAAGGATGAGGTCGCGGCGTTCGACGCCGACGGCGTGGTCCCCGAGCGCACGGTGGTGGCCACGGTGCTGGACCGGGCCGCCAACGCCACCTATCAGGGGCGGGTGTCGCTGACCAGCGGTGAAGTGCTGTCCTGGACGCACATCCCGGGCGTGCAGCCCAACTTCACCGTCGACGAGTGGCTGGAAGCCGACGAGATGCTGCGGGCGCACCCCGACGTCATCGCGGCGCTGGCCAAGCGCGGGGTCACCGACATGAGCCTGGTGTTCATGGACGCCTGGACCTACGGCAAGGCGGTGATGCCCGAGCAGTACCGGGACCGCCGACTGGGCTGGGTGGACGCCTGGGTCAAGGCCGCGCCGGGCGCCAACGGCTACGCCGGGCCGGTCAACGGTTTCCACCCGATCATCGACATGAACACCATGGAGCTGCTGGAGATCCAGGAGACTTTCTCCGTCGATCGGCCCGAGGTGATGGGCGAGTATGTGCCCCAGCATGTTCCGGAGCGCATTCGCAACGCCTCCACCCGCGGGAAGCTCGAGCCGCTGGAGATCACCCAGCCCGACGGCCCGTCGTTCACCCTGGACGGCAACCTGCTGCAGTGGCAGAACTGGTCGCTGCGGGTCGGATTCAACTGGCGCGAGGGCATGACCCTGCACGCCATCACCTACAACGACAACGGCAATGTGCGCTCGATCGCCAATCGGCTGAGCTTCGCCGAGATGATGGTGCCCTACCGGGATCACTGCGTCGACCACTACCGGCGCACCGCGTTCGACATCGGCGAGTGGGGCCTGGGCTTCATGACCACCTCGCTGGAACTCGGCTGTGACTGCCTGGGCGAGATCCGGTACCTGGACGCCGCCCTGCACAACAGCAAGGGCGAGCCGTACACCATCAAGAACGCCGTCTGCATTCACGAGGAAGACAACGCCGTGCTGTGGAAGCACGTCGACCACCACGACGGCGCCGAGGTCCGCCGGATGCGGCGGCTGACGGTCAGCTTCCACGTCACCGTCGCTAATTACGAGTACCTCACCTACTGGCGCTTCTACCAGGACGGCAACATCGAATGCGAGGTGCGCGCCACCGGCATCATGGTGGTCAGCCACTTCCCGGAGGGCCAGGCCCACCCGTCGGGCACCCTGGTGGACCAGCGCACCTACGCCCCCTACCACCAGCATTTCCTGGTCGCCCGAATGGACCTGGACGTCGACGGAACCGAGAACACCGTCTACGCCAGCGAGACCGAGATCCTGCCGACCGGCCCGGACAACCCGTACGGGCTGTCGCTGCGGCAGCGAAACACCGCGCTGCGCACCGAATCCGAAGGCAAGCAGGACATGAACTTCGCGACCCAGCGGGCCTGGAAGGTGGTCAACGACAACAAGACCAACGGGCTGGGCACGAACCCGGCCTACAAGTTGGTGCCGGGCGGGGCGTTCCCGGCGATGTTCGACCCGGAGTCGCCGATCCTGGCCCGCTGCCGCGCCATCGAGCACACCCTGTGGGTCACCCCCAACCGGCCCGACGAGCGTTGGCCGGCAGGCGAATTCGTCACCCAGAGCGCCCAGGACACCGGGCTGGCGGAGTGGACGAAGGCGAACCGAAATATCGAGAACACCGACGTCGTGCTCTGGTACGTGTTCGGCATCCACCACATCACCCGACCGGAGGATTGGCCCATCATGCCCGTGGACACCGTGAGCTTCTGGCTCAAGCCGGTCGGGTTCTTCGACCGCAACCCCTCGCTGGACGTCGCGCCGACGCCGAAGACCGGCGGCGCCTGCTGCCACGGGGAGTCCTGATGCGGATCCTGGTCGCGTACCTGGACACCCCCGGCGGCGCCGACGCGCTGATGCTCGGCCAGCGACTGGCCCGCAGCTTCGGCGGGGTGGTCGACGTGACGATGGTGATGCGCCCCGAATCGCCGACGTCGGTGGCGCTGACCCCCGGCGACTACAACGAGGTGCTGGCCGAGCAGTTCCGGGCCTGGCTGGAGCAGGCGCAGGCCGCCGTCGATCCGGATCTGTTGGGCGAGAGCAGATTACGGGTCGGGGAGTCGGTCGTCGAGGAGCTCATCGCCGACGCCACCGAGAACGACGCGGAGATGATCGTGGTGGGCGGCACCGGCGGTGGGCTGCTGCCCGGCCACACCCTGGGCACCGTCGTCAACGAACTGGTGCACACCGCGCCGCTTCCGGTGGCGCTCACCCCGCGCGGCCTGCGGGACTCGGAGGTCGCCCGCGTCGATGAGATCACCTGCGCGATCGGCAGGCGCCCGGGCGCCACCCGATTGCTGGAAACCGCGGTGCGCTACACCGAGGCCGGCGCGGTTCCGCTGCGGTTGCTGTCGTTGGTCGCGCTGGACCCGGAGGGGCATCGCGGGGAGCGCGCCGCCGAACTGCGGGACGCGGCCCGCGCGCACGCCCAGAACACCCTGGAGGCGGCGCGCGCGGCGCTGCCGGAGGGGTACGCGGTCACCGCCGAGGTCGGCGAGGGCGGCACCGTCGAGGAGGCCACCGCGGAATTGTCCTGGCATGACGGGCAATTGCTGATGGTCGGCTCCAGTCGGCTGGCCCAGCCGCGGCGGTTGTTCCTCGGGTCGACGGCAGCCAAGATGCTGCGGGTGCTCGAGGTGCCGGTCGTGGTGGTGCCGAGCCCGGGAGCCGACGATGAATGAGAAGGCCGACCTCGACGCCCTGCATCGCATCGAGGAGGAGGCCGGCGTCCACTCCAAGGGTCTGGCGGCCGGCAAGGTCGGCACCTTCACCGGCGCCATCCTGGGCATCTCCACGGTCGCCCCCGGATACACGCTGACGGCCAGCATCGGCCTGATCGTCGCCGCGGTCAGCCTGAAGATGCCGGCGATCATGATCGCCGGCTTCATCCCGATGTTCCTCACCGCCTACGCCTACCGCGAGCTGAACTCCCGGGTGCCGGACTGCGGCGCGTCGTTCACCTGGTCCACCAAGGCTTTTGGGCCCTACGTCGGCTGGATGTGCGGCTGGGGCATGGTGATCGCCACCGTGATCGTGCTGTCGAACCTGGCCGCGATCGCGATGGAGTTCCTGTTCTTGCTGCTGGCCAGGGTGTTCAACAACCCGTCCATCGGAGAACTGCCGGACAACCGGCTGATCAATATCGTCGCGACGGTGCTGCTGCTGGCGGTGGCCACCTGGGTGGCCGGCCGCGGCATCACCACCAGCCAGAAGGTGCAGTACGTGCTGGTCGCCTTCCAGATGGTGGTGCTGGTCGGGTTCGCGGTGATCGCCATCTCCAAGGCGGTCGACGGCACCGCGCCGGCCAGCCTGTCCTTCGACATCGACTGGTTCAACCCGTTCACCGGTCTGGCGTTGAGCGCGTTTGTCGTCGGCCTGACCGGCTCCATCTTCGCGTTCTGGGGCTGGGACACCACCTTGACCCTGGGCGAGGAGTCCAAGGATCCGACCCGCACCCCGGGCCGGGCCGGTTTGTTGTGCGTGCTGTCGATCCTGGCGACCTACCTGCTGGTGGCCGTCGCGGTGATGATGTTCGCCGGCGTCGGGGACACCGGGCTGGGGCTGGGCAACCCGGAGAACACCGAGAACGTGTTCGCGGTGCTGGCCGACCCGGTGCTCGGGCACGCGTTCGGCCCGCTGCTACTGCTGGCGATCTTCGTCTCGGCGATCGCCAGCCTGCAGACCACCTTCCTGCCCGCGGCCCGCACCATCCTGGCGATGGGGGCCTACGGGGCGTTCCCGAAGAAGCTCGCCGAGATCCACCCGCGGTTCCTGTCGCCTTGGTTCGCCACCGTCGTCGCCGGCGTGGTCACCTCGGTGTTCTACTCGGTCACCGCGCTGCTGTCCGAGCAGTTCCTGTGGGACACCATCGCGGCGCTGGGCATCATGATCTGCTGGTACTACGGCATCACCGCGTTCGCCTGCGTCTGGTACTTCCGTCGGCAGTGCTTCACCAGCGCGCGCAACTTCATCTATCAGTTCCTGTGCCCGGTGCTCGGCGGTGTGATGCTGGCGGCGGTGTTCGTCATCGCGATCCGGGAGAGCATGAACCCGGAGAACGGCAGCGGCGCGGCGATCGGCGGCATCGGCCTGGTGTTCTTCCTGGGCTTCGGCACGCTGCTGATCGGGGTGGTGCTGATGTTCTACTGGCGCACCAAGAACCCGGGCTTCTTCCGCGGCGAGACGCTGCCGAAGGACGTCGCCCCGGCGCCGCACACCTAGGAGACTGGCGCCTGCGCCGACAGTTCGGCCAGCGCCGACTCGATGCCGTCGACCATGACCTTCATGTCCGGGGTCGAGTCGTAGTCGGCGGTGATGCCGAAGCTCAGCCGATCCACGTAGGACAGCATCGCCACGCCGACCCGCAGCCGCAGCGCCAACGGCGGGATCGGCCACACCTCGAGCACCGGCCGGCCGAGGATGCGGGCCGGCTCGCTGACCCCGGGCACGTTGGTGGCCAGTCCGCAGACATTGCGCTGCGGCAGCAGGCTGGCCGCGCGGACCGCCCAGGCGGTCAGCGCGAACGGCGCCAGCCGGTTGGCCATCCCGACGATGCCTGCCCCGGCCTGGCGCTGCCCGCTGGACTTGGACCGGCGCATCCGCAGCCGCAGCGTCCTGAGTTGCTCGACGGGTGTGGCCTGGTCGACGGGCAGCAGCGGAAGCATCAGCGACACCCGGTTGTCCGGGGTGTGCAGCGCGGTGGTGTCGCGCACCGACACCGGGATCAGCGTGCGCAGCGAGTCTCGGCGGGGCGTTTCGCCGCGGTGCAGCAGCACCTGCCGGTAGCCGTTGGTGACCGCGGCCAGCGCGACGTCGTTGAAACTGGCGTCGAAGGCTTTGGCGATCGCCTTGATCTCGGTGATCGACGCGCGTCCGACGCCGTACCGGCGCAGCGCCCCGACCGGGCCGTTGAGAGTGGATTCCGGGGCCGGGCGCAAGATCCCGGTGACGATCTCGGCGGTCCCGCGCGCCGACTGGACGGCCAGGTGCGCCGCGCCGGCGGCCAGATCCAGCGCCGCCTTGCCCCAGTCCAACGGGTTGAGGCCGATCCCGGGCGCGGCGTGGTCGTGGTCGTGGTCATGCTGGTGCTGGCCGCCGGCGGTCAGATGGCCGGCGAACGACGTGGCGTTGCCGCCGTCGTTGAAACCGGCCATCATCGCCGCCGCGGACACCCCGTCGGCCAGGCAGTGGTGCACCTTGGTCAGCAGCGCCCAGCGGCCGCCGGCCAGGCCTTCGATCACCCAGCATTCCCACAGCGGGTAGTCCCGGTCCAGGCGGCGCTCCATGATCTCGGCGATCAACGCGCACAGCTCGCCGTCGTCGCCGGGAGAGGGCAGCGCGGCGCGGCGCAGATGCCTGCCCATGTCCAGCTCGGGCGCGTCGACCCATTCCGGCGCCTCGATGTCGAGGGTGTGGGTGCGCACCACCTGGCGCAGCCGCGGCGCGCTCACCAGCCGCTCGGCGATGGTGGCGGCCAGCTCGTCGAAATCCGGCAGCGGGCCGTCCAGGATGGTCACGCTGCCGATGGCCAGGCTGACGTTCGGGTCGGTGTCCTCGAGTTGGAGGAACCCGGCGTCGAGGACGGAAAGCTGTTCCACTGTTCGACTATGGCCCGCGCCGGCGGGCGCTCACCAGGGTAGGAAGGCGCCTGTGCGCGGGACTTCAGGCACCGGTGACGGTGTGGTCCAGGGTGGCCAGTGACTCATCCAGGTAGGACGGGGCGAACGGCGGAACACCGACCATGATCTCGCGGAACGACGGCGGGATCTTGGACCAGTCGTAGGTCATGGTGACTCGGGTGCCGCCCTCGACGGGCTCCAGGTCGTAGCGCCACCAGTGGCCGACGGGGGCGAACTCGGCGCCTTCTTTGTGGAGCCCGGGCTCCCAGGCGATGGTCCGGTCCTGCTCGAACGCGGTCACCAGGTTCTTCATCACGTAGTCGCCGCCGAACGGCTCCAAATACATGTTGACGGTGAAGATCTCGCCGACGCCGGTGATCGGCTCTCGGCGGGCGTGGCGGCGATGGTTCGGATCGCGGAGAGCTGCTCGGCGGTCACCGCACCATTGTTGTGCCCGGGGACCTCGGGCGCCACCGTCGGGTGGGTTCAGCTGGTGGCGGCGCGTTCCAGCGCGGCCAGCGACTTCTCCAGATAGGACTGTGGGAACGGCGGCCACTGCGGGACGTTGGCGCGGGCCTCCGGGGTGGCCTCGGACCAGTCGTAGGTCAGGGTGACCTCGGTTTCGCCGTCGCCCGGGGTCAGGTCGTAACGCCACTGCCAGCCGCCCGGGGTGGCGGTCCCGTCGGGCCCCACCATGCCGGGGCGCCAGGCGATCGCCCGGTCCGGCTCGAAGACGCTCACCAGGTTCTCCATCACGTACGCGCCGCCGATCTGCTGCAGGTACATGTTCATGTTGAAGGTCTGCCCGACGGCGGTGATCGGCTCGGCGTCGACGGCTTCGCGGACCCAGTCACTGGGTTCGGTGTCGTGGTGGCGCGCCGGATCGGCCAGGATCGCGAAGATGTCGGCGGCGGGGGCGGGGATGTTTCGGGTTGCGGAGATCTGTTCGGGGGACATCACCCCAATTCTTGCCACGTTTTGCCGCGGGTTGCCAGGGGGTGGGTTGCCGGGCGCGGCTTTGCGGCCGTTCTTTGGCGTGTCGAGTGAGGGGCGGGGAGGCGTTTGGCGAGGTGGTCTATCGAGTGAGGCGTGATGGCGGCTTGTGAGAACTGGTGGCGGGGTCGCTCATCGAGTGAGGCGTCAGGTAGGCGTTTGAGAACTGAGGTAGCTCGGTGAGACGTGAGGGCGGCGATCTGCGTTGAGTGAGAAATACGGGTGGGGGTTACTCGAACGACGTGTCCCTAGATTCTCACTCGATGACCGGCCCCGCCGTCACGTCTCACTGGCATCCCTGGCGTCTCACTGGCGTCCGTGGTTCCTCGCTCGATGAGGGCCGCCGCCCTCACGTCTCACTGACGTACCTGGTTCCTCACTCGATGACCGGGCCCGCCGCCGGTCTCACTGGCGTCCATGAGCCTTCACTCGAGCCGCGCCCCACCCCTGAGCGCTCGAGATCCGGGCCACACATCCTCATCAACTAGAACATTTGTTCGATAAACTGTTCGGATGGGATGGCACAACGGGCCGCCGACCTGGGCGGAGATGCGCCGGGTGCTCGACGGGAAGCCCCCCGAGGTCCGGCGCGCGGGGCTGCCGCTGACCTCGGCCGCCCGGCCCGAACCCCAACCCCGCGCTCCGCGAGCCGGCCGGGTTCCGTACGCCGAACTGCACGCGCACTCGGCCTACAGCTTCCTGGACGGGGCCAGCTCGCCGGAGGAACTGGCGGCCGAGGCGGCCCGGCTGGGACTGCGGGCGCTGGCGCTGACCGACCACGACGGCCTGTACGGGGTGGTCCGGCTGGCCGAGGCCGCCCGCGAGGTGGGACTGCCGACGGTGTTCGGGGCCGAACTGTCGCTGGACCCCGGGCCGTCCGAGCGCACCGACGCCCCCGACCCGCCGGGTCCGCATCTGCTGGTGCTGACCCGCGACCCGGAGGGCTACCGGCGGCTGTCCCGGCAGATTTCCGCCGCGCACCTGTCCGGTGGGTCCAAGGGCAAGCCGCGCTATGACTTCGACACCCTGACCGAGGTGGCCGGCGGGCATTGGCACATCCTCACCGGCTGCCGCAAGGGACACGTCCGCGCGGCGCTGGCAGCCGGCGGCCCGGACGCCGCGGCCGCCGCGCTGGCCGATCTGGTCGACCGGTTCGGCGCGGCGCGGGTCAGCGTCGAGTTGACCCATCGCGGTCAGCCTCGCGACGACGAGGACAACGCCGCGCTGGCCGCGCTCGCCCCGAGGTTCGGGGTCGGGGTCATCGCGGCCACCGGAGCGCATTTCGCCACCCCGGACCGGGGACGGCTGGCCGCGGCCATGGGCGCCATCCGGGCCCGCGAGTCCCTGGAGTCCGCCGCCGGCTGGCTGGCCCCGCTCGGCGGCGCGCACCTGCGCTCCGGCGATGAGATGGCCGCCCTGTTCGGGACCGAAATCGTCACCGCCGCCGCGGAACTGGGGGAGCAGTGCGCCTTCGGGCTGGCGCTGATCGCGCCGCGGCTGCCGCCGTTCGAGGTTCCCGCTGGCCACACCGAGGACAGCTGGCTGCGCCGACTGGTCGACGAGGGCGCGGCCCGCCGTTACGGGCCGCGGGCATCCGCCCCGCAGCCCTACGCCCAGATCGATCGGGAACTCGACATCATCGCCGCCCTCGGTTTCCCCGGCTACTTCCTGGTGGTGCACGACATCGTCGCGTTCTGCGGCGAGCGCGACATCATGTGCCAGGGTCGGGGCTCGGCGGCCAACTCCGCGGTCTGCTACGCGCTCGGGGTCACCGCGGTCGACCCGATCCGCAACGAGTTGCTGTTCGAACGGTTCCTGTCCCCGGCCCGCGACGGACCGCCGGACATCGACATCGACATCGAATCCGACCGTCGCGAAGAGGTCATCCAGTACGTCTACTCGCGCTACGGCCGAGACCACGCCGCGCAGGTCGCCAACGTCATCACCTACCGCGGGCGCAGCGCGGTGCGGGACATGGCCCGCGCGCTGGGGTTCTCCCAAGGGCAACAGGACGCCTGGAGCAAGCAGGTCAGCCGCTGGGGCGGCGAGGCCAAAGACACCGAGGGCATCCCGGATCAGGTGCTGGAGCTGGCCGGCCAACTCCGGGGACTGCCGAGGCATCTGGGCATCCACTCCGGCGGCATGGTGATCTGTGACCGGCCCATCGCCGACGTCTGCCCGGTGGAATGGGCCCGGATGGAGAACCGCAGCGTGCTGCAGTGGGACAAAGACGACTGCGCGGCCATCGGATTGGTGAAGTTCGATCTGCTCGGCCTGGGCATGCTCTCGGCGCTGCACTACGCCAAGGACCTGGTCGCCGAACACGAGGGCGTCGACGTCGACTTCGCCAAACTGGACCTGAGCGAACCCGCGGTCTACGAAATGCTGCAGCGCGCCGATTCGGTCGGGGTGTTCCAGGTGGAATCCCGCGCCCAGATGGCCACCCTGCCGCGGCTGAAACCGCGGATCTTCTACGACCTGGTGGTGGAGGTGGCGCTGATCCGACCCGGTCCGATCCAGGGCGGCTCGGTGCACCCCTACATCCGTCGCCGCAACGGGCTGGACCCGGTGGTCTGCGATCACCCGTCCATGGAGCCGGCGTTGAAGAGGACCCTGGGGGTCCCGCTTTTTCAGGAACAGCTGATGCAACTGGCGGTGGACTGCGCCGGGTTCAGCGCCGCCGAGGCCGACCAGTTGCGCCGGGCGATGGGGTCCAAACGTTCCGCCGAGCGGATGCGCCGACTGCGCGGCCGGTTCTTCGAGGGCATGCAGCGGCTGCACGGCGTCACCGGCGAACTGGCCGAGCGGATCTACGAAAAGCTGGAGGCCTTCGCCAATTTCGGCTTCCCGGAAAGCCACGCGCTGAGCTTCGCCTCGCTGGTGTTCTACTCGTCGTGGCTCAAGCTGCACCACCCCGCGGCGTTCTGCGCGGCGCTGCTGCGCGCCCAGCCGATGGGCTTCTACTCGCCGCAGTCCCTGGTGGCCGACGCCCGTCGGCACGGGGTGAAGGTGCACGGCCCGTGCGTGAACGCCAGCGGTACGCACGCCGGGCTGGAGAACCGCGGCACGGAGGTCCGGCTGGGGCTGGCCGCGGTCCGCCACATCGGCGAGGACCTGGCGGATCGGCTGACTGCTGAACGCGAAGCCCATGGGCCGTTTCGCTCGCTGCTGGATCTGACCGGCCGGGTCCAGCTCAGCGTGGCCCAGACCGAGTCGCTGGCCACCGCAGGCGCGCTGGCCTGCTTCGGCGCCGACCGCCGGCAGGCGCTGTGGGCGGCGGGCGCGGCGGCGGCCGAACGCCCCGACCGGCTGCCCGGCGTGGGGACCGCCGCGCCGGCGCCGAGCCTGCCCGGGATGAGCCGGTTGGAGCTGGCCGCCGCCGACGTGTGGGCCACCGGGGTGTCCCCGGACAGTTTCCCCACCGAATTTCTGCGCGCCGGGCTCGACGAGCGCGGAGTGATCGCCGCCGACCGGCTGCTCGGCGTTCCCGACGGCTCTCGGGTGCTGGTGGCCGGCGCGGTCACCCACCGGCAGCGCCCGGCCACCGCGGGCGGGGTCACCTTCGTCAACCTGGAGGACGAGACCGGCATGGTCAATGTGCTGTGCTCGCCGGGGCTGTGGGCGCGGCACCGGCGGCTGGCCCAGACCGCGTCGGCGCTGCTGATCCGCGGCATCGTGCAGAACGCCAGCGGCGCGGTCACCGTCGTCGCCGACGGGATGAGCCCGCTGGAATTGTCGGTGGGCTCCCACTCCCGGGATTTCCGCTGAGCTACACCGTCGGGGTGGTCCACACCTTGTCGATGGAGATCCGGATCCGGGTGGTCAGGTCACCCATCAGCTCGGTGAGACCGGACATATCGGACACCGCGCCGTACTTGTTCCAGTACGGCTCGTCGGTGCGCGGATCCACCGGTTCCGGGTCGATCGTCGCCACCCCGCCGACCACGATGATCCCGCCGCCGTCGCCGTTGGAATCCAAATTCAGGCTCACCCGCGGGTTGTTGCGGATATGGCGGACCTTCGCGGCGTCGGGGTACGAGTACAGCACCACCTCCGACCCCTGCAACAGGAACCAGACCAGGCGGGGGACCGGCTGCCCGGATTTCGCCACCGTGGTGAGCCAGCCGTGCAGATCGTCGGTAAGACGTTGGGTGACTTCGTCATTCAATTCGGCGGCCATGCCGACGACTGTAGTCTCGCGACATGGCCCTGGAATTGACTCCCGACGAAGTGCTGACCACCACCCGCTCGGTGCGCAAACGACTGGACTTCGACCGCCCGGTGCCGCGCGAGGTGCTGATGGAATGCCTGGACATCGCGTTGCAGGCCCCGACCGGGTCCAATGCCCAAGGCTGGCAATGGGTTTTCGTCGACGACGCGGAGAAGAAGAAGGCGCTGGCCGACATCTACCGGGTCAACGCCACTCCGTACCTGGCGAAGGGGTTGGCCGCCACCCGCGACGAGCAGCGTGACCAGCAGATGGTCCGGGTGCGCAACTCCTCGACGTACCTCAACGAGAACTTCGAGAAGGCCCCGGTGCTGATGATCCCGTGCGTCGAGGGGCGCCCGGAGGGGCTGGAGGCCGGGATGAGCGCCGGGCTGTGGGGCTCACTGCTGCCCGCGGTGTGGAGTTTCATGCTGGCGCTGCGGGCCCGCGGGCTCGGCTCGGCGTGGACCACGCTGCACCTGATCGGCGACGGTGAGCGTCAAGCCGCCGAACTGCTCGGCATCCCGTATGACCGCTACGTCCAGGGCGGGATGTTCCCGATCGCCTACACCAAAGGCGTCGACTTCAAGAAGGCCGCCCGGCTGCCCGCCGAGCAGCTCAGCCACTGGAACAACTGGTAACCCTCACACCGCGCCGGCGAAACCCTGCTGCCGCCAGGCCTCATAGGTCGCCACCGCCGCGGCGTTCGACAGGTTCAGCGACCGGCGGCCGGCCAGCATCGGGATCCGCACGGTGGCGGTGATGTGCTCGTCGGCCAACGTCTCGGCGTCCAGCCCGGTCGGTTCCGGGCCGAACATCAGCACGTCGCCGGGGCGGTAGGCGATATCGGTGAACCGGGTGCGGGCGTGCGCGGTGAACGCGAACACCCGCGCGGGCAGTAGCGCCGACCAGGCCGCCGGCAGCGACGGGTGCACCGTCACCGACGCCAGGTCGTGGTAGTCCAGTCCGGCCCGACGCAGCTTCGGCTCGGACAGGTCGAAGCCCAGCGGCTCGACCAGATGCAGCTGCGCCCCGGTGCCGGCCACCATCCGGATCGCGTTGCCGGTGTTGGGCGCGATCCGGGGTGAGTAGAACAGCACGTTGAACATGGCGACGATGATCCCAGCAGCCGCTCGCGGATAACCAGCACCGGTCCGCAGGATGTGATGTGATGCTCCCGTCACGGTCCCTCGGCCGACGGAGCGACAATGCGGTGGTTCGTCGAAAGCCCCCTGCTCACCCTGTTCGTCTGCGTCGGCGTCGGCAGCCTGTTCGGCCGAATCCGCTTCGGCCCGGTGTCTTTCGGGCCGGCGGGCGCGCTGTTCGTGGCGTTGGCGCTGGCCGCCGCCGAGCCCGACGTCGCGCTGCCGCCGATCGTCACGTCGCTGTCGCTGTGCGTGTTCTGCTACATGGTCGGGATCGCGGCCGGACCGTCGTTCGTCAACGCGCTGCGCACGGGCTGGAAGCCGGTGCTGGTGTCGCTGCTGGCGATCGTCGCGATGGCCGGCGCCGGGCTGGCCGCCGGCCGCGCGCTGGGCCTGGACATCCCCACCATCGCGGGGGCGTTCTCGGGCGCCGGCACCGCGACCGCGGCCCTCGGCGCGGTGCAGGGCCAACTCGCCGTCGACGGCGTCCCACCGGTGGAGCCGGCCATCGGCTACGCCGTCGCCTACCCGATCACCGTGCTGCTGACCATCCTGGCCTGCGCGTACCTGATCTCCGCGGGCCGGCGCAAACCCACGCCGGAAGACCAGCAGAAGGTTGAGCCGATCGTGGTGCGCACGCTGGCCATCGTCGGCGACCCCGGGCTCACCGTGCACGGCCTCGACGAGCGCTATCAGGCCGTGGTGTCCCGGCTGACCCGGGCCGGGCGGACCGTCGTCGCGCACGACGCCGAGGCGCTGGCCGACGGGGACCTGCTGACCGTCACCGCGCGCGCCGACGCCGTGCAGCGGCTGATCGCCGATCTCGGCCGCCCGGTCGCCGACGAGCCGTGGCTGGACCGCCACGAGATCGACTTCCGCCGCATCACCCTGTCCAATCCGCGCTACGTCGGGCGGCCGCTGCACGAGCTGCGGATGGAGGAGCGTTTCGACGCGGTGGTGTCCCGGGTCCGCCGCGGCGACGTCGACATCATCGCCACTCCCGACCTTGTCCTGGCCAGTGGCGACCGGCTGCGGGTCACCGCCGCCCGCACCGCGCTGCCGGAGATCACCACCGCGCTGGGGGACTCCGAGCGCACCGCGGGCGATATCAACGGCGTCGGGCTGGGGTTGGGCCTGGCGCTCGGGTTGGTGCTGGCGTTCGCGCAGATCCCGTTGCCCGGCGGGGGAGTCCTGGCGTTGGGCACCGCGACCGCGCCGCTGGTGCTCGGGCTGGTGCTGGGCGCGATCGGGCGCACCGGGCCGATCATCTGGACGCTGCCCGGCAACGTCGCCAACACGCTCAACCAGTTCAGCCTGCTGGTGTTCCTGTCCGCGGTCGGGCTGAGCGCCGGCGGCGGGCTGCTGGCCGCGCTGGCGGACAATGGTGTGGCGCTGGTGGCGCTCGGCCTGGTGCTGGCCGTGACGCACGCGCTGATCTGCGTGGTCGGGCTGCGCACGGTGCTGAAGTTCGGCACCGCGCGCGCTCTTGGCGGGCTGACCGGGTCCCAGCTGAACCCGGCGCCCTACGCCTACGCCTACGGCAAGGTGCCCGACCAGCGGCTGGCGCTCGGCTACGCGGTGTTGTTCCCGGTGTCGATGATCGCCAAGGTGTTCGTCGCGCAGCTCATGGTGGTGCTGCTCTAGTTGGTGCCGAGCGGGTCGATGGTGGCTGCGATGTGCATCATGGCCGCCGCCGCGGTCACCATGGTGGCGAAGTCCAGCGGTTTGGCGCGCACCACCAGCAACCCTGCGGTCTCATCGGAGAGCACCAGCCGAAACGCCGCGGCCACCGCCACCCCGATGCCGATGAGCAGCGCCCCGCGCCGCCAGAACCCGACGGCGACCAAGGCGAACGCGCCGACGAAGATCCCGAACACGGTCAGGATCGGCCATTGGGCGCGCGCCTCGGCCTGCCAGTTCACGCCTGCGACTCCGCCCGTTCGACGACGTTGGTCAGCAGGAACGCCCGGGTCAGCGGGCCGACACCGCCCGGGTTGGGGGACACGTGTCCGGCCACCTCCCACACCGACGGGTGCAGATCCCCGGTGAGCTTGCCGTCGACCCGTGACACGCCGACGTCGACGACGGCGGCGCCCGGTTTCAGCATGTCGGCGGTCACCAGGTGCGGCACGCCGACGGCGGCCACCACGATGTCGGCCTGGCGGGTCAGCGATTCCAGGTCACGGGTGCCGGTGTGGCACAGCGTGACGGTGGCGTTCTCGCTGCGGCGGGTGAGCAGCAGGCCCAGCGGCCGGCCGACGGTCACACCGCGCCCGATCACCACTACGTGCGCACCGGCGATCGGCACCTCGAAGCGGCGCAGCAGCGCGACGATGCCGCGCGGCGTGCACGGCAGCGGGGCGTCCTTGCCCAGCACCAGCCGGCCCAGGTTCGTCGGGTGCAGCCCGTCGGCGTCCTTGTCCGGGTCGATGCGCTCCAGCGCGGCGTTCTCGTCCAGGTGTTTCGGCAGCGGCAGTTGCACGATGTAGCCGGTGCAGGCCGGGTCGGCGTTGAGCTCGTCGATGACGGCGTTGAGCTGGTCGGTGGTGATGTCGGCGGGCAGGTCCCGACGGATCGAGTTGATGCCGACCTTCGCGCAGTCGGAGTGCTTGCCGCGCACGTAGGCCTGCGAGCCGGGATCGTCGCCGACCAGGATGGTGCCCAGCCCCGGGGTGCGGCCGTCGGCGGTCAGCGCCGCCACCCGGCGAGTGAGGTCGACGAAGATCTCGTCGCGGGTCGCTTTGCCGTCCAAGACCGTCGCTGCCACGGGCGACATTCTGCCATTGCCGTCGGCGGGGACTCGGCTCGCCGGTGTCAACCGTTAGAGTTGGTCCCGATGACCGCACCAGCCGCAGCGCCGACCCTGACCGTCCGTTACGAAGGCTCCGAGCGCAACTTCGCCCCAGGCAGTGACATCGTCGTCGGCCGGGATCTACGCGCCGACGTGCGCGTCGCCCACCCGCTGATCTCCCGCGCGCACCTGATCCTGCGCTTCGACCGCGGCCACTGGGTCGCCGTCGACAACGGATCGCTCAACGGGATGTACGTCAACGGCCGCCGGACCCCGACGGTGGACATTCGCGACGGCCTGACCATCAACCTCGGCAACCCCGACGGCCCCACGCTGGGCTTCGCGGTGGGCCGGCACACCGGGTCGGCCGGCCGCACCCCCACCAGCTCCATCCACATCGCGGCGCCGTCGGCGCCGCCCGGGTACCCGACGGGTGGCCAGCAGCGGCCGTACTCGGGCCCCACTCAGACCGGCACCCGCCCGGCGCCCCCGCCGTCGTTCCCGCCCAGCGGCGCGCAGCCGTACCCGCCGCGCCAGCCGTACCCCAGCGGCGCGAACCCGCGCCCGCCCGTGCCGCCGGCCCCGCCCGCGCCGCCGTCGTCGCAGGGCACGCCGACCATGATGGGCCCGGCCGCGACCCCCCGACCGCCGGTCAGCGCGCCCAGCGGCGCCGGTGGAGCCAACATGGCCACCAGCATGCTGAAGATCCTGCGGCCCGGACGGGCGCCGGACGCGCCGGCCGGGGCGATCAAGATCGGCCGCGCCACCGACAACGACATCGTCATCCCCGATGTGCTGGCCTCCCGGCATCACGCCTCGCTGGTGGTCGACGGCGCCGGCGCGCAGATCCTGGACAACCGCAGCATCAACGGCACGTTCGTCAACGGCCACCGGGTCGAGTCGGCGTCGCTGCGGCCCGGCGACGTGGTCACCATCGGCAACATCGACCTCGTCTTCGACGGGGCCACGCTGTCGCGCAAGGCCGCGACCACCGCCGACGCCACCACCGGTGGCCTGGAGGTCCGCGGCCTGACCTGGACCATCGAGGGCAACAAGACCCTGCTGGACAACATCTCGATCAACGCGCGGCCGGGCACCCTGACCGCGGTGATCGGCCCGTCCGGCGCGGGCAAGTCGACCTTCGCCCGCCAGGTCGCCGGCCTCACCTCCCCGACGACCGGCACCGTCACCTTCGAGGGCCACGACATCCACGCCGAGTACGCCTCGCTGCGCTCCCGGATCGGGATGGTGCCCCAGGACGACGTGGTGCACCCGCAGCTGACCGTGCACCAGGCGCTGATGTACGCCGCCGAACTGCGGCTGCCGCCGGACACCAACAAGGAAGACCGCGAGCAGGTCGTCACCCAGGTCCTCGAGGAACTCGAGATGACCAAGCACCGCGACACCCGGGTGGACAAGCTCTCCGGTGGCCAGCGCAAGCGCGCGTCGGTGGCCATGGAGCTGCTGACCGGCCCGTCGCTGCTGATCCTGGACGAGCCGACGTCGGGCCTGGACCCGGCGCTGGACCGCGCCGTCATGACCATGCTGCGCCAGCTGGCCGACGCCGGCCGCGTGGTGCTGGTGGTCACCCACTCGCTGACCTACCTCGATGTCTGCGACCAGGTGCTGCTGCTGGCCCCAGGCGGCAAGACCGCGTTCCTCGGGCCGCCGTCGCAGATCGGGCCGCAGCTGGGCACCACCAACTGGGCCGACATCTTCTCCACGGTCGCCTCGGACCCGGATTCGGCCGGCCGCAACTACCTGGCCCGCTCCGGCCCGGCGCCGGCGGCGCCACCCGCTCAAACACCAACCGACCTGGGTAAACCCGCCAAGACGAGCCTGCTGCGGCAGTTCTCCACGGTGGCCCGGCGGCAGATCAAACTGATCCTCGCCGACCGCGGCTACAGCGCGTTCCTGCTGTTCCTGCCGTTCATCATGGGTGTGCTCTCACTGTCGGTGCCCGGTGGCGGGCCCGACGGGTCGAGCATCGGCTTCGGTGTGCCGATTCCGGCCATCCAGGGCGGTGAGTCCCCGAACGAGCCCGGCCAGATCCTGGTCATGCTCAACGTGGGCGCGATCTTCATGGGCACCGCGCTGACCATCCGCGCGCTGATCGGCGAACGGGCCATCTTCCGCCGTGAGCAGGCCGTCGGCCTGTCCACCAGCGCGTATCTGCTGGCCAAGATCGCGGTCTTCACGGTGTTCGCCATCATCCAGTCGTCCATCGTGATGACCATCGCGCTGATCGGCAACGGTTGGGGCGACGGCGAGTGCCGACCGAAACTCGGCTCCGACGGCCAGCCCGTGCTGGACTCGGCCGGTCAAGCGGTCATGCGGTGCGTGGTGGAACACGGGGCGTTCATCCCGAGCCGTGATCTGGAGATGTACGTCGACCTGTCGATGACCTGCATCGCCGCGGCGATGACCGGCCTGGCGTTGTCCGGGCTGGCGAAATCCGCCGAGCAGATCATGCCGCTGCTGGTGGTGGCGGTGATGAGTCAGCTGGTGTTCTCCGGCGGTCTGATTCCGGTCACCGGCCGTCCGGTGCTCGACCAGCTGTCCTGGATCACCCCGGCCCGCTGGGGCTTCGGCTCCTCGGCCTCGACGATCAACCTGACCGAGTTGGTCGGGCCGCCGATCCTGCCCGACGACCATTTCTGGTATCACACCGCCGGAGCATGGTGGACCAACATCGGCATGCTGATCCTGATCAGCGCGGTCTACGTCGGCTGGGTCCGCTGGCACATCCGGCTCAAGGGCGAGAGCAAGTTCCTGCTGCGGAAGAAGAGCTAGGCCCCAGACCCGCTGACCACCAGACCGTGGGCGGCGGCGAACGCCAGCGCCTGGACGAGGTCGATCTTCGCGCCGCGCAGCGACGCCATCGTCCACAGGTCCGGGTCGGCTTTCGCGCCACGCAGATCCGCGCCGTCGAATTTGGCCCCGCGGGCCCGGACGCCGCTGAGGTCCGCGCCGGTCAGGTTCGCCTCCCGCAGGTCCGCCTCCACCAGTGAGGCTTCCCGCAGCCGGCTCCCGGCCAGCTGCGCCTTGCGCAGGTCCGCGCCGGCGAGGGTGGCCAGCGTCAGGTCCACCTCGGCGAAGGTGACCGGTCGCAGCCGGCAGTCGTTGAACACCGAGCCGATCATCGAGCAGCCGGTGAACGTCGAATGCCACAGCGTCGCGCGGGTGAAGACGCAGTTGCGAAACGCCGAGCCGGTGTGCCGGGACTCGGTCAGCGTCGCCCCGGTGAAGTCGCAGCCGTCGAACACGGTGCGTTCGGTGACCAGCCCGGCGAGGTCGTCGTCGCGGAAATCCGCGCCGGTGAACTCCCGATCGGTCCAGGTCAGCTCGGCCATCGGCGCTCAGGCCAGTGTCGCCCGGATGCACACCGTGTCATACGGCAGCGCGATGCCCGGTGAGTTGGCCAGCGCCGGGTGGGTGGCCAGCAGCGTCCGGACCCGCCCGAGCACCCGCGACTGCACCTGCGCCGGCGAGGTGATGCAGTAGCTGCGCGAGGACACCAGGTCGATCAGGGCCTGCGGAGTGAGGTAGTTCGTCCACTCCACCCGGTGCTGCCGCACGTCGGTGAACGTCGGCGCCAACCCGGAGGCGTAGCGGGCCGGGTCGCTTTCGTGCCCGATGATCTCGCCGAGCTCGTGCACCCAGCCCAGCCGCTCGTCGCGGGTGTTCCACACCAGGCCCAGCCGGCCGCCGGGGCGCAGCACTCGGGCCACCTCGGGGATCGCCCGCTCCGGGTCGAACCAGTTCCACGCCTGGGCCACCAGCACCGCGTCGACGCTGTCATCGGGCAGCGGGATCTCCTCGGCGGTGCCCAGCAGCGCCGGGGTGTCCGGCAGCGACGTCCGCAGCACGTCGAGCATCTCGGTGATCGGGTCGACGGCCACCACGTTCAGCCCGCGTTCCACCAGCCGGGTGGTCAGCTTCCCGGTGCCCGCGCCCAGATCCAGCACGTCGCGCGCCCCGGGCGGCAGCAGCCAGTTGATGGCCTCCGGCGGGTACGACGGGCGGCCCCGCTCGTAGGCGGCGGCTTGGGCGCCGAAGGACAGTGAGCGCGGCGCGCTCACCGCTGCTCCGCCAGCGCCAGCGTGCGGCGGACCAGCGCGGCCACCGTGTCGGCCTCGATCAGGAACCCGTCGTGCCCGTAGGGGGAGTCGATGATCTCCAGGCCGGCGCAGCCGGGCAGCAGCTCGGCCATCTCCTGCTGCAGCCGCAGCGGGTACAGCCGGTCGGTGGTGATGCCGCCGACCACCGTCGGCACCGGACAACCGCGCAGCGCGGCGGCCACCCCGCCGCGGCCGCGGCCGACGTCGTGGGTGCTCAGGGCGTCCGAGAGCGCCACGTAGGTGCCGGCGTCGAACCGGCCGACCAGCTTGTCGCCCTGGTACTCCAGGTAGCTCTGCACCGCGAAGCGGCCGCCGGACAGCGGATCCTCGTCGCCCTGGGCGCCGTCGCCGAATCGGTCGTCGAGTTCGGTTTCGCCGCGGTAGGTCAGGTGCGCGAAGCGGCGGGCGATCGCCAGTCCGGTGTCCGGGCTGCGGCCGGTGCCGTGATAGTCCCCGCCGCACCAGTTCGGGTCGGCCTTGATGGCCGCGATCTGGCTGGTCTGGGTGCCGATCTGATCGGCGGTGGCCCGTGCGCCGACCGCCACCACCAGCGCCGCGCGCACCGCATCCGGATGGCTGACGGCCCATTCCAGCGCCCGCGCGCCGCCGAGCGAGCCGCCCAGCAGTGCCGCCACCTCGGTGATGCCCAGGGCGGCCAGCGCCGCGACGTCGGCGGCCACCTGGTCGCGGACGGTCACCTGCGGGAACCGCGAGCCCCAGGCCCGGCCGTCGCGGGCCAGCGAGCCCGGGCCGGTGGAGCCGCGGCAGCCGCCCAGCACATTGGTGGCGATGACGCACCAGCGGTCGGTGTCGATCGCGGCGCCCGGTCCGGCGATGCCGTCCCACCAACCGGGGGTGGGGTGCCCCGGACCGGCCGGGCCGACCAGGTGCGAGTCGCCGGTCAGCGCGTGCAGCGCCACCACCACGTTGTCGCGGGTCGGCGACAGTTCGCCCCAGCGCTGCACGGCGATGCTGACGTCGTCGAGCACCGCCCCGTTCTCCAGCGTCAGGGCGCCGATGTTGACGACGCCGATCTCGCCCTCGGCGGGCAGGATGGCGGTCGTGGGAATCTCGAAAATGGTCACCTCGCGCCCCTAGACGGCGGCAGTCGCGGCCAGGCCGCGCTCCAGATCGGCCAGGATGTCCTCGATGCCCTCGATGCCGACCGACAGCCGCACCAGGCCGGGGGTGACCCCGGACGCGAGCTGCTCCTCGGCGGAGAGCTGCTGATGGGTCGTCGAGGCCGGGTGGATCACCAGCGAGCGGACGTCGCCGATATTGGCGACGTGGCTGTGCAGCGTCAACGCCTCGACGAACGCCTTGCCCGCGGGCGCGCCGCCGGCCAATTCGAAGGACAGCACCGCGCCGGCGCCGCGGGGCGCCAGCAGCTGGGCCCGCTCGAACCACGGCGAGCTGGGCAGCCCGGCGTAATTCACTGCTGTCACCTCGGGACGGGTCTGCAGGAACTCCGCGACCACCTGGGCGTTGGCGACGTGCCGCTCCATCCGCAGGCTCAGCGTCTCGATGCCCTGGGCGATGAGGAACGCGTTGAACGGCGAGCCGGCTGACCCCAGGTCGCGCAGCAGTTGCACCCGGGCCTTAAGCGCGAACGCCGGCGCGCCCAGATCGGCGAACACCAGCCCGTGATAGCTCGGGTCGGGCTCGGTGAAGCCGGGGAACCGTCCCTGGGTCCAATCGAAGTTGCCGCCGTCGACGATCACCCCGGCGATCGACGTGCCATGCCCGCCAAGGTATTTCGTCGCCGAGTGCACCACGATGTCCGCGCCCAGGCTGATCGGCTGGATCAGGTAGGGGCTGGCGATGGTGTTGTCGACGATCAGCGGGATGCCGTGATCGTGGGCGATGGTGGCGACGCCGGGCACATCGAAAATGTCGATCTGCGGGTTCGAGATCGTCTCGCCGAAGAACGCCTTGGTGTTCGGCCGGATCGCCTGCCACCACTGCTCGAGATTGTCGGGGTCCTCGACGAAGGTGACCTCGATGCCCAGCTTGGCCAGCGAGTGGTGGAACAGGTTGTAGGTGCCGCCGTAGAGCCGCGGCGAACTCACGATGTGGTCCCCGGCGCCGGCCAGGTTCAGGATCGCCAGGGTCTCGGCGGCCTGCCCGGAGGACACGAACAGCCCGGCGACGCCGCCCTCGAGGGCGGCCACCCGCTGCTCGACCACGTCGGCGGTGGGGTTCATCAGCCGGGTGTAGATGTTGCCAGGCTCGGCCAGACTGAACAGCGCCGCCGCGTGATCGGTGCTGTCGAACACATACGAGGTGGTCTGGTAGATCGGCAGCGCCCGAGCCCCGGTGGTGGGGTCGGGTTGCTGGCCGGCATGGACCTGCTTGGTCTCAAAGGACCAGTCTGTGGGGGATGACACGCCTTACTCCTTCGCCTCAGGGGCCCGGAGGAAGTGTGGTGCCGGACCCGCGCTTGCCGTGTAGCCGGAGCTACTCAACCTGGTCATCACCCGGGGCACCCCACCGCGGATGGAGGGTTGCCGGCCAGCAAGCCGGGGCTTGATGCTGGCGCTCATGACCGATTTGCAGAATATCGCAACAGTGCCGGGCGTAGCCACCGGCCCGTAGGGCGCCTGTCAGGCGGGCCGCTGGCCGCGGTCGGATCCGGCGTGCTCCTCGATGAAGCCCATGATGAGCTTCGCGGTCCGCTCCGGGTCCTCGAACATCGGGATGTGCCCGGACCGGTTCAGGTGGGTGACGACGTGCTCCGGGGGCAGTTCGCGCATGAACTGACGGGTGAACCGCGGGTGCGGCAGCACCCGGTCCTTGTCGCAGATGACCAGGTTGGTCGGGGCGTCGGCGTTTGCCAGTTCGGCGAGTCCGGGCAGCAGCAGCGCCTTGACCAGCAGCTGGAAGTAGGCCGGACAGTTGGTGACGTCGTCGATGATGTTCGGCAGGTCGGCCTCGGGCAGCCGCTCGGGGGTGGAGCTGATCGGCACGCTGGCGAACCACCGGGTGAACGGGAACCGCAGCACCCGCTGGCCGAGCACCTTGGCGACCATCCACACCGGCAGGCCGGCGACGAACTTGCCGACGATTTCGAACTTCACCGGCGACAGGTGGTGCCAGCCGCCGGCTGGCGCGATCGCGGTGAGGGTGCGGGCCCGGCCGCGGCGCATCAGCTCGAAGGCCACCCAGCCGCCCAGCGAGTTCCCGACGATGTGCGCGGTTTCCCAGCCCAGCTCGTCCATCCGCCGCTCGATGTCGTCGGCGAGTTCGGCGGTGTCGAGGAAGAACCGCGATTTCACCCCGCCGTTGTGGCCGGGCATGGTCGGCGCGTACACCTCGAACCGGCCGGTCGCGGCCATGATCGGCGCGACGTCCTTCCACACGTTCTGGCTCATCATGAACGGGTGCAGCAGCACGACCGGCTCGCCGGAGCCTTCGTGGATGGGATCGCGAACGGGCCTCATAAGCCGACTGTAGCAATGGCCCGGTACCGCCGGTATCGGGCACGCGGTGTCGGAGGCGTCCTGGATAGTCTCCGAGCATGATCCTCACCACCATCAACGTCAACGGGATCCGAGCCGCGGTGAAACAGCGCTCCACCGACAACCTGGGCCTGCTGGCCTGGCTGAAACTCACCCGCGCCGACGTCATCTGTCTGCAGGAGACCCGGGCCAACGACGATCAGCTCGCCGACGCGCTGGAACCGGCGCTGGCCGACGGCTGGCGCCTGGCGTCGGCCACCTCGGCGGCCAAGGGCCGCAACGGGGTGGCGGTGCTGTCCCGGCGCCCGTTCACCGACGTCCGGGCCGGCTGCGGGCACGACGAGTTCGCCGACCACGGCCGGTACCTGGAGGTCGACCTCGACGACGACGGCCGCACTCTGACGGTGGCCAGCATCTACGTGCCCACCGGCGAGGCCGAGACCGAGCGGCAGCGGGAGAAGGAACGCTTCCTGGACGCCACCGCTGCCCGGATGGCCGAACTGGTGTCCCGCGACGACGCGCAGGCGGTGCTGTGCGGGGACTGGAACATCGCCCCGGCCGAGGTGGACCTGAAGAACTGGAAGGGCAACCTCAAGAAGGCCGGCTTCCTGCCCGAGGAACGTCAGTGGGTCGCCGACCGACTGGCCGGCGGCTGGTCGGACGTCGTGCGCGGGCTGCACCCGGACGTGGCCGGACCGTACAGCTGGTGGAGCTGGCGCGGGCAGGCGTTCGACAACGACTCTGGCTGGCGGATCGACTACCAGCTGGCCACCGCGGGTCTGGCGGCCCGGGCGCGCTCCGGCGGCACCGAGCGGTTCGGCGCCTACGCGCTGCGCTGGACCGACCACGCCCCGGTCACCGTCGAATACGTGTGACAGGCGTGGAAAGATCGGGCAGATCATGAGTGCCAAGCAAGTCGTCTTCTCCGGAGCCCAACCCACCTCTGACTCACTGCACCTGGGCAACGCCCTGGGCGCCGTCGAGCAGTGGAAGGCCATGCAGGACGACTACGACGCCTACTTCTGCGTCGTGGACCTGCACGCCATCACCGTCGCGCAGGACCCCGCCGAGCTGCGCCGCCGCACCCTGGTGACCGCCGCGCAGTACCTGGCGCTGGGCATCGACCCGGCCCGCTCGACGGTGTTCGCGCAGTCCCACGTCCCGGCGCACGCCGAACTGGCCTGGGTGCTGGGCTGTTTCACGGGTTTCGGGCAGGCGTCGCGGATGACGCAGTTCAAGGACAAGTCGGTGCG
Organism: Mycolicibacterium brumae; assembly: GCF_025215495.1. Classification (NCBI taxonomy): domain Bacteria; kingdom Bacillati; phylum Actinomycetota; class Actinomycetes; order Mycobacteriales; family Mycobacteriaceae; genus Mycobacterium; species Mycolicibacterium brumae. The sequence goes on along the minus strand of NZ_CP104302.1, from coordinate 3,173,071 downwards.
CCACGGCGCGGAGGCCACCACCGTCGGGCTGTTCACCTACCCGGTGCTGATGGCCGCCGACATCCTGCTCTACGACACCGACCGGGTGCCCGTCGGCGAGGACCAGCGTCAGCACCTGGAGTTGGCCCGCGACCTGGCGCAGCGCTTCAACGCCCGATTCCCGGACATGTTCACCGTGCCCGAGCCGATGATCCCCAAGGCCACCGCCAAGATCTACGACCTGGCCGATCCGACGGTGAAGATGAGCAAGTCCGCGGCCACCGACGCCGGGCTGATCGGGCTGCTCGACGACCCGGCGCGGACCGCCAAGAAGATCCGCTCCGCGGTCACCGACAGCGAGCGCGAGATCCGGTTCGACACCGAGGCCAAACCCGGTGTCTCCAACCTGCTGACCATCCAGTCCGCGATCACCGGCGCGTCGATCGACGCGCTGGTCGAGGGCTACGCCGGCCGCGGCTACGGGGACCTGAAAAAGGAGACCGCCGAGGTCGTCGTCGACTACGTCACCCCGATCCGGGCGCGGGTCAACGAACTGCTGTCCGACAGCGGCGAGCTGGAGTCGGTGCTCGCCGCCGGCGCGCAGCGGGCCTGCGAGGTGTCTGAGCGCACCCTCGGGCGGGTATACGACGCCTTAGGATTCCTTCCGCGACGGTGACCAAGGGAGTTCGGCGATGACCGAAACCGCGCAGACCGAAACCGCGCAGACCGAGACTGCGCAGATCGAGGAGAAGAAGCCCGGCCTGCTGGACCGGCTGCGCACGCGTTGGCATTGGTTCGACCACGTGTGGCGCGCCCAGCTGCGCTACAACGACAGCAAAGGCGATTTCTACGCCGCGGGCATCACCTACTACACGATCTTCTCGATCTTCCCGCTGCTGATGGTCGGCTTCGCCACCGGCGGTTTCGTGCTGGTCAACCACCCGGAGCTACTGGACCACATCGAGAATCAGATCCGCTCGTCAATCAGCGGCGACTTGGGCACCCAGGTCATCGACCTGATGGACTCGGCGATCGCGTCGCGCACCTCGGTCGGTGTGATCGGTCTGGCGACCGCGTTGTGGGCCGGGCTGGGCTGGATGGCCAACGTCCGCGAGGCGCTGACCCAGATGTGGGGCCAGTACCGCAGCGTGAAGCCGACGTTCGTTCGCGGCAAGCTGTCGGACCTGCTCGCGTTGGCGACCACCGGGCTGGCGCTGGCGCTGACCATCGGCCTGACCGCGCTGCGCAACACCCCGCTGTTGGCGAATCTGCTGGACTGGCTGGGCGTGCCCGACTCGCCGCTGACCTCGGCCTTGCTGCGCACCGCGTCGCTGCTGATCTCGGTGCTGGTGGCGTGGATGATGTTCTCCTGGATGATCGCCCGGCTGCCGCGCGAGCACGCCAGCATCCGGTCCTGCCTGCGCGCCGGCCTGATCGCCGCGGTGGGATTCGAGGCGTTCAAGCAGGTCGCCTCGATCTACCTGAAGTCGGTGCTGACCGGCCCCGCCGGGGCGACGTTCGGCCCGGTGCTGGGTCTGATGGTGTTCGCCTACGTCACCGCGCGTCTGGTGTTGTTCGCCACCGCGTGGGCGGCCACCGCACGGGAGAACCGCGCCGAGGACGTCATCGAACCGCCGTCGGAGCCTGCCGTCATCAACAACCGGGTCATCGCTCCGGCGCCGTTGGCTCCCGCCCAGGCGGCCGCCGCGGCGTTGGCCGGCGCCGCCGGCGCGCTGGGCTGGTCGCGGTGGCGCAACCGGCGTCACTGACCTCACTGATCCTCACTGACCGACGAGCTGCAGCCCCACCACCGCGCCGATCAGCATGACCAGCAGCGCGATCTTGACCGGTGACGCCGATTCGCCGCCGGTGGCCATGGCGTAGCCGACGGTCAGCGCCGCGCCGATGCCCACCCACACCGCGTAACTGGTGCCGGTGGGCAGGGTGCGCATGGCGTAGCCGAGACCCAGCATCGACGCGATCAGAGCGACGCCGAACACCGCCGTCGGGACGCCGCGGGTCAGTCCGTCGGAGCGACCCAGCGCGGTGGCCCACACCGCTTCCAGGGCGCCCGAGACGATCAACACGAACCAAGCCATGAGGCGCCTCCGCTGCGCCCGTCTTGTCGCTGTCCGGGTACGGCGCGCCCCTCGTCCGGTGTCATCTCCGGTGACACCGCGACCGTAGCAAATCCGGGTAGCGTCCCCGGCATGTCGATTTCCACACCCTGGAGCCGCCGGATGGGGCTCGCGCTGCCGATCGTCAACGCGCCGATGGGTGGCGCGGCCGGGGGCCGGCTCGCCGCGGCGGTCACCGCGGCCGGCGGTCTGGGCATGATCGGGATGGGCAGCGCGGCCACCCCCGAGGCGTTGGCCACCGAACTGGCCGAACTGTTCGAGCTCGGCCCGTTGGGCGGGCCGCGGCCGTTCGGCATCGGGCTGGTGCACTGGGTGATGACGGACAATCCGGCGCTGCTGGACACCGCGCTGGCGGTCGCGCCGACGGCGCTGAGCGTCAGCTTCGGCGACGAGTTCTCCTGGGTCTGCCGCGCCCACGACGCGGGGGCGCTGGCGGTGACTCAAGTCGCCGACGTCGACGCCGCCCGACGGGCCGCCGGTGCGGGCGTCGACGTGCTGGTGGCGCGCGGGGCCGAGGGCGGCGGGCACGGGGAGCCACGGATCGGCACGCTGCCGCTGCTGGCGGAGGTGCTCGACGCCGTCGACGTCCCGGTGCTGGCCGCCGGCGGGGTGTCCACCGGCCGGGCACTTGCCGCGGTGTTGGCCGCTGGGGCCGCCGGAGCGTGGCTGGGCACTGTGCTGACCACCTGCGCCGAGGCGCTGACCAGGCCGGGGGACCGGGACCTGCTGCTGGGCGCGGGCTCCGCGCAGACCGCCCTGACCGCCGAGTTCGACGTCGCCGCGGGCTACCGCTGGCCGGCGTCGCAGCCGGAGCGGGTGCTGATCGACGCCGCCGGGACCGCGCTGCCCGTCAACGCCGGTCAGGGCGTCGGATCGGTGCGATCGTCGCGACCGGCCGCCGAGGTGGTCGCCTCGTTGGCCGAGGACGCGGCCGCGCTGCTGCGGCGGGTGGGCGCCGAGGTGCTGTGAGGCTGGCGCAGTGGCGGGAGAACGCGGGCCGGCGCGGTGTCGGCCCGCCGGCCCTGGCCGCCATCGCCGATCGCTGCCGGATCACCGCGGATTCCTTCGCGGTGCTGGACGCGCTGACCGAGATCACCGATCCGGCCGGAAAGTCCTTCTTCGCGATCCCGGCCGGCTCGAGCGCCGGTGACATCGCCGCTGCGGTCCTGATGACCTATGTGCTCAACGCCGGAACCGGGTACCGCGCCGCCGGCGCCCCCGGGGATTTCGCCGAGACGCCGTACTCGGTTGCCGAGGTTCGGCGCATCGCGGCTCGCCAGCGCCGCAACCGGTGGAGTTACCCGCGGGCTGCCCTGGCGGTGAATCGGGGCGGCGCGCTGGCCACCACCCCCAACGGCATGCTGATGGGGGTGGGTGGCCCGGTGTTGTCGGCGGTCAGCTTCCGCGGCGGCACCACCTGGGGCGATGTGTTCGCGGTCAATGTCGCCGCAGCCGGGGATCCCGTCGAGGCGCTGCGCGCCAATATCGGTTGCGGGCGAGCGTGTTTCGCCCGCGACGACGGCGTGCTGCGGGCCGGCTCACTGAGCCTGGACCGGCTGCTGCACCACGAAGAACGGCACGCCCAGCAGTGGGCGGTGCGCGGCGCGGCCCGGATGGTCGCCGATTACGCGGCCGGCCAGCTGTACGCGGCCACGACCGGGCGCCCGCATCCGATGGAGGTCGACGCCGGGCTGTCCGACGGTGGGTACCGCTAGACCGCAAGCAATGCCGAGCGTGCGCTGGGTCGCGAGCGAAACCGGAGCCTGCGGAGGTTTGCGCAGCGGGCTCGTTGACGGGTCCGCGTCAAAGTGTGCGCGAAATCGGGGGTGCCGAGGGCGCATTGCCCTTTGGCCGTGCGTTTTCGTGCACATTTTGACGATCGGGATCGTCCGGCTAGATCGCGCGGCGATTGAACGACCGGGCGCCCATGATCAGCGCGAACACCACCAGCGAGCCGACCACCCCGACACCCACCCGAACCGGGGTGGCGTCGGCGGCCGGAAGCAGGTCGAGGGCCTTGATGGCGGTGTCTTCGGCGACGTCGGGCTCGGGCGCGACCAGCGCCGGATCCGGCTCGACGAGTTGGCCGACCGAGGTGCCCGGCTCGGTGCCGAACCCGTAGTCCAGCAGCCGGGCGGCCTGCTCCCACGGCGCGATCGGCACCCGGGTGCCGCGCAGCAGCACCGCGACCAGCCGTCGACCGTCGCGCTCGGCGGCTCCGACGAAGGTCTGCCCGGCGTCGTCGGTGTAGCCGGTCTTGCCGCCGAGAGCCCCGGGGTAGTTGTGCAGCAGCTTGTTGTCGTTCTCCATCTCGTACCCGGGCCGCTCCGGGTCGCCCGGGAAGAAGTAGCTGCGGGTGCCGACGATCTGTGCGAACGCCGGGTTCGACCAGGCGTAGCGGTAAAACAGGCCGACGTCGTAGGCGGAGGTGCTCATGCCGGGGCCGTCCAGGCCCGACGGGGTCGCCGCGCGGGTGTCCCGGGCGCCGAGCTGGCTGGCCAGGGTGTTGATCTTGCCCATGGTGGCGGGCATGCCGCCGAGCTGACCGGCCAGAGCGGTGGCGGTGTCGTTGCCGGACACCATCAGCAGGCCGTGCAGCAGATCGTTGACGGTGTAGGTGCCGCCCGGGTTCACCCCGGCCTTGCTGCCCTCGGTGCGGGCGTCCTCGATGGTGCCGGCGACCGGCTTGTTCAGATTGAGCTCGTTGAGCGACTGCATGGCGATCAGCACCTTGATCACCGAGGCCGGGCGGTGCCGGCCGTGCGGGTCGCGGGCGGCGATGATCTCGCCGGTGTCCAGGTCCGCCAGCAGCCAGGCCTCGGCGGAGACGTCCTCGGGCGCGGGACCGGCGCCCTCGGCGGTGATGATTCCGCAGTTGCTCAGCGCGTCGCCGCCGACGGTCTTGACCGGGACCGGCAGCGGCCCGGGGGTCGGGTCACCGGGCTTGGGCACCTCGGAGGCGTCGACGGCGGGCGGGGTGCTGACCTTGTACGGGCACTCCGGTACCGCGGGGGCGTCGGGTTCGGGGTCGGCGATCGCGCTCGGCGCGAACAGCACCGGAGCGACGACCATGAGCAGCGCTGCGGTCAGCGCGGACAGCCTGCTGGTGCGTGATCGTGAGGTCCCCATTGTGAACAGCAGAGTAGGCGAGGATAGGGCCGATCCCGCGGCGGCGCGCTGTTACGGATGGGATTAATGATGCAATTGTTACTGCGGCGGGGGAGGCGGCTTGGGCGCTCCGGCCGGCGGCGGGATCTTCGGGTAGCTGCGGCCCGCCGGAACCGGCGCGCTGTCCGCGCCAGCCGCGACCGGCATCTCCCGGCCCGGTGACGGGTCCCACCCGGTGTCCACCAGCTTGCGCTGCACCAGCACCGCCAGCACCAGCAGCAGCACCCCGATCAGCACCATCACCACCGCGCCCGGCCAGGAGCCCAGCTTGGCGGCGTTGCCGAGCAGGATGCCGTACCAACCGAAGTCGGTGTCGCCGAAGGTGGTGTTGCCGATCATGCCGATCACCTGCACCAGCAGCGCGGGCAGGAAGGTGATCAGCAGGCCGTTGACGAAACCGCCGGCGATCGCGCCGCGCCGCCCGCCGGTGGCGTTGCCGTACACGCCCGCCGCGCCGCCGGTGAAGAAGTGCGGCACCAGTCCGGGTAGCACCAGCACCAACCCGAACGCCGGGCCGAGCCACAGCGACAGCACCGCCAGCCCGACCAGTCCGGCGGCGAAGCTGGACAGGAAGCCGATCAGCACCGCGTTCTGCGCGTACGGGAAGACGATCGGCGCGTCCAGGGCCGGGACCGCGCCGGGCACCACCCGCTCGGCGATGCCCTGGAAGGCCGGCACCAACTCGCCCAGGATGGTCCGGACGCCGAACAGGATCACCGCGACGGCCACGCCGAAGCTCAGGCCCTCGGTGACCCCCTTCATCAGGAAGTTGCCGACGCCGGTCGCCGCGCCGGCCCCGGTGTCGTCGGCGTAGGCGGTGAACGCGGTGTCGCCGCCGACCCGGCTCAGGTAGATCAGCGACACCACCAGGTACATCAGCACCATCGACAGCGCGGTGGCGACCATCGAATCGCGCAGGAAGCGCAGCCCCTCGGGCAGTTTCAGGTCCTCGGTGGACTTGCTCTTGGCGCCGCCGACGAACCGTCCGGTGATGCCGGAGGCGATGTAGCCCAGGGTGCCGAAGTGCCCGATGGCGATGGAGTCGTCGCCGGTGATCCGTCGGGTCCAGGGCTGGGAGATGGCCGGCAGGGACACCATCACCACCGCCAGCAGGAACCCGCCGAGGACGATCACCGCCCAGGCGGGGAGCTCGCCGGTGGCCAGCACCATGGTCAGCAGGGTCGCCATGAACAGGATGTGATGCCCGGTCAGGAAGACGTAGTGCAGCGGGGTGAACCGCGCCAGCACCAGGCTGATCGCGAAGCCGAGGATCATCAGCCAGGCCACCCGCGCGCCGAACTCCTGCTGCGCGATGCCGACGATGGCCTCATTGGTGGGCACCACGCCCTGTTGGCCGGCCGCCCCGGAGATCATCACCCCCAACGGTTCCAGCGATTTCACCACCAGGGTGGCGCCCGCGCCGATCAGCAGGAAGCCCAGCGTGGCCTTCAGCGCGCCGCCGATCACCTGGCCGGTGGACTTGCGCAGCGCGATCAGGCCGACGGCGGTGATGATGCCGATCAGGTAGGCGGGAACCGCCAGGATCTCGTTGACGATGAATTCGGCGAAGCTGGCAAGCCATCCCATTTCCGGGCTCCTTAGACGTCGTAGGACTCGCGCAGCGCCGCGTCGATCTCGGCGGTGGAGGTGAAGTTCTCGATCACTCGGACTGGCACGCCCACATCGCCGAGGGTCCGGGCGATTTCGCCGGAGGTGAGGATCAGGTCGGCGTCCTTGGCCTTGCCCTTGGCCGAGATGGTGTCGGTGGCCTCGACGGTCAAGAACGGCGACCAGCCCCACGCGGTCAGCACCTGCTCCAGGGTGTTTTTCAGAAACAGGCTGGTGCCCAGGCCATTTCCGCAGACGGTGAGGATCAGGTTGTTGGTGCGGCGCCCGCCCACATCGGGTTCGGTCGGCACGACGGGCACGGTCGCGGGCTCCGGCTCACCGGCGATCACCTGGAGGAGTTCCTCGGGGGTGGCGGCGGTGTCGAGCTTGGCGCGACGGGTCTTGTCGCCCAACAGTTTTGCCAGCTCGGCCATCGCCTTGTTGTGGGCGCCGGTGTCGGTGGCGGCCAGCGCCACCACCAGCGTGACCGGGTCATTGCTCTTGTGCCCGAACGCGACCGGGGACGCCAGTCGGATCCAGGACATCCCGGTGCGGCGCACGGCCTCCGACGGCCGGGCGTGCGCGAACGCGAAACCCGGCGCGACGACGATGTAGGGGCCGTTGGTCTCGACGTTTTCGATCATCGAGTCGGTGTAGGCCTGCTCGGCGACGCCGTCGTGTTCCAACAGGGCCCCGGCGGCGCGGATGGCGGACTGCCAGTCCGGGGCGTCGACGTCGAGCGCGATGCGGCTCGCGTCGAGCAGATCGGTGATAGCGGACATGTCCGACATTCTCACCGGGGAGCGGTGCGAATGTGGAGGTTTGGAGGTCGCGGGCTGGAACCGACCCTGGGAAGCTTCACGAGCGCCGCTTATTGCACGAGCGCCGCTTCTCGCACGTGTTTCCCCAGGACGGGGTGGGCGGAAAGTGGCGCTCGTGCAAAAAGCGGCGCTCGTCAGTGGGCGAAGGGGCGTCAGCGGGCGGCGCCGGCTTCGACCTCGCTCGTCAGCGGGCAGCACCAGATCGCCCGCTTCCTCCCTCGGTCTCCTTCGTCGACCTCGGTCGTCAGCGGGCGAACATCAGCGCCCGCTTGACCTCCTGGATCGCCTTGGTCACCTGGATGCCGCGGGGGCAGGCGTCGGTGCAGTTGAAGGTGGTGCGGCAGCGCCACACCCCGTCGACCTCGTTGAGGATGTCGAGCCGCTCGGCGGCGGCCTCGTCGCGCGAATCGAAGATGAACCGGTGCGCGTTGACGATGGCGGCCGGGCCGAAGTAGGAGCCTTCGTTCCAGTACACCGGGCAGCTGGTGGTGCAGCAGGCGCACAGGATGCACTTGGTGGTGTCGTCGAAGCGGGCCCGGTCGGTCTGGGACTGGATGCGCTCGCGGGTCGGGGCGTTGCCGGTGGTGATCAGGTACGGCTTCACCGCGCGGAAGGCGTCGAAGAACGGCTCCATGTTGACCACCAGGTCCTTCTCCACGGGCAGCCCGCGGATCGGCTCGATGGTGATGGTCAGCGGTTTGTTGTTCTTGGGCAGCAGGTCTCGCATCAGCACCTTGCAGGCCAGCCGGTTCACGCCGTTGATCCGCATGGCATCCGAGCCGCACACGCCGTGCGCGCAGGACCGGCGGAACGTCAGCGTGCCGTCCAGGTAGCCCTTCACATACAGCAGCAGGTTCAGCAGCCGGTCACTGGGCAGGCACGGCACCCGGTAACTCTGGAAGCCGGCGGCGTCGGGATCCTCGGGGTTGAACCGGGCGATCTTCAGCGTGACCATCACCGCGCCGTCGGGCACGGGCGGCAGCGGGGGATCGCCGGCTTCGGGTTTGTCGAGAACTGGTGCGCTCATCAGTACTTCCGCTCCATCGGCTCGTACCGGGTCTGGACGACGGGCTTGTAGTCCAGCCGGATGTCGGACAGCAGGTCGGAACCTTCCTTGTACGCCATGGTGTGGCGCATGAAGTTGACGTCGTCGCGGTTGGGGTAGTCCTCGCGGGCGTGTCCGCCGCGGGACTCCTTGCGGGTCAGCGCGCCGATGACGGTGACCTCGGCCAGCTCCAGCAGGAAGCCCAGTTCGATGGCCTCCAGCAGATCGGAGTTGAAGCGTTTGCCCTTGTCGTGCACCGTGATCCGGGAGTAGCGCTCCTTGAGCGCGTGGATATCGGTGAGCGCCTGCTTGAGGGTCTCCTCGGTGCGGAACACCGCGGCGTTGTTGTCCATCGACTGCTGCAGGGCGGTCCGGATGTCGGCGACCCGCTCGTGGCCGTGGTCGCTGAGGATGTCGCCGACCCAGTTGATGACCATGTCGGCCGGTTCCGGCGGCATCTCGACGAAGTCGTGGCTCTCGGCGTACTTCGCCGCCGCGATGCCGGCCCGGCGGCCGAACACGTTGATGTCCAGCAGCGAGTTGGTGCCAAGCCGGTTCGCGCCGTGCACCGAGACGCAGGCGCACTCGCCGGCCGCGTACAGGCCCGGCACGACATTGTTGTTGTCGCGCAACACCTGTCCGGCCACGTTGGTGGGGATGCCACCCATCACGTAGTGGCAGGTCGGGTAGACCGGCACCAGTTCGGTGACGGGGTCGACGCCGAGGTAGGTGCGGGCGAACTCGGTGATGTCGGGGAGTTTGGCCTCCAGCACGTCCTCGCCGAGGTGGCGCACGTCGATGTAGACGTAGTCCTTGTTCGGCCCGGCGCCGCGGCCTTCGAGCACTTCCAGCACCATCGAGCGGGCCACGATGTCGCGGGGGGCCAGATCGACGATGGTGGGGGCGTAGCGCTCCATGAACCGCTCGCCGTCGGCGTTGAGCAGGCGGCCGCCCTCGCCGCGCACCGCCTCGGAGATCAGGATGCCCAGTCCGGCCAGGCCGGTCGGGTGGAACTGGTGGAACTCCATGTCCTCCAGCGGCAGTCCCTTGCGGAACACGATGCCCAGGCCGTCGCCGGTCAGAGTGTGCGCGTTGGAGGTGGTCTTGTACATCCGGCCCGACCCGCCGGTGGCGAACACGATCGCCTTGGCGGCGAAGATGTGGATGTCGCCGGTGGCGAGCTCGTAGGCGATGACGCCGGTGGCCACCGGGCCGGACGGGGTGTCGGTGAGCACCAGGTCCAGCGCGTAGAACTCGTTGAAGAACTGCACGTCGTGCTTGACGCAGTTTTGGTACAGCGTCTGCAGGATCATGTGGCCGGTGCGGTCGGCGGCGTAACAGGCCCGGCGCACCGGGGCCTTGCCGTGGTCACGGGTGTGGCCGCCGAATCGGCGCTGGTCGATGCGGCCCTCGGGGGTGCGGTTGAACGGCATCCCCATCTTCTCCAGGTCCAGCACCGCGTCGATGGCTTCCTTGCACATGATCTCGACGGCGTCCTGGTCGGCGAGGTAATCGCCACCCTTGACGGTGTCGAAGGTGTGCCACTCCCAGTTGTCTTCCTCGACATTCGCCAGCGCGGCGCACATGCCGCCCTGGGCCGCGCCGGTGTGGCTGCGGGTCGGGTAGAGCTTGGTCAGCACGGCGGTGCGGACCCGGGGGCCGGCCTCCACGGCGGCGCGCATCCCGGCGCCTCCGGCGCCCACGATGACGACGTCGTAGCGGTGTTCCTGGATCATCGAGTGTCCCCTCCGAGGGTTAGATGTTCGGGTTGAACGTCACCAGGACGTAGCTGCCCAGCACCAAGGTGAAGCCGGTGACCAGCAGCAACACCGAGTTCAGCCAGAACTTGGTGGTGTTCTTGCGGGCGTAGTCGCCGATGATGGTGCGCATGCCGTTGGCGCCGTGCACCATCGCCAGCCACAGCAGCGACATGTCCCAGATCTGCCAGAACGGCGAGGCCCAGCGCTCGGCGACGTAGTTGAAGTCGATCCGGTACACGCCGTCGGACCACATCAGCATGATGAACAGGTGGCCGATGACCAGGAAGACCAGGGCGACCCCGGAGAACCGCATGAACAGCCACGCGTACTTCTCGAAGTACGGGATGCCGCGCGGTTTGCGCGGGGCGCGCGGGTGGTCCAGAGCGGCCGGCCGGTCGAATTCCTTCTCCAGCACCGGGGCGATGCGGCCCTCGCGGTGATGCGGGCTCCACGGCGTGCTCATTTAGAGGAACCTTTCTGCCATGTGCATTCCGAGGGTGACCAGCGCCGGCACCATCAGCAGCAGCCAGACCGCCGCCACGATGACGAGCATCTTCTTCTGGTGACGCGGACCCTCGGCCCAGAAGTCGATCAGGATGAGCCGGATACCGTTGAACGCGTGGAACAGCACGGCGGCGACCAGGCCGATCTCCATCAGGCCGACGGGGATGGTCTTGTAGGTCGCGACGACGGCGTTGTAGGCCTCCGGGCTGACCCGGACCAGGGCGGTGTCGAGCACATGCACGACCAGGAAGAAGAAGATGGTCGCACCCGTGATGCGGTGCAGGACCCAGGACCACATGCCCGGATCGCCGCGATACAGGGTGCGTCGGCGTCGGGGGCCCGCCTTTGCGGGCTCGGCCGGTGCCGCTGTTGTCATCAGCGCCTCCAACGTCATCGGTGGTCGCCGGTCGGGGCTGCCCGGGCCGGCGAGGCGGTGTTCGCGAGATTTCCGGCGCGAGGGCTTGATGTCCGGAACAACCGTCTGTTGGACTCTAATCCTTTTCGTTGGCCAGTAACCAACCGAATGGATATGTCTATCTACCTGGGCGTCAAGGGAAAAGGTTTGCCTACCCTTTATTACCCGCGCGTAGCATGCGCGCTCGGAATGCATTCAGAGCGGAGCGACCGATGACCGGAACCGATCCATCGATCGACTGGAAAGTATTGCGGGACAACGCAATCCAAGCCTCAACGCGGGCGTACGCGCCGTATTCGGCGTTCCCGGTCGGCGCGGCCGCACTGGCAGCCGACGGCCGTGTGGTCACTGGGACCAATGTGGAGAATGTCTCATATGGTTTGGGCCTGTGCGCCGAGTGCGCCGTGGTCTGCGCGTTGTTTGCCGGCGAGGGCAGCCGACGCCTGCTGGCGCTGGCCTGCGTGGACGCCGACGGACACGCGCTGCTGCCGTGTGGGCGCTGCCGCCAAGTGCTTTACGAGCACGGCGGCCCGGACCTGCTGATCGACACCCCCGCCGGGCCCCGGCCGCTCGGGGAGTTGCTGCCCGAGGCGTTCGGCCCCGACGACCTGGCCCGGGTGGCCCGCCGATGAGCGAGCAATGCTTTTCCGCGAGCGAACGAGGCGGACAGAGGGCGGAGCTGATGACGGGATTCGACGCGCCGACGGTCATCAAGGCCAAGCGCGACGGCGGGCGACTGTCGGACGACGCCATCGATTGGGTGATCGGCGCCTACACCCGCGGCGAGGTCGGCGACGAGCAGATGGCCGCCCTGCTGATGGCGATCTTCCTGCGCGGCATGACCGGCGGGGAGATCACCCGCTGGACCGCCGCGATGATCAACTCCGGACCGCGGCTGGACTTCTCCGACCTGCGCCGCGACGGCGCCCGGGTCCGGCTGGTCGACAAGCACTCCACCGGCGGGGTGGGCGACAAGATCACCATCCCGCTGGCGCCGATCATCGTCGCCTGCGGCGGGACGGTGCCGCAGGCCTCCGGACGCGGCCTCGGGCACACCGGTGGCACGCTGGACAAACTGGAGTCCATCCCCGGGTTCTCCGGCGAGCTCAGCGTCGCCGCCATCCGGGCGCAGCTGGGGCAGGTCGGGGCGGCCATCTTCGCCGCCGGCGAGCTCGCCCCGGCCGACCGCAAGCTCTATGCGCTGCGCGACATCACCGCCACCGTCGATTCGCTGCCGCTGATCGCCTCGTCGATCATGAGCAAGAAACTCGCCGAGGGCGCCGAATCGCTGGTGCTGGACGTCAAATCCGGCTCTGGGGCGTTCCTCACCGACCCGGAGGAAGCCGCCGCGCTGGCAGCCACCATGGTCGAACTCGGCGCCGGCTACGGGGTGCCGACCCGCGCCCTGCTCACCGACATGTCCGTCCCGCTCGGGCGGATGGTCGGCAACGCCGTCGAGATCGCCGAATCCGTCGAGGTGCTCGCCGGCGGCGGGCCCGACGACGTGGTGGAGCTGACCCTGGCGCTGGCCGCGGAGATGCTGGATCTGGCCGGCCTCGACGGCCGCGACCCCGCCGACACCCTGGCCGACGGCTCCGCGATGGACGCCTACCGCGCGCTGATCCGCGCCCAGGGTGGCGACCCGGACGCGGCGCTGCCGATCGGGGCGTGCCGGGAAACCGTCACGGCGGGCGAAGCCGGGGTGATGGGCGACATCGACGCCCTCGCGGTCGGCATGGCGGTCTGGCGGCTCGGCGCGGGCCGGACAGTTCCAGGCGCGGCCGTGCAGGCCGGCGCGGGCCTGGAGATTCACCGCCGCCCCGGCGAACCGGTGTCCGCCGGACAACCGCTGTTCACCTTGTTCACCGACACTGCCGAGAAACTCGGCCCGGCGCTGGCCGAACTGGACGGCGCCTGGACGGTCGGACAGCGCCCACCACCGCCGAGGAAACTGATCCTGGGCCGGGTCGAGGAGGAGAAGTCATGAGCGCACCCACCCTGGAGACCATCCGGATCGCGCCGAAGGTGCTGCTGCACGACCACCTCGACGGCGGGCTGCGGCCGCAGACCGTGCTGGAACTCGCCGACGCCGTCGGCTACTCCGACCTGCCGGCCGACACCGGACCGGCGCTGGGCGACTGGTTCCGGGTGGCCGCGCACAGCGGATCGCTGGAGCGCTACCTGGAGCCGTTCGCGCACACCGTCGCGGTGATGCAGACGCCCGAGGCGCTGCACCGGGTGGCGTTCGAGGCCGTCGAGGACCTGGCCGCCGACTCGGTGGTCTACGCCGAGGTGCGTTTCGCCCCCGAGTTGCACCTGGAGCGGGGCCTGAGCCTGGAGCAGGTCGTCGAGGCGGTGCTGGCCGGGTTCGCCGATGGGCAGCGCGCGGCCGCGAGCGCCGGGACCCCGATCGTGGTGCGCTGCCTGGTCACCGCGATGCGCCACGCCGCCCGCTCCCTGGACATCGCCGAGCTGGCCATCGCCTACCGCGACCGCGGGGTGTGCGGCTTCGACATCGCCGGCGCGGAGGCCGGCTACCCGCCGACCCGGCACCTGGACGCGTTCGAGCACATGCGGGAGTTCAACGGGCACTTCACCATTCACGCCGGAGAGGCCTTTGGCCTACCGTCCATCCACGAGGCGCTGGCGTTCTGCGGCGCGGATCGGCTGGGGCACGGTGTGCGCATCGTCGACGACATCACCGACGACCCGGCGAGCGGCCGGCGGCTGGGCCGGTTGGCCGCGCTGGTCCGGGACAACCGGGTGCCGCTGGAGATGTGCCCGTCGTCGAACGTGCAGACCGGCGCGGTGGCCAGCATCGCCGAGCACCCGTTCGACCTGCTGGCCCGGCTGCGGTTCCGGGTGACCGTGAACACCGACAACCGGCTGATGAGCGACACCACGCTGAGCCAGGAGATGGCCCGGCTGGTCGAGGCGTTCGGCTACGGCTGGACCGATCTGCAGCGGTTCACCATCAACGCGATGAAGTCCGCGTTCTACCCGTTCGACCAGCGGCTGGCGCTGATCGACGACGTCATCAAGCCCCGCTACGCGGTGTTGGCCGGCTGACTCAAGAGAGCACGGCGATGCCGGTGACGCCGCCGCCCAGGGTGGCCACGGTTCGCTCGGCGCCGCTTGTCAGGTTCACTTCGCGGATCCTGCCGCTGTAGAGCGAGCTGACGTACCAGCGCTCACCGTCGGCCGAGGCCAACCCGATCGCTTCCTGGTAGTCGCCGGAGATCACCCGGTGTGATCCGGGAACCGGTTGCACCACACCGCGATTGAGTGTGTTCCCGGCCGGCGGGTCGCCACGGTCGGTCCACAGCAGGTCGTCGCCGAGCAACTCCAGGTCGATCGGCTCGGGCAGCTGGTCCCACAGCAACTCGACGTCGGCGCGGCGCGCCGCGTCCTGGCCGTCGGGAATCTCGATGGGGCAGCGGAAGATCCGGCCCTGCCCGGCGTTCGGGGCGCCCTTCTGGGTCCAGTACAGCAGCCCGCGGGCGGTGTCCACGGCAATCCCGACGCAGTGATTTCGCGCGTCCGCGGCGTCGTCGGGACCGCTCCCGGTGACCACCACGGCCTCCAACTCGCTGCCGTCCAGGTTGCACCGCCGCACGGCCATGCCTTCCCGGTCGCACCAGTAGAGCTTGCCGGCGGCGAAGTCGGCGGTCAGTTGCTTGCCGGTGGTGAAACCACCCGCCGGCACGATGGTCCTGCGGTTCGAGCCGTCGAGATCCACCCGCTCGATGGATCCGTTCGCGGCCAGGAACGTCGGCTCGGCGCCCGGCGCCGGGGGACCGTCGGGCGCGCCCATATTGGTCCAGTAGATGTGCCCGGCCGCGCGGTCGACGACCACGCCGTCGGGGCACTGATCGACGCCGTCGACCAGCACACGTTCCGGTGAGCCGTCGGTGGGCGCCGCCAGGATCTGCTTGCGGGCCAGGTGCAGCGCCACCAGTTCGGTCACGTGGGATCCTTCGGGTAGGTGTAGAAACCTTCTCCGGATTTCGCGCCGAGCTTGCCGGCGTCGACGTAGCGGTGCAGCAGTTCCCGCGGTCCGGTGGGAAGATTCGGGTTCTCCGCGGCATAGTGGTTCTCGATGTCGAGCACCACATCCAGGCCGACGTGGTCCATCATCTGGAACGGTCCCTGCGCGGAGCCGCTGTTCACCCGCCACATCGCGTCGACGTCCTCAGGTGTGGAAATCCCTTCGGCGACAACGGAAAGCGCCTCGCGTTTGATGGCCGCCCAGATCCGGTTGAAGATGAACCCGGTGCTCTCCTTGTGGCACAGGAACGGTGACAGGCCGTAGTCGGGGAAGGCGGCCAGCACGAAATCGAGCACCTCGTCGGAGGTTTCGCCGTTGCTCATCACGTCGACCGCGAGCTGCAGGGGCGGCATGTAGAAGTGCGTGTTGCACATCCGCGACGCGGTCGGCAGACCCGCGGTGAACAGCCGACTGGCATACGACGACGAGTTCGAGGTGACGACGGCGTCCGGCGGCCGCCTGGTCGTCGGTGTGGCGCGCCGACCCGGCGGTGAACCCGTCATGCCGGGACACCCACGCCGCGAGCTGCTCGTTGACGTAGGCCACCGCGGCGGCGCCGACCTCGGCGTTCGGGTCGCTGATTCGGACCTCGCCCCCGCGGCCGGCGAACATCAACGCGATGCGTCGGCCCAGGGTGCCCGCGCCGATCACCGCCACGGGACGGTGCTGGAAGTCGGTCGGAATGCCCATCCGGCCACGCTAGCGCCGCGTGCCCGGGTGCGGAAGGACTATTCCCGCCGCAGCCGCGACTCCACGAACCGCTCCAGCTTTTCCCAGGAGCTGACCGCCTCGGCCGGCTTGGCCGGGGCGTCGGCGCCGTCGAGCACGTGGGAGACGAAGGCGCCCAACGCCGCGTCGGAGGCCAGCGCCTTTTCGACGGTGTCCTCCTCGGAGTAGTCGCCCACGTCGCGCAGCAACTCGACCGCGAGCTCCAGCTGGTCGTGGTCGACCGCGTCGGCGCCGTCGGCGATGTCGTCGGCCAGCCCGGTCAGCACGTACACGTTCTCGTCGGTCACCTTGACCACCAGCGAGCCGTCGGTCGCGGCGGTGCGGATGTCGTCGTAGGTGACCAGGTCGGCGAGGTCGTGGTCGTGCTCGTCGGCCAGGTAGCGGGCCAGCGCGCGCTCGGAGCTGAACACGCTGATTCGGCCGTTGCGGCCCAGGAAGATCGGCCGGTCGCGGAAGTAGCAGCGCAGCGTGTAGAAGGTGCCCGAGCCGATCATCAGCCGGATCGGGTCGATGCCCACCCGGCCCCAGAAGTCGGCGTCACTGCCCAGGACCGCGGTGTCGCCGGCCGCGCGGACCGCGCCCGGCTCGACACCGTCCCCATCCTCGGCGGTTTCGGCGCCCTCGGCGTCGTCGTCCTCCTCGATGATGAGGACGTCCTCCTCCTCGATGACCGGCGGATCGGCTTCCAGCTCCTCGGCGGCCTTCGCGGAGGCCTTCTCGTCCACCTCGGGGGTGCTCAGCACCTCGTCGATGGCGGCGAGCACCTTCTCCCAGTTGCGGGCGATGACCGCGGCGATGGCGTCCCAGCGCTTGCGGCCGGCCCGGCCGCTGAACTCGTCGACGCCGTTGTTCAGGGTGACCAGCGACGGGTTTCCGTTGAAGAATTTGGTGACGGCGGGCAACTCGCACACCGACCCGATCGCCGACACCACCGCGAGGGTGGAGGCCAGCGAGGTCACCGAGGTCTCGCTCGGCTTCTCGGCGGCCAGTTCCTCGACGGCCAGCAGGTCGAAGTGGTGGTCCTCGTCCGGGTTCAGCGCGTGCGCGTTGGCCTCGGTCAGCGCGGCCCAGGCCGGGTGGTCGGACAGATCGTTCTCGGCGCCGGAGCGCACGAACGCGGCCAGGTCGGCGGCGCTGGCGAAGCCGTACAGGTCCTCGTCCTTGCCCAGGAACGCCTCCCACTCGTCCCCGGCGTCGCGCCACGGCGGCGCCCAGAGGGTGTACAGGTCGCCGGCGGTCACACTGAGCCGGATGGGTACCAGGTCTGCTGCCATGGCGCTCAGAATAACGGCGCCGACCGGGGCGCGAACTCGCCCGTAGGCCGTAGTGTCCTCGTCCATGGACCTCCGCGTGATCAACCACCCACTCGCCGCGGTCCGGATGACGACGCTGCGCGACGCGCACAGCGGCAACGCGGCCTTCCGCGCCGCGCTGGCCGAGCTCACCCTGATGCTGGTCTACGAGGCGACCCGGGACCTCTGCTGCGACGAACAGACCGTGACGACGCCGCTGGCGCCGACGACGGGTCACCGGCTGTCGGCGCCGCCGCTGCTGGTGCCGGTGCTGCGGGCGGGGCTGGGCATGCTGGCCCCCGCGCAGCAACTGCTGCCGGAGTCGCGCGCCGGGTTCGTCGGGATGGCCCGCGACGAGGCGACCCACCGGGCGCACGAGTACCTGGTGTCGTTGCCCGATGACCTCGGCGGCGTCCCGGTGCTGGTGCTGGACCCGATGCTGGCTACCGGCGGGTCGCTGGCGCACGCGCTCGGGCTGCTCGCCGACCGCGGGGCCACCGACGTCACCGCCGTCTGCGTGGTGTCCGCGCCCGACGGCATCGACGTCATCGAGAAGTTCTCGTCGCGATTCGAGAAGTATGCGCTGGTGACGGCCGTCGTCGACGACGGCCTCAACGGCGACAAGTTCATCGTGCCGGGCCTCGGCGACGCGGGGGACCGGCAGTTCGGGCCCCGCTAGTCACCCCAGGGACACCGTGTCGTGCGTCGAATCGTGCGGGATGCCCCCGTCGACGACGGCGGTCACCACGCAGTTGTTCAGCGCGATCGCGCCCTTGTGGTTGTCCAGGAACGCGGTGTCCGCGGCGTCGCGTCCGGTGGTGATCCGCACCATCGACTGACGCGGCGCCAGGCAGGTCGCGTCCACCACCCGCCAGGCGCCGTCGACGAACGCCTCGGCGACGGCGTGGAAATCCATCGGCTCGCATCCCGGCGCGTAGACCGCCACCAGCCGGGCGGGGACCTTGACCGCCCGCAGCAACGCCACCACCAGGTGGGCGTAGTCGCGGCAGACACCGCGGCCCGCCAGCAGGGTGTCGGTCGCCCCGTCGATCGGGTCGCTGGCCCCGGGGACGTATTCCAGCCGCGTCCCGACCCACGCCGACACCTTCTCCAGCAGCGTGACCGAGTCGCTGTACTCGCCGAACTCGGTGCCGGCGAACCCGAAGAACTTGTCGGATTCCGCGTAGCGGCTCGGCCGCAGGTAGCGGGTCAGGTCGGCCGCGCAGACCTCCGCGGGTTCGGCGCGGCCCAGCAGCGTCGCGGAATAGCTGGCGGTGACGTTGCCCTCGCCGACTTCCAGGGCGTGGATCCGGTTGCCGTGTTCGGCGATGATCTCGGTGGCGGCGACCTCCTCGCCGTTCCAGGTGAACGTCAGTGATTCGGTCACCGCCACGTCGGGATGGGGCGCCACCGCGATCTGGAACTCCAAGGTGGTGGGCGCGAGGATCCGCACATCGAGGTCGGCGGTGACGTCCCTTTTCATACCGGGGTTGTACCCGGGGCCGCTGCCGGCCGCAATTCGGCGATCACCGCGCGCAGCAATTCGCCCATCCGGGTCGCCGACGCGCGCCCGGCCTCGAGCACCTCGGCGTGCGACAGCGGCTCACCGGTCATTCCGGCGGCCAGGTTCGTGACCAGCGACAGGCCCAGCACCTGAGCGCCGGCCGCGCGGGCGGCGATCGTCTCGTGCACGGTGGACATCCCGACCAGGTCGGCGCCGAGGGCGCGCAGCATCCGAATCTCGGCGGGCGTCTCGTAATGCGGGCCGGGCAGGCCCGCGTACACCCCTTCGGCGAGCCGGGGATCGACCCGCCGGGCCAGCGCGCGAAGCTCCGGTGAGTATGCGTTGACCAGGTCGACGAACTGCGCCCCGACCAGCGGGGAGCGGGCGGTCAGGTTCAGGTGGTCGGCGATCAGCACCGGCTGACCGACCTGGTGCTCCGGACGCAGACCACCGGCGGCATTGGTCAGCACCACCGTGGTGGCGCCGGCCGCGCACGCGGCGCGCACCGGGTGCACGACGGCGGACAGGTCGTGGCCCTCGTAGGCGTGGATCCGGCCGAGCAGCACCAGCACCCGCCGTCCGCCGATCTGCAGCGAACGCAGCTGACCACCGTGCCCGGCGGCCGTCGGCGTGCTGAAGCCGGGAAGTTCAGCCATCGGGATCACCGACCGCGGGTCGCCCAGCGCGTCGGCGGCGGGGGCCCATCCCGAGCCCAGCACCACCGCCACGTCGTGGGTGGCGATTCCGGTGCCTTCGGCGATGACGGCCGCGGCCTGCGCGGCCTGCTGCGTCGGTGTCACAGCCCGGCAGCTTAATCGCCGGACGCGAGGTGAAATACTGCGGGAATGAGTCTGGCCGACAGCGCGGAGAGCTGGCTGGCTGCGCATTGCGCCGACGTGGTCAGCTGGCGTCGTCGCATTCACGCTCACCCGGAGCTGGGCCGCCAGGAGCACGCCACCACCGCCTTCGTCTACGAGACGTTGACGGCGGCCGGTCTCGCGCCGAAGATCCTGCCCGGCGGCACCGGTCTGACCTGCGATATCGGCCCCGACTATCTGGCAAGGATCGCGCTGCGCGCCGACATGGACGCGTTGCCGATGCTGGAGAACACCGGGCTGGCGTTCGCTTCCGAGGTGCCCGGCGTCGCGCACAGCTGCGGCCACGACGCGCACACCGCGATCCTGTTGGGGGCCGGTCTGGCGCTGGCCGCGGCGCCTGCGCTGCCCGTCGCGGTGCGGTTGGTGTTCCAGCCGGCCGAGGAGCTGATGCCCGGCGGCGCGCTAGACGCGATCGCCGCCGGCGCCCTGGACGGGGTGTCCCGGATCTTCGCGCTGCACTGCGACCCGCGGCTGGCCGTCGGCAAGGTGGCCATCACCCCCGGCCCGATCACCTCCGCCGCGGATTGGATGAGCGTCACCCTGGCCTCCCCGGGCGGGCACACTTCCCGGCCGCACCTGACCGGGGACCTGGTCTATGCGCTGGGCGCGCTGATCACCGGGGTGCCCGGGGTGCTGTCGCGCCGGCTGGACCCGCGCGATTCCACGGTGATGGTGTGGGGCGCGGTCAACGCCGGGATGGCCGCCAATGCCATCCCGCAGAGCGGCACCCTGTCCGGGACGGTGCGGACCGCCAGCCGCGAGGCCTGGCGGGAGATGGAGGCGCTGGTCCGCGAGGTGGTGGCCGCTCAACTGGCCACCCTGAACGTCGAGCACACCCTGACCTACACCCGCGGGGTGCCGCCGGTGGTCAACGACGAGATCAGCACCCGGATCTTCACCCACGCCATCGAGTCCGTCGGGCCCGAGGCACTGGCCGACACCCGGCAGTCCGGCGGCGGCGAGGACTTCTCCTGGTACCTGGAAGAGGTGCCGGGCGCCATGGCGCGCCTCGGCGTGTGGAGCGGGATCGGGCCGCAGCTGGACCTGCACCAGCCGAACTTTGACATCGACGAGCGGGCCCTGGCCATCGGCGTGCGCGCGTTCGTCGGCGTCGTCGAGCAGAGCGCGGCTTTCGTCTAGGTGTTGCCCGGGGTTCCGGGCCCGATATTGCGCGCCGGGCGGGTGCGCAGGTCGTGCACGTACTGCGCGGGCGCCCCGGCGATCTCGGCGGCGTCGGCCATCACCCCGATGTAGCGCGCGGACGGCAGCCCGCCCTCCCAGGCGTCGACCACATACAGCCAGGCCAGCACCGGATCCGTCGTGGTGTCCGAGGTTTCGCGGTGCACCCGGCAGCGGATCTTCTTGTGGAAGCCCAGCTCCGAGCCCTCCCAGCGGTCCAGGCTCTTCTCGTCCTCGGGGGTCATGTCGTAGAGCACCACGAACACCTGCGAGCCCGGATCCTGCACAACGGTGGCCAGCGCGCCTTCCCAGCCGATGTCCGCGCCGCCGAAGGTCAGCCGCCAGCCGTGCAGCCAGCCGGTGCCCGCCATCGGGGAATGCGGAGCCCGCTCCCGCATCTGTTCGGGATGCATGTTGGACCCGTAGGCGGCGTACAGCGGCACTCGCTGATCTTAAACACCGTGACCCGACCTCGTTGGCCGGTGGCCGAGGCGTTCAGGCATTAGGTTGATCGTCGTGATCACCCGGATTGTCATCATCGGTGGGGGGCCGGCCGGATACGAGGCCGCGCTGGTGGCCGCGGGCTGCGGGCCGGACAAGGTGCACGTGACCGTCGTGGACTCCGACGGCCTCGGCGGCGCGTGCGTGCTGTTCGACTGCGTGCCGTCCAAGGCGTTCATCGCCTCGACGGGGGTGCGCACCGAGCTGCGCCGCGCCGAGGGCCTGGGCTATGACATCGGCATCGAGGACGCCCCGATCACGTTGCCGCAGATCAACCGCCGCGCTTTGACCCTGGCGGTGTCCCAGTCGGTGGACATCGGCACGCAGTTGACCAACGCCGGGGTCACCCTCGTGCGCGGCCGCGGTGAATTCGTGGACACCGAGCCCGGTATGGCGCATCACCGGATCAAGGTCACCACCCCGGAGGGCCGGGTGGCCATCCTCAAGGCAGACGTCGCGCTGATCGCCACCGGCGCCAGCCCCCGGGTGCTGCCCAACGCGGTGCCCGACGGGGAACGCATCCTGACCTGGCGACAGCTCTACAGCCTGCAGGAACTGCCCGAACACCTGGTGATCGTCGGCTCCGGCGTGACCGGCGCGGAGTTCTGCAACGCCTACACCGAACTCGGCGTCGAGGTCACGGTGGTGGCCAGCCGCGACCTGATCCTGCCGCACGAGGACCCCGACGCCGCCGCCGTGCTGGAGGAGGTGTTCGCCGAGCGCGGCGTCAAGCTGGTCAAGAACGGCCGCGCCGACGCGGTGGTGCGCACCGACGACGGCATCCGCGTCGAGTTGTCCGACGGCCGCACCGTCGAGGGCAGCCACGCCCTGATGAGCATCGGCTCCACCCCGAACACCGCCGGGCTGGGCCTGGAGGCGATCGGCGTCGAGTTGGCCCGGTCCGGGCACATCCCGGTGGACCGGGTGTCGCGCACCGGCGCGTCCGGGGTGTACGCCGCGGGCGACTGCACCGGGCTGCTGCCGCTGGCGTCGGTGGCCGCCATGCAGGGCCGCATCGCGATGTATCACGCGCTCGGCGAAGGGGTGAACCCGATTCGGCTGCGCACGGTGGCGTCGGCGACGTTCACCCGGCCCGAGATCGCCGCCGTCGGGATCCCGCAGCGTTCCATCGACGACGGGTCGGTGCCGGCCCGCACCATCATGCTGCCGCTGAACAGCAATGCCCGCGCCAAGATGAGCCTGCTCCGGCACGGTTTCATCAAGATCTTCTGCCGGCCCGCCACCGGCACCGTGATCGGCGGCGTGGTGGTCGCGCCGATCGCCTCCGAGCTGATCCTGCCGATCGCGCTGGCCGTGCAGAACCGGATCACCGTCGCCGACCTGGCCCAGACGCTATCGGTGTACCCGTCGCTGTCCGGGTCGATCGTGGAGGCGGCGCGGCGGCTGATGGCCCACGACGATCTGGATTAGGCTGACGCCCGTACCGACGAGTAACAAGGGGTGCATCCGTGAGCGAGCCGCTACCGAGTTCGATGCTCGACCCGGCGCAACGCAAGCAGAACTGGGATCGCCTGGGCAGCGAGCAGTTCGACGTCCTGGTGATCGGCGGTGGGGTGGTCGGGGCCGGGGCCGCCCTGGACGCCGCCACCCGCGGTCTCAAGGTCGCCCTCGTCGAGGCCCGCGACCTCGCCTCAGGCACCTCCAGCCGGTCCTCCAAGATGTTCCACGGCGGACTCCGCTATCTGGAGCAGCTCGAGTTCGGCCTGGTCCGTGAGGCCCTGCACGAACGCGAACTGTCGCTGACCACGCTGGCCCCGCACCTGGTCAAGCCGCTGCCGTTCCTGTTCCCGCTGACCACCCGGTGGACCGAGCGGCCGTACGTGGCCGCCGGCATCTTCCTCTACGACCAGCTCGGCGGCGCGAAATCGGTGCCCGCCCAGAAGCACCTGTTCCGCGCCGGCGCGCTGCGCCTGGCGCCGGGCCTCAAGCGCAGCTCGCTGATCGGCGGCATCCGCTACTACGACACCGTCGTCGACGACGCCCGGCACACCATGACCGTCGCGCGCACCGCCGCCCACTACGGCGCGGTGGTCCGCACCTCCACCCAGGTGGTCGGCATGCTGCGCGAGGGCGACCGGGTGGTCGGGGTGAAGCTGCGCGACTCCGAGGACGGCGCGGTCACCGAAGCCCGGGCGCACGTGGTGATCAACGCGACCGGGGTGTGGACCGACGAGATCCAGGCGCTGTCGCGCCAGCGCGGGCGATTCCGGGTGCGCGCGTCCAAGGGCGTGCACATTGTGGTGCCGCGGGACCGGATCGTCAGCGAGGTGGCGATCATCCTGCGCACCGAGAAGTCGGTGCTGTTCGTCATCCCGTGGGGCACGCACTGGATCATCGGCACCACCGACACCGAGTGGAACCTGGACCTGGCGCACCCGGCGGCCACCAAGGCCGACATCGACTACATCCTGGAGCGGGTCAACACGGTGCTGGCCACCCCGCTGTCCCACGACGACATCGACGGCGTCTACGCCGGCCTGCGGCCGCTGCTGGCCGGGGAGAGCGACGAGACCTCGAAGCTGTCCCGCGAGCACGCGGTGGCGGTTTCCGCGCCGGGGCTGGTCGCGATCGCCGGCGGTAAGTACACCACCTACCGGGTGATGGCCGCCGACGCGATCGACATGGCCGCCCAATTCGTGCCGACCCGGGTCGCGCCGTCGATCACCGAGAAGGTGCCGCTGCTGGGCGCCGACGGGTACTTCGCGCTGGTCAACCAGACCCAGCACGTGGGGGAGCCGTTCCGGCTGCACCCGTACCGGGTGCGGCACCTGCTGGATCGCTACGGCTCGCTGATCGGCGATGTGCTGGAGCTGGCGGCGAGCGACCCCGAGCTGCTGGAGCCGATCACCGAGGCGCCGGTGTACCTGAAGGTGGAGGCGGCCTACGCCGCGGCGGCCGAGGGGGCCTTGCACCTGGAGGACATCCTGGCCCGCCGGATGCGGATCGCGATCGAGTACCCGCACCGCGGCGTGGAGTGCGCCCGTGAGGTCGCCCAGATCGTCGCCCCGATCCTGGGCTGGAGCGCCGAGGACGTCGACCGCGAGGTCGAGACCTACATCGCCCGGGTGGAGGCCGAGGTGCTGTCCCAGACCCAGCCCGACGACGCCTCCGCCGACGCGCTGCGGGTGGCCGCGCCGGAGGCGCGCGCGGAGATCCTCGAGCCGGTGCCGCTGCCGCGGTCGTGAGGCGGCGACGCGTCGCCCCGCTTCCGGCGCGCGACGGGGTCGGGCCGACCCGGGTCCGGCTTCTGGGCGGTGGCGTTCGTGACGAGCTGACCCGCCGCTTCGGGGAAGCCGCGGGTTCGAAAGTCCTTGCCGGCGAGGTGTTCTCCGACGACGGCTCGGTGCTCGCGGCGGATGCCGTTGCCGCCGAGGGTGATTGCGTGTGGGTGTACCGCGACCTCCCCGACGAGGTCGAGGTCCCGTTCGACATCCCGATCCTGCACTGCGACGAGAACATCCTGGTGGTCGACAAGCCGCACTTCCTGGCCACCATGCCGCGCGGCTCGCACGTCGCGCAGACGGCGCTGGTGCGGCTGCGCCGCGAGCTCGAGCTGCCGGAACTCTCCCCGGCGCACCGCCTGGACCGGCTGACCGCCGGGGTGCTGCTGTTCACCGTGCGCCGCGAGGTGCGCGGGGCGTACCAGATGCTGTTCTCCCGCGACGAGGTGCGCAAGGTGTACCTGGCCCGCGCCGGGGTGGACCCGTCGCTGGAGTTTCCGATCAGGCTGCGCTCCCGGATTGTCAAGGAGCGCAGCCGGTTACAGGCCTACGAGGAACCCGGGGAGGTGAATGCTGAGACTCTGGTTGAGCACCTCGGTGACGGGCGCTACCGGCTCAGCCCGCGCACCGGCCGGACGCATCAGCTCCGGGTGCACATGGCCTCCCTCGGCCTGCCGATCAGCGGGGATCCGTTGTACCCCGAGGTGATCGACGTCGCCCCGGACGACTTCTCCACCCCGCTGTCACTGCTGGCGCAGACATTGGAGTTCGAGGATCCGCTGACCGGTCGGAGTCTCGGCTTCGCCAGCGACCGGCAGGTCTAGCCGGTGGCCTGCGGGCCGCGGCTGAAGAGCTCGTTGGCCGACGGGTTGCCGCCGCTGCGCCAGTTGAACACGCCGATCATCATCATCCGCAGCTGCCGGACCGCGGTGTTTCGGATGTCCTCCACGCTGGCCGGATCCGACGCGTCCTCGACGGCCTCGGCGATGGAGATCATCGCGTTCACCATCAGGCTGGCCAGAATGTTCAGATCGTCGTGGGTCCAGCCGTTCAGCCCGGGGATGCGGGCCAGGTCGATGGCCAGCTCGGAGGTGATCACCCGGATCTCGGCGCGGATCGCGTGCCGCAGGGTGGCCACCCCGCTGTGTCGCTCGCGCGCGATGAACCGCCAGTGCTCCGGGTCCTGCTTGACGCCCTTGATCAGGATGTCGATGGAGGAGTCGATGATGCGCTTGGGATCCAGTTGGCCGGTGCGCGCCCCGCGCAGCATCTCGCGCAGCTTGCGGAACGACTCGTCGATCAGCACCAAACCGAGGGCGTCCATCGAGTCGAAGTGCCGGTAGAACGCCGTCGGCGCGATGCCGGCCTCGCGGGCCACCTCGCGCAGGCTCAGCGCGGTGAAACTGCGCTCGGCCAGCAGGTCCAGCGCCGAGTCCAGGATCGCGCGACGGGTGGCGCCCTTGCGTTCGTCGCGGGAGACCGTGACACGGCGCTCCTTGGAGACGCGGCGTTCGGATTCCTTGGACTTGCGCTCCTCGGATGCGCGCGCGCGAGACTCCCGGAGGCGCTTCGCGCGGCCGGTATGCGATGACGGTGTACGACTGTCCACTGAATGTGAACGCTAACACAATCCGGCGCGTTTCCATTGACGCATCCGGGGCCCCTGACGCATTGTGTACACATGTTCACCGAAATGCTTAGCCCCCGCCTCCGGGAGCGCGTCCTGGAGTCTTCCCTGATGAAGGTGCTGACCTGGCCGCAAGGCGTGGACAGCTTCACTGAGGTCGTCGACCCCGCTTGGACCCACAAGGAAGGTCGCGCGACCATCACCGCCGTGCGCTGGCAGACCCCGCGCAGCGTCACCCTGACCCTGACCCCCAACGGACTCGGAGAACAGCTGTTCTCCAAATTTCGGGCCGGCCAGCACGTCAACGTCTCGGTCGAGATCGACGGTCGCCGGCACAGCCGCTGCTACTCGCCGGTCAACGCCGAAGGCGACACCGCGACCATCGAGCTGACCGTCGGCCTGCACGACGGCGGCCTGGTCTCCACCCACCTGTACAAGAACGCCCGCCCCGGCATGGTGCTCGGCATCGGCGCCCCGGCCGGCGACTTTGTCCTGGACCCCGCCGCCCGTCGCATCCTGCTGGTCTCCGGCGGCAGCGGCATCACCCCGATGATCGCCATGCTGCGCACCCTGCGCGCCAATGGCCACACCGGCGAGGTCGCCTTCGTGCACTACGCCCGCACCGGCGACGAACTGGCCTACGCCCAGGAGCTGCGGGCGGTCGCCGCAGCCGGCGCCGCCACCGTGCTGTTCGGGTTCACCCGCTCCGACGACGGCGACCTCGTCGGCCACGTCAACGCCGACCACCTCGCCACCGCGATGGCGCACCCGGAGGCGGTCTACGTCTGCGGCCCGGGCGCCCTGGTCAATGCGGTCCGCGAGGTGCACCCGGAGGCGCGCTCGGAGAGCTTCGTGCCCCCGAGCTTCACCCCGGGCGAAGCCTCCGGCGGACTGGTGTCCTTCGTCGACAGCGACGTCTTCGTCGAGGACGACGGCAAGACCCTGCTGGAGCAGGCCGAGGCCGCCGGTCTCAAGCCCGAGTTCGGCTGCCGGATGGGCATCTGCCACGGCTGCACCAAGCTCAAGTCCCGCGGCGTGGTGAAGAACCTGAACACCGGCGCCGTCTCCAACGCCGAAGCCGAAGAAATCCAGATCTGCGTCACCGTGCCCTGCGGCGACGTCGACGTCGAGCTCTAACCGCCCCCCCCCGAACAAACTCCCCGAAAGGATTTCGTGAGATGACTGCCCTTGCAGAACCGATCCACATTGACGACACCGCCGAGGTTCTCGTGCCCGAAGAGGTCTTCGAGAAGCAGGTTGGCGACGTCACCGTCCGGATGACGCGCACCCAGATGGAGGAGTTCGGCCGCGAGCTGGACGCCATCCGCGAGCGGGTGCTGGGCGATCTGGGCGAGAAGGACGCCGAGTACATCCGCAACATCATGAAGCTGCAGCGCAAGCTGGAGGTTGGCGGACGCGCGGCGCTGTTCCTGTCCATCATCCCGCCGTTCTGGCTGGTGGGCGCCGGCATGCTGGGCGCGGCCAAGATCCTCGACAACATGGAGATCGGCCACAACGTCATGCACGGCCAGTACGACTGGATGGGCGACCCGGCCCTGCGCGGCCAGGTCTTCGAGTGGGACAACGCCTGCCCCGCCGAGCAGTGGCGCTACACCCACAACTACATGCACCACACCTACACCAACGTCGTCGACCTGGACCGTGACATCGGCTACGGCATCCTGCGGATGAGCCCGGACCAGCCGTGGCAGAAGTACTACCTCGGCAACCCGCTCTACGCGTTCCTGCTGATGGTGCTGTTCCAGTACGGCGTGGCCCTGCACGAGCTGGAGACCGAGCGGGTCCGCGACGGTGAATTCCCCTTCAAGGAGAAGAAGGAAGTCATTCGCGAGATCTGGGGCAAGGTCGGACGCCAGACCCTCAAGGACTACGTCGCCTTCCCGCTGCTGGCCAGCCCGTTCGCGCCGCTGGTGTTCCTCGGCAACGGCCTGGCCAACCTGATCCGCAACGTGTGGTCCTACACCATCATCTTCTGCGGGCACTTCCCCGAGGGCACCAGCGAGTTCTCCATCGAAGAGGCCCGCAACGAGACCCGCGGCCAGTGGTACTTCCGCCAGGTGCTGGGCTCGGCGAACATCTCCGGCGGCAAGTGGTTCCACATCTTCAGCGGCAACCTGTCGTTCCAGATCGAGCACCACCTGTTCCCGGATCTGCCGGCGCACCGGTACGAGTCGATCTCCGTCGAGGTCAAGGACATCTGCGACCGCTACGGCATCCCCTACAACACCGGCCCGATCCACAAGCAGTTCGGCTCGGTGGTGAAGAAGATCTGCAAGCTGGCCCTGCCCCCGGGCCTCGGCGGCGTCGGCGAGCGCAAGCCGAAGGTCGACAAGAAGCAGATCCGCGCCGAGTACCTGGCCAAGAAGGCGGCCGAGGAAGCCGGCCAGATCGTCCACGTGCCGGGCGAGCCCTACGTCAAGCCGTACAAGGTGAAGGCCATCGGCTAGCCATCACAACCCAGGACGCCCCGCCCTCACCGGCGGGGCGTTCTGCGTTCCCGGCCTCAGCGCTGGCAGGACGGGCACCAGAAGCTCACCCGCTGCCCGACGGTCGCGGTGACAATGGCGGTCCCGCAGCGACGGCAGTCTCGCCCGGCCCGCCCGTACACCCATAGCTCGCGACCTCGCCGGGTGTCCCCGGTGGTCACCCGCTGGGCGCGAGACAGGTTGGCCGTCAACATCTGGTGAGCGCGCCGCACCAGCCGAGCGGGGTCGGCCACCGAGCCCACCGGGGAGTCCGGCGCGACACCGGCGATGAAACACAACTCGTTGGCGTACACATTGCCGACGCCGGCCAGGTTGCGTTGGTCCAGCAGCGCCGGCGCCAAGGCCCGGTCCGGCTCGGCGGCCAGATTCGCCGCCGCGAGCTCCGGATCCCAGTCCGGGCCCAGCAAATCCGGACCCAGGTGAGCCACCGCCGACATCTCCTCGGAACGTTTGAGCACCTCCAGCAGCCCGAGGTCCACCCCGGCGGCCCGAACGTCACCGGCGCACAGCAGCGCGCGGATGCGATGCTCGGCCACCCGCGCGTGGCCGATTCGCCACGCGCCCTCCATCGACAGGTGCGAGTGGATGCTCGCCGCGCCGGTCCGGATGAACAAATGCTTCCCGCGGCAGATCACCTCGTCGACGGTTTCCCCGGTCAGGTCCACGGTGGCGAAGCGCGGCACCCTAATGTCGCAGCGGGTCAGCGCCTTGCCGGCCAGCGCGTCGTGCAGCGCGCGTGCGGTCCGCCAGACGGTGTCACCCTCGGGCATCGGTCACCGCCGCAACCGCAGGCCACGCGGGGTGCGCGCGAACCCGGCCGACACCAGCGCCGCCGCCGAGCCGCCCGCGCGCGGATCCAGCGCGGGCGACCCGTCGACGCGCTCCGCCAACAGTCCGGCGACCCGCCCGTCGGCCACCAGCGCGGCCAGCGCCGCCGCGGCGGCGGCCAACCGTCCCTCGTCGTCGGTGAAGCTCAGCAGCGACTTGCCGCCGCGCTCGACGAACCAGGTCAGTTCCCCGTCGGTCAGCACCACCAGCGCGCCGGCCCGGCGGCCCGGCCGGTGCGACCCCTCGGTGTCGGCGCGCGCTGGCCAACTCAACGCCGCGCCATACGGATTGGCCGGATCGGTCGCGGCCAGCGCGAGTCCTTCTGGCGGACCGGAGGGCTCCTGCAGCGGGTCGGCGAAACCACGCAGCCGGTCCACCGTCGACGCCGACGAGAACTGCGCCCCACCAAGGGATTCCACGAAATAGCCGCGCTGGCAGCGGCCGGCCTCCTCGGCGGCGGACAGCACCTTGTACAGCAGGGCGAAACCACCCGGGATGTCCTCGGCGGCGACGGCGCCGCGGGTCAGCACGCCGTGTCGGGCCAGCAGCAGATCGGCCTGAAACTGGGCGCGAACGGTGGGATCCGGTTCCGGTTCGGGCAGCAGCGACCAGCGACCGGCCACCGTGGCGTCGACGCCGCGCGCCGCCGGCGCCGCCAGACCGAAGCGGCCCGGCCGCGGCGGCCGGCGGCGTGCCCGGGCCGCCGCGGCGCGGGGCTGGCGCCCGGAGCCGCCCAGCCGGGCCCGCATCGGAGCGAAGGTGTCCCCGGTGACGCGCCCGGACCAGATGAGTTGCCACAGCGCGTCTTTGGCCTCGGACTCATTGGCCCCGGCGAGCTGGCGGAAGAAGTACGCCCCGCCCCCGGACAGCGCGTCCAGGAGCTCGCGGTGGGTCTCGGTGAGCTCCAGCTCCTCGGGTGGGGGCAGCGTCAGAGCGGCGGTGTCGGCCAGGTGGAAGCACACCCAGCCGTCGCCGCCGGGCAGGGCGCCCGCGCCGGACCAGAGCACCTCGCCGGAGGCCAACAACTCATCGAGCAGGGCGGGGGAGTAGTCCCGCACCCGCTGCCCGAAAATCAGTGGCTCCACCGTGGAGGCGGCCAGCGGCGCCCCGGCCAGCTGCTCGATCACCGACAGCAACCCATCGGGGCCGTCGGCGGTGCCGAGCTGCTGCCAGGACGGCAGGAACCGGGCGTAGGCGGCGGTGCTGACCGGTTCGATCTGCGCCCGCAGCGCAGCTAGCGACCGCCGGCGAAGCACCCGCAGCACTCCGGCGTCGCACCACTGCTCGGCGCCCGGGAAATCGGTTGGGCTGTCGGTGAACTCACCGCGGATGAGCCGGTGATCGGCGGCCAGCCGGCTCAGCACATCGCCGGCGATCCGCAGGCCCAGACCGAAGCGGGCGGCGGCCTCCGCGGTGGAGAACGGGCCGTGGCTGCGGGCGTAGCGGCCCAGCAGGTCGGCGAGCGGGTCGGCCACGGGTTCGGTGAACGCCGCCGGCACCCCGGGCGGGACCGGCACGCCCACGCCGTCGCGCAGCCGGCCGATGTCCTCGACCGCCGCCCACCAGCTCTGCCCGGCATAGGACACCGGCAGCACCCGTCGGGCCGAGCGCAACTGCTCGAGCTGGTCGGGGGCCTCGTCGGGCGCGGCGCAGCGTTCGGCGATCTCGGCGGTGGTCAGCGGTCCCAGCACCCGCAGCAGGTCTGCCACCCCCTCGGCGTCGCGCGCCTGACGCTCCGGTGTCAGGCGCCCCAGCGCGCGAGCGGTGGCCATCACCACGTCCGGATCCAGCAGCTCCCGCAGCTCCACCCGGCCGAGCAACTCGGCCAGCAGCGTGGTGTCCAGCGACAGCGCCGCGGCGCGGCGTTCTGCCAGCGGGCTGTCGCCCTCGTACATGAACGCCCCGACGTAGCCGAACAGCAGCGCCGCCGCGAACGGCGACGGCGTTTCGGTGCGCACCTCGGTGACCCGCACGCCCCGGCCGGCGATCATCGCCATCAGCTGTGTCAACGCCGGCACGTCGTAGACGTCCTGCAGGCATTCCCGGACCGTTTCCAGCACGATCGGGAAATCCGGGTAGCGCCGCGCCACATCCAGCAATTGGGCGGCGCGCTGGCGCTGATGCCACAGCGGGGAACGCTTGCCCGGGTCGCGGCGCGGCAGCAGCAGCGCGCGGGCCGCGCACTCCCGGAACCGGGACGCGAACAGCGCCGACCCGCCGACCTGCGCGGTGACCAGCTCCTCGATCTCGTCGGGCTCGAAGACGAAGATCTCCGCGCCGGGCGGGTTGGCGTCGACATCCGGCGGGGCGGCCGGCAACCGCACGATGATCCCGTCGTCGGAGGCGGTCGGCTTCTCCTCGATGCCGTACCGCTGGAAGATCCTCGCCCCGACCGCCAACGCGAGCGGACCGTGCACCCCCAGTCCGTAGGGCGAGTGCAGGATGATCCGCCAGTCGCCGAGTTCGTCGCGGAAGCGCTCCACCACCAGCTGTCGGTCCCCGGGCAGCACCCCGGTGGCGGCACGCTGCTCGTCGAGCAGCCGACGCAGATTGTCGGTCGCGTAATCGTCGAAACCGATTGCGGCGCACCGTGACCGGAATTCGTCGTCATCGAGGGCGGCCATCTCGGTGATGAACGCGCCGATCGCCGCCCCCAATTCGGCGGGGCGCCCGACGTTGTCGCCACGCCAGAAGGGCAACCGGGCCGGCTGACCGGGCGCGGGGATCACCAGCACCCGGTCGTGGGTGATCTCGGAGATCCGCCAGCTCGTCGCGCCGAGTGAGATGACGTCACCCGGTCGGGACTCGTAGACCATCTCCTCGTCGAGTTCGCCCACCCGGGAAGGCTTTTCGGTGTCCGAGGCCAGATACACGGTGAACATCCCGCGGTCCGGGATGGCGCCGCCGGAGGTCACCGCCAGCCGTTGCGCGCCGGGCCGACCGGTCAACGTGCCGGCATCGCGGTCGTAGACCAGCCGAGGCCGCAGCTCGGCGAAATCGGTCGACGGATACTTGCCGCTCAACAGGTCCAGCGTCGCCTCGAACGCGCTGCGCGGCAACGCCGCGAACGGGGCGCTGCGGCGCACCGTGTCGAACCACTCGTCGGCGCTGATCGGCTCCAGCGCGCACGCCGCGACGGTGTGCTGGGCCAGCACGTCCAGCGGATTGGCCGGGACCTTGAGCGTCTCGATCTGACCCGCGCGCATCCGGGTGACCGTCACCGCGCAACCGATCAGATCGTTGCGGAACTTGGGGAAGAGTATGCCTCGGCTGACCTCGCCGACCTGATGCCCGGCCCGACCGATGCGCTGCAAGCCGCTGGCCACCGACGGCGGGGACTCCACCTGGATCACCAGATCGACTGCGCCCATGTCGATTCCGAGCTCCAGGCTGGAGGTGGCCACCACCGCGCGCAGTGTCCCGCTCTTGAGAGCTTCCTCGACCTCGGCCCGGGTTTCCTTGGACACCGAGCCGTGATGCGTCCGTGCCAGCACGGGATCGGCGCCGTAGGTCTGGCCGCTGCCCAAGAGTTGCGCCGGAGCGCCGCCGGCCACCATCGGATTGTGGGCGCCGAGCTGGACACCGGCGCGCTCGGCGTGGATCTCGTTGATCCGGGAGGTCAATCGCTCCGCCAGCCGCCGCGAGTTGGCGAACACGATGGTGGAATTGTTCGCCTCGATCAGGTCGACGATGCGCTCCTCGACATCCGGCCACAGTGAGCCCGCGTCCAGGTTGGCCATGTCCGGCACCGGGACCACCACGTCGAGGTCGAAGGTCTTGGC
Source organism: Mycolicibacterium brumae (assembly GCF_025215495.1). Classification (NCBI taxonomy): domain Bacteria; kingdom Bacillati; phylum Actinomycetota; class Actinomycetes; order Mycobacteriales; family Mycobacteriaceae; genus Mycobacterium; species Mycolicibacterium brumae. Next base: position 3,139,516 of record NZ_CP104302.1, on the reverse strand, counting down.
GGCCGGTGGAGCCACGATGCGCGCCGGGCGGGCCCCGGACAGGAACCGGGCCACCTCCTCGGGCGGTCGGACCGTGGCAGACAGCCCGATGCGCTGGGCGGGCCGCGTGAGCATGGCGTCCAGGCGTTCCAGCGACACCGCCAGGTGTGCGCCGCGTTTGGTTCCGGCCACCGCGTGCACCTCGTCGACGATGACGCTTTCCACCTCGGTGAGGGTGGAGCGGGCCGCGGAGGTGAGCATCAGGAACAGCGACTCTGGGGTGGTGATCAGGATGTCCGGCGGCCGAGTGATCAGCTCGCGACGCCGGTGCGGTGGCGTGTCCCCGGAACGCACCCCCACCGTGATGTCCGGCGCGGTGAGCCCGTGGCGCTCGGCGGTTCGGGTGATCCCGGCCAGCGGGGTGCGCAGGTTGCGCTCCACGTCGACGGCCAACGCCTTGAGCGGGGAGATGTAGAGCACGCGGGTCTTCGGCGTGCCCGGGTCGGCCGCGGCCGCCTTCTCCCGCGCGAGTTCGTCGATGGCCCACAGGAACGCCGCCAGGGTCTTGCCGGATCCGGTCGGCGCGATGACCATGGTGTTGTCCCCGTCGGCGATCGCCGCCCAGGCCTGCTCCTGGGCGGGCGTCGGCCCGGGGAAGGCGGCGGTGAACCACTCCCGGGTCAGCGGTGAGAAGCGCGACAGCGAATCGCGCGGACCGGTCATGGAACCATCGTGCCAACGGAGTCCGACACTGATCACACCGCGTCGCCAAGTTGTTCCACGCGGAAGCCGTTGGCGATTTCTGGGCGTTATTTCGCCCAGGCGATCCGCACGGCGCGGTTGTGCACAACCCGGCGGAATCCTGAAGTGCGATCGTCGGCGGCTCCGCGAAGACTCCGCCCATGGAGGAACCTTTCGTCGGATCGGAGGCGCTCGCCGCCGGGATTACGCGCCACCAGCTGCGAACCCGGTACATGGCAATCCACTGGGGTGTCTATGTCACGGTCGGCACGGAGCCGACGCCGGTGCTGCGCGCGAAGGCCGCCTGGCTGCGATCCCGTCGGCGCGGGGTGTTGGCGGGGTTCTCGGCTGCCGCGATGCACGGGGCGCGATGGATCGACTCGGACCAACCGGCGTGCGTCATCGATGAAAACCACCGTCCGGAGCGGGGGATCGTGGTGTGGCGCGATGATGTCCTCGACGACGAGATCTGGCTGATCGACGGCATCCGCGTCACCAACCCCATCCGCACCGCGATCGACCTGGCCTGCCGGTTCCCACCGAAAGTCTCGATCCCGGCGATCGACGCATTGCTTCGCGCGACCAAGCGGACCCGCGCAGATGTGCTGGCGGCGCTGCCGCGGCACGCCGGCCGCAAGGGGATCGTGCGGGCGCGGAAGGCGATTGCGCTCGTCGACGGGGCCGCCCAATCCCGCAAGGAGACCTGGTTGCGGCTGCTGTTCCTGAAGGCGGGCTACCCGTGGCCGGAGGCGCAGTGCATTGTCTACGACGACTTCGGAGCGGAGATCGGACACGTCGACGGGGGTTGGCGCGATCGGAAGATCGGCTATGAGTACCAGGGCGAACACCACACCGACATCGAGCAGCTGACCTACGACATCCGGCGGGTGGACGCGATGCGGGAGATGGGCTGGATCATTCTCCAGTTCACCTGCCGCGACGGGACCGCTGCCATTCTGGCGCGATTGGCGAAGGCCTGGGCTGCGCAGTCGGGCAGCGGCGTCGAGGATCGCTCGGCCATGTAGCCGCAGGGCCTCTCACGGCTGCGCCGTGGCCGGGGCCGTGGTGCTGCTGGGGGCGGCGGTGCTGCTGGGATCGGGGTGGCTGGTGAGTGCCACGCCGCGTGTGCAGCCCGCTCCGTGTGGATCGCTATGGCGATAGATCGCCGATTTTTCGCCCAGGCGTTCCGCATGGACCACCATGGCGACCCGCGCGGCGCCGGTTGGGCTCTACTCGGTTGTCGGGGTTTCCTTCGCGGGCTTGGCCGGCGTTTTCTTGGCGACGGCCTTCTTGGCCGGCGTCTTCTTCGCCGCTACCTTCTTGGCGGGCGCCTTGGCGACAGCCTTCTTGGCCGGCGCCTTCGTCGCGGCAGCTTTCGCAGCCGGCGCCTTCGTCGCCGCCACCTTCGCGGCCGACTCTGTCACGGGCTCCTCAACCGCGGCCTGCACCTGCTCCAGCAGCTCCTCGGTGTGCGCGACCTCGGCCTCGGCGGCCTCCACCCGCTGGGTCAGCGTGCGGGTGGTGACCAGGTGCCCGACGCCGACGGCGACAGCCACCGGCCAGTCGATGACCTGCAGCGCGGCCAGTCCGCCCAGCACTCCGTAGAACGCCAGCTGGCGCGGGGAGGGCACCCCCACCTTGCCGAGAAGCGGAAGCTGGACCGAGAACCGCTCGGCCTCGGACACCAATTTGCTGATGTCGCGGTGCTCATCGACGAACGATTTCGCCGAATCCAACATTTTCGTCTCCGTTCGGTCATTTGCCACTGACATTTCGCCGACCATTCGGTTAGGCTTCCCTCATGAGCGAGATCAAGGCGGCGATGAGCCCGGACACGCTGCTCAGCGCGGGTGTCCAGCTGCTCACCCCGCCCATCCGCGAACTCTATGCGCTGCTCGTTCGCGCCGGAGTTCTCGTCATCGACGACTGAGGACATCCCGTCACCGCTGGTGACGCGTCCCCGCGGTCCGTGCTGCCCGCAGTCACCGACCACAGATCACTCCGCCTCGCCCATATTCGCTGCCGGCGCAGCACCCTCGGCCGGATCACCAGCATCGGACGGGTCGCCGTCCTCGGCCGGGTCAGCATCGGCCGGGTCGCCGACTTCCGCCACACTCTCTGACTCCGCGCCGGATTCCAGGTGCTCCCGCGCCCACTGGCCGATCCGCTCGGTCAGCTCCGGCGCCGCCTTGGCGAACGCCGTGGCGGCGCCGGCGGCCAGCGCCGCCTGACCCCAGCCGACGGGCCCCAGCGGAGTGCAGCCGAACAGGTGGCTGACGCCGGGGATCGAGATCACCCCGGCCATGAACACGAAGGTGCCGGCGCTGGTGGCCACCACCAGCGGGCCGTGCGACTCGGTCACGATCGAGAACAGCTGCGTCAGCACCAGCCCGGCCAGGCCGACCGTCGCGGCCCGCTCCGGACGTCCGGTCATCCGGCCCATCGCCCACGCCAGCGAGGCGCCGACGGTGGTCGACGCGCCGTGGATGTAGATGGCCCGCCACAGCGCCGACTCGTCGAAATCAGCCAGTCCGGAGCCGAGCTGCGGGCTGACCGCCAGCGCCGCCGCCGGCAGCGCGTCGGTGAGCATGTTGATCAGCAGGATCTGTCGCGCCGAGAGCGCCGGATGCCCGGTCAGCAGGCTGGTGATCAGCGCGAAGCTGACCTCGCCGAGGTTGTGGCCGACCAGCATCGACACCGCGGCCTGCACGCGGCGCCACAGTTGATGGCCCTCATCGATGGCGACCAGCAGCGCGTCGATCTGCCCGTCCAGCAGCAACACGTCGGCCGCCGAGCGCGCCGGGTCGCTGCCGCTGGACACCAGGCCGACGCCGACCGTCGCCGCGCGGATCGCCGCGGCGTCATTGGCGCCGTCGCCGACCATCGCGGTGACCAGGTCGGCGGCCTCCAGCGCCTGCACCACCTGGACCTTGTGCTCCGGGGCCATCCGAGCGAACACCTGGCAGCGCCGCACGGCGTCGAGGCGTCCGTCGGTGGTCAGCTTCTCCCACTCGTCGCCGGTCATGATCCCGGTGACGGCCATGCCCAGATCGCGGGCGATGACGCCGGCGGTGACCGGGTGGTCACCGGTGATCAGCCGGACCCCGATGCCGCGGCCCTGCAGCTCCTCCAGCAGCGGGCGGGCGGTCGGGCGGGGAGTGTCGGCGATGCCGATGACGCCCAGCGGGTTCAACCCGGACCGGCACAGCGTGACCAGTTCGGCCTGGTCGGAGATCGCCGCGTTCACCTCCGCGTCGGTCAGCATCCGCTCGGCCACCGCGATCACCCGCAGCCCGGACGCGGCCATCTCCTCGATCAGCGGGGTCAACGGGTCGTCGCCGGCCAGCGCGCCGACGATCGCCTCCGGGGCGCCCTTGACCGACAGCCGGTTGCCGACGACGCCCGCCGCGAACGGCCGGTCGGATTGGAACGGCAGCTGCGCGTCGGCCCCGCCGATCTTGATGCCCAGCTCGGTCGCGCGGACCCGGATCGCCTCATCGGTGGCGTGGTCGATGCGCTTGCCCTTGCGGACCAGCACGGTGTTGGCGGCCGCGGCCAGCACCTCGGCGTCGTCGACGCCCGGCGCCGCGCTCACCGCGGTCACCTGCAGCCGGTTCTCGCTGAGCGTGCCGGTCTTGTCGAAGCACACCACGTCCAGTCGGGCGAACGCCTCGATGGAGCGCGGGTTGCGGATCAGCACGTGCTGCCCGGTGAGCCGACGGGCCGCCGCCAACTGGGCCATCGTCACCACCAGCGGCAGTCCCTCGGGCACCGCGGCGACGCCGATGGCCACCCCTGAGGCGGCCGCTTGGCGCAGCGGGTTGCCGCGCAGCAGCGACAGCAGTCCGACCAGCCCGCCGCCGCCGATGCTCCACGGCAGCGCCTTGTTGGTGATGTGCGACAGCTGCGCCTGCAGACCCACCTTGCGCGCCTTGCGGGCCTGCATGGCGGTGGCCCGGTTTATCTGGGTTCCGGCGCCGACGGCGGTCACGATGGCGGTGACCCGCCCGGTCACCAGGGTGGTGCCGGCGAACAGCATCCCGGAACGCTCGGCCAGCGGAGCGCCGGGGGTGGCGTCGGCGGATTTGGCCACCGGCAGCGACTCACCGGTCAGCGCCGACTCGTCGGCCTCGGCGGACTCGGCCACCAGAATCCGGCCGTCGGCCGGCGCGACCTCACCGGAGACCACCAGAATCAGGTCGCCCAGCTCCAGCGCGCCGGCCGGCACCATGTCGAAATCACGTTCGCCGATCGCCCCGACCAGCCGTCGGGCCATCGGCTCCTGCACGGCCAGCAGCTCGGCCAGGGTGCGTTCGGCGTGCACCGACTGCTGCGCGGAGATGCCGGTGTTGAGCAGCAGCACCCCGGCGACCAGCGCCGCGTCCAACGGCGAGCCCAGCAGCGCGGTGGCCGCCGCGCCGGTGGCCAGGATCGGGGTGATCGGGTCGTCGAGATCCTCGCGGATCGCGTCGAACAGCTCGCGGGCCCGCCCCCGGCCGGCGTCGACGGCGGAGACCACCGGTCGCAGCGGGGCGGCCAGCGCGCCGGCCAGCGGAACGCCGGGCGCCTCGGCCGCCGGGTGGTCGTCGCGCGCCGGGCGGGGCAGCAGCCGGGACACCTCGTCGACCGGCAGGGCGTACCAATCATGGCCGGACTCCGGGTGCGGCAACGGATCGTCGAACACCTTCGCCCCGATCCGGTACCCGGTGAACAGCGCCGCCATCGCCGCGGTGTTCACCGACGCCGGGCCGCTGCCCGGCACGTCGGGGATCAGCATCAGGGCGCCGAGCGCCGAACCGGAGGCGGCGGCCTGCACGCCGCGCTTGGCGGCCTGGCGGGCCGCGGGCAGCGCGTGCACCAGCCGCCACATCGCGCTCAGGTCCGGCAGCAGCAGATCCGCGCCCCACGGCGGGACGGCGCCGGCGCGCCACAACCCGACGGTCAACTCGGCAGGCAGCGCGGCGATGTCCGCGGAGACGGTCAGCACCGCCACCCGGGCGCCGTCGGCGCGCAACTGCGCCAGCGCCGAGGCCAGCGCGGAGTCGACGTCACAGGTGTGCTCGAAGAGCCGGTCGAATCCCTGCCCGAGGGACCGCAGACCCTCGTCGTCGAGCGTCGCCACCTTCACCCCGACGCGGCGGGCCTCGGTGACCAGTGCCGCGGCCAGCGGGTCGCGGACCGGGCTGATCAGCGCCTCGCCCCCGCGGCCGGCGCCCTTGACCCGGGACAGTTTGTGCCAGCCGGCGCCCAGTGCGCCGTCGGCCAGCGCGGCGCGGGCGGCCTCCCAGGCCGTGGCGCGTCGCTCGGCGGGCACGCCGTTGATCCGGGTGACCGACAGTTCGTCGGTGTAGAGCACCCGCGGGTCGATCAGCACGGTGTCGATCACGTCGAGGCGGCGCAGCACCGACGGGCGCATGATCAGCGCGCCGTGCCGACCGGTCAGGCCGCGGCCCAGCGCGATCGCGAAGGACTCCCGGGTGCTGCGCACCGGTTTGGGCGCCGCGGTCAGCGCCGCGGCGCCGGCCATATCGGTGTTCCGGCTGGCCAGTCCGACGATGGCGGCCGCCGCCACTCCGATCGCCGCGGAGCGGTCGGCGTAGCTGTCGCCCACGCCGTCGCCGGCGAACACCGGCTCGGCCGGGTGATGGTCGTCGGGGGCGCGGAAGGCCTGCTCGGCCAGCCGCTGTTCGGCGCGCCCCCAGCCGGACCGCGTGGTCAGCGTCTCGGCGGCCTGCATCCACCGGGTCAGGGCTTCGTTGGCCAGCCCGGCCGGCGCCGCGGTCAGCACGCCGGCGGCGGCCCCGGCCAGCGAGAATGCCAACTCCGCGCCGTCGTGCCCGAGCTGCTCGTGGATGAGCCGCCGCACACTGGGGGAGTAGCCGGCGAGCGCGACCGGGGCGGAGATGGCGCGGGTGAGCCGGGTCATCCGCAGCGCCGCGGCGGCTGCCGTGCCGACGCCCAGGCCGACGGTGGCGACCGACGCGGACAGCACCCGGGCGGCCAGCGCGGCGTCGTCGCCGGGCAGCGTGGTGGGCAGTTCTCGAACCGGCGCGCCGTTGGCGTACTCCTCGGCCTCGGCGACCACCGCGGCCAGCGCGCGGGCGTCCGGCCCGTCGGGCACGACGGTGACCACGACGCGGGAGGTGGCGCCGTTGATGACGGCGCCGGTCACACCGACGGTGTCGGTGAGGAAGGCCAGCACCTCCTCGGCGATGCGGGCGCCGTTGTCGCCGGCCAGGCCGCGGACTTCGATCCAGCGGCGGTCACCGTGGCTGCTGGTGCGCCGAACCGGTGGTCCGGCCATCGCCTCGACGACCATGCCGGCCGCGTCCCTGGCCAGGTTGGCGGCCTCGGGCAGCGGTGCGAGCATCGCGCCGACCACGGCGCCGGTGACGTCGCGGCCGGTCTTGATCGCGGCGTCGCCGCCGAGCAGCGCGACGCCGGCGGCGAATTGGGCTACCCGCAGTGGTGTGGACAGCAGTCCCATGTGATCGCGTCCTTCAGCTCGCCCCCAGGCTGATGGGGACGCAGACGCGTCCCCGGAGGCCGTTTCCCGATCCTATTTGTCCGCCGGTCGCGGCCGGAAATCATCGACCGGATCCGCGCCGGGACGGCATGCCCAGCGACAACCAGGACCGCTTGGGGTTGGTGGCCCGCACAGTGGTGATCTGTGGGAAGTGCGCGGTCACGGTCTCTCGGACCAGGTCGTCGAGGGTTTTGTGGCCCAGCGCGCAGCCCTTGCACGCGCCGGACATCGACACCGTCAGCACCCCGTCGTCGATGGACTCCACGGTGATGCCCCCGCCGTGCGAGGCGGCGTACGGTTCGACATCGCGCTCGATCAGTTCGACGACGCGCCGTCGCAGTTCCGCCGGGGCCAGTTCCGCGGTCGGCGGCAGGTCGCGCAGCGCGGTGAACAGCGCGGTGCGCACCACCGGCCCGGCGTCCGCCCAGGACCGGCCGTCGGCCAGCCAGGTGCGGATCTCCCCGGGGCCGATCTCGCCGCGGTCCAACACTCCCTGCTCGACCAGTTGGTCCAGCGCGGGCAGCGCGGCCGGCAGCTGCGACGAGGTGACCCAGCGCAGCATCCGGGGATCCCCGGAGGACTGCGGGTGCAGTGCGACGGCGGTCATCGTCATCATCCGGTGAAGAACAAGGTGATGTGCCGGGCGGCGAAGGCCGCCACCCAGGCCAGCACCAGCATGTAGGTGAACGCCACCAGCGGCCAGCGCCAGGAATTCGTCTCGCGCCGGATGGTCGCCACCGTCGACATGCACAGCAGCGCGTAGGCGAAGAAGATCAGCAGCGCGACCACCGTCGCGGTGGTGAACAGCGGCGTCCCGGCCATCGGCCCGTCCAGCCAGACCGCGTTGGCCAGCTGGGTGGACGGATCCTCGGGGTCGACGGCAGCGAAGATCTGGCCCATGGTGGACACGAACACCTCACGGGCGGCCATCGCGCCGATCAGCCCGACCGCGATGCGCCAGTCGAAGCCCAGCGGCTCAAAGACGGGCGCGATGAACTTGCCGATGCTGGCGGCCCAGGAGTTGTCCAGCACGTAGGCCGAGGCCTGTTCCTCGTCCATGCCGACGATCTCGGCGGTGCGGGTCGGCAGGTTCAGCAGGAACCACAGGATGATGGTGGTCGCCAGGATGATGGTGCCGGCGCGACGCAGGAACGCCTTGGTGGCGTCCCACATGGTCAGCAGCACCGACTTGATGGCCGGGAAGCGGTAGGGCGGCATCTCCATGTAGAACGGCAGCAGTTCGCCGCCGAGCACCCGCGATTTGAAGATCGCCGCGGCCACCATCGCCGACACCCCGCCGAGGATGTACATGCCGAACATCGCCGCGCCCTGCATGGAGAACGGGCCGAATTTGGCGGTGTCGTCGACCAGCAGGCCGATCAGCAGAATGTAGACCGGAAGGCGCGCCGAGCAGGTCATCAGCGGCGCGCCCATGGAGGTGGCGATCCGGTCCCGCGACGACGGCAGGGTGCGGGTGGCCATGATGCCGGGCACTGCGCAGGCCACCGAGGACAGCATGGCCACGAACGCGCGGCCCTCCAGGCCGGTGATGGACATGATCCGGTCGACCAGGAACGCGGCCCGCGACATGTAGCCGACGTTCTCCAGGATCGCGATCAGCAGGAACATCAGGGTGATCTGCGGGATGAACACCAGCACCGCGCCGACGCCGCCGATGATGCCGTCCTGGACCAGCCCGGCGATCATGTCGTTCGGGATCAGCCCGCCCACGGCTTCGCCGATCCAGCCGATCCCGACTTCGACGAGGTCCTGCAGCGGCGCGGCGACGGTGAAGATGACCTGGAAGAACAGGAACATCACCACGAAGAAGGTCAGCGTTCCGAACACCGGGTGCAGCAGCAGCTTGTCGATCCGGGCGCTGCGCGAATCCGGTTCGGGCGCGCGGTATTTCGCGGCGTCGAGCACCGAGGTGATCCAGGCGTTGAATTCGTCGTCGTCCCGCGGCGGGGCGACCGGCGCGGTCTGCCACTGGCCGGGCGCGGCGAGCTTCTCCCGCAGCGGGCCGAAGCCCTTGCCGCGGCTGCCGACCACCGCCACCACCGGCACCCCCAGCGCGCTGGAGAAGCCGTCGACGTCGATGTGGCCGCCGCGGGCGGCGAGCTCGTCGATCATGGTCAGGATCACCATGGTCGGTTTGCCGAGCGCGAGCACCTGCGCGACCAGCGACATCGACCGCTCCAGCACCGTGACGTCGACGACGACGGCCATCGCGTCCGGGGCCTCGATGCCGGCGATCTTGCCGTGCAGCACGTCGGCGACGATCTGCTCGTCGGGGCTGACCGGGTGCAGGCTGTAGGCGCCCGGCAGGTCTTCGATGGACACCTCGACGGTGTTGCCGTCGGCGCCCTTGCAGCGGGCCACGCCGAGGGTGCGGGTGACGGTGACGCCCGGGTAGTTGCCGGTCCGGGCGCGCATTCCGGTCAGATTGTTGAACACGCTGGTCTTACCGGCGTTCGGGCTGCCGACCAGGGCGATCCGATTCAGGCCTTTGGGGGGTTCGACGACGGCGCCGGACCCGTGGCACGGCGCGGTCATTTCAGCCCCACAACCGCGATGTAGCGAGCCTCATGCGCGCGCAGGCACATGTCGTAGCCGAGCAGGCGGTACATCACCGGGTCGTTCAGCGGCGCCTTCCGGCGCGCTTCGACGAGGTTGCCGGCCCGGAAGCCGAGGTGGCGCAGCCGGGTGGTCACGTCCTCGGGCGCGCCGGGCGCCAGTCCCACGATGCGCGCGCTGACGCCGACCGGCAGCTGGGCCAGGGTCATTTCGACCAGTAGGGGTTTCTCTGACATGGTCGTGCCTCTCGGACTGGGCTGGTGAGCGATCAATGTAGTCGCCGCCACCTGAGAGATTAGCCAAATCAAAGATTGGCAAGCCTGCGCAATGGTCTCCGTTTCCGGTGCCAAATGTCACCGATTGGTCCTGAGTCCAGTGATGATCCGTCTCAACTGTGGCAGCTCATCACCGCCCACCAGGATGGTGCCGTGCCGCTCGGCGAGTTTGCGGGCGGCCGGGGTGAAAGCGGTGTTGGTCACCACCATGGTGTGCGCGCAATCCTGCATCGGGGCGCCGGCGACCACCTCCTGAACCGCACCGGGCCCCACCGGCCGGGAGTAGCGCTTGCACTGCACCGCGATCCGGTTCGGCCGGCGCCCGATGATCAGATCGACGCCCCAATCCCCGGACAACGGAGTCATGATCACCGGCGCCCCGCAGCTGCGCGCGATGTGGGCGACGTGGTCCTCGAACTCCGTTCCCGTCATCTGCGCGGTCACCGAACGCTCGCCGCGGCCCGGGGTGCGCAATCCGGTCGCGATGCCGGCGGTCAACCGCGGCCCGATCGCCAGGGTGAGTGGGGTGAGCACCGCGGCGGCCACGCTCAGGGTCGGGGACGCGCCGGAGATCGCCGTCGCCGCGCCGGCCAGCAGGCCGGTCAGCGCCGCCGTCGTGATTCGCATGGCCGCCGATGGTAGGCGCGGGGTCTGACACCGACGGCAAGGGGACAATGGGGGAATGGCCGAGAAACTGGAGCACGGTGAAGGAGACAACCTGGGGCGCATCGACAACGATGTGCGGCAGGCGGGCCGCTACCTACTGCTGTGGGGCGTGATCGGGACCGCGCTGCTGGTGCTGGTGGCGTTCTGGTTGCGCGGCTGCGGCCCGTTGGCCGAGTCGAACACGGTGGCCTGCGGCAAACCCGAGCGCATCGCCTTGGCGCTGGTTCCGCCGGCAGTGTTGTTCGTCGCGGCCGTCGGCGCATTCGTCCGCACCTTCCGGCTGTGGAAGGTGGAGCGCACCTGGTGGGGTTGGCAGGGCGCCGGCTGGTTCCTGTTGACGTTGATGGTGCTGGTGGTGACCACCGGGCTGCCGGCCCTGGCCGGCGCGGGGCTCCGCTAGCTAGCCTCCGCAGTCCTCGCCCTTGCGGACCACGCCGACGGCGGCGTAACTGTCCGCGCTCAACTCGGTGCCGGCCTTCGGCAGCTGCGAGCAGACCTTCCACAGGTTGGCGGCCCGCTGTTTCTGCGGGTAACCGGTGATATTGATCGAGTCCAGCGGCAGGCCGATATCGGCCATGGTGGACTGCGCGGCGGCCAGCGAGTCGCCGGTCAGATCCGGCATGGTGATCGCGCCGTCGCCCTCGCCGTCGTCGGCGAGCGCCGCCGGGGCGACGCCCACCGCGAGCGCCAGCGACACCAGGGCCGAGGCGGTCAGGCTGGCGGTTCTTCTCATGGTGTTTCCCCCGAGGTCGAAGTGCTGGCGAAAATGTACCGCAGTACCCAGGTCATCGGCGCTGCTTCGCCATTCGCTACAGCAGCCGCGGCGACTACAGCAGCCCCAGCGCCGCGACGGCGTCGCGCTCGGCGCGGAGCTCGGCGACCGAGGCGTCGATGCGCTGCCGGGAGAACTCGTTGACGTCCAGGCCCTCCACGATCTGCCAGCGGCCGTCGACCGACCGGCACGGGAACGAGCAGACCAAGCCCTCCTCCACGCCGTACGCTCCGGGGGACGGCAGCGCCACCGAGGTCCAGTTGTCGCCGTCGGTGCCGTGCACCCAGTCGTCGATGTGGTCGATGGCGCCGTTGGCGGCCGAGGCCGCCGAGCTCGCGCCGCGGGCCTCGATGATGGCGGTGCCGCGCTTGGCGACCGTCGGGATGAAATCCTCGGTCAGCCAGGTGGTGTCGGCGGCGTAGTCCGCGCCGGAGCGCCCACCCACCCGGGCGTGGAAGATGTCCGGGTACTGGGTCGGGGAGTGGTTGCCCCAGATGGTGATCCGGTCCACGTCGGTGACCGGGACGCCGGTGTGCCGGGACAGCGCCGCGACGGCCCGGTTGTGGTCCAGCCGGGTCAGCGCGGTGAACCGCTCGGCGGGGATGTCGGGGGCGTGCCGGGAGGTGACCAGCGCGTTGGTGTTCGCCGGGTTGCCGACCACCAGCACCCGCACGTCTGCGCCGGCGCCCGCGTTCAGCGCCTTGCCGGCGGTCGCGAAGATCTCGGCGTTCGCGCCGAGCAGGTCGGCGCGCTCCATGCCCTTGCTGCGCGGTTTGGCGCCCACCAGCAGCGCGACGTCGACGCCGTCGAAGGCGCGCACCGGGTCGTCGTAGATCTCCATGCCGGCCAGCAGCGGGAACGAGCAGTCGTCGAGCTCCATCACCACGCCCTCGGCCGCGCGCACCGCGGCCGGCAGCTCCAGCAGCCGCAGCACCACGGGGGTGTGGTGGCCGAGCATCGCGCCGGCGGCGATGCGGAACAGGGCCGCGTAGCCGATCTGGCCGGCGGCGCCGGTGACGGTGACGATCTGCGGTCGGGTCATGGTGCTCCCTCGATGACGGCGGCGAATCTTCGGACGGCGGCCTCGGCGGCACGGGCGGCGTCGTCGTGCCCGGGCCGGGCCCGGGTGCTGACGACTCCGCTGGACGGTATGAGCGCGACCTCGGCGAGCATCTCGCCGGTGGTCGGCTCACACACCGCCCAGCTGTACCGTACGTCGCTGCGCCAGTCGGCGTCGGCGCGGGCGACGTAATCGGGCCCGTGTTCAGGCTCGGTTAACCGCGCCAACGCGTACCGGTCATCCATTCGCTCGTCGGCCCGCAACGCGCGCAGATACCAGTTGCCCGCGTTGATCTCGACGGGGTCCACGCGTCGGGGCTAGTCCTTGATCTCGGCGATCACGGTGCCCTGGGTGATGGCCGCGCCGGCTTCGACCGCCAGGCCGGTGATGACACCGTCCTTGTGCGCGGTCACCGGGTTCTCCATCTTCATGGCTTCGAGCACCACGACCAGATCGCCGGCGGCCACCTGCTGGCCCTCCTCGACCGCCACCTTGACCACGGTGCCCTGCATCGGGGCGGTCACCGAGTCGCCGGAGGCCTTCGCGCCGCCGCCGGCGGCGCGCTTGCGCGGCTTGGGCTTGCGGCGGATCGCGCCGTGGGTGGGCCCGCCGTTGACCAGGTCGGCCGGCAGCGAGACCTCGACGCGGCGGCCGCCGACCTCGACCACGACGGTCTGACGCGGCTCGGGCTCTTCCTCGTCGTTGGCGCCACCGCCGGTGAACGGCTCCACGGTGTTGTCCCACTCGGTCTCGATCCACCGGGTGTGCACGGTGAAGCCGTTCTCGTCGCCGATGAACGCCGGGTCGGAGACCACCAGACGGTGGAACGGGATGACGGTGGCCAGGCCTTCGATGTCGAACTCGGCCAGCGCGCGCCGGGAGCGCTCCAGCGCCTCGGTGCGGGTGGCGCCGGTGACGATCAGCTTGGCCAGCATGGAGTCGAACTGGCCGCCGACCACCGAGCCGGACTCCACACCGGAATCCAGCCGGACGCCGGGGCCGGTCGGCGGGTCGAACTTGATGACCGGGCCGGGGGCGGGCAGGAAGCCGCGACCGGCGTCCTCGCCGTTGATCCGGAACTCGAAGGAGTGCCCGCGCGGGGTCGGGTCCTCGGTGATCTCGAGCACGCCGCCGTTGGCGATGTGGAACTGCTGGCGGACCAGGTCGATCCCGGAGGTCTCCTCGGTGACCGGGTGTTCCACCTGCAGCCGGGTGTTGACCTCGAGGAACGAGATCAGCCCGTCCTGGCCGACGAGGTATTCCACCGTGCCGGCGCCGTAGTAGCCGGCTTCCTTGCAGATCCGCTTGGCGGACTCGTGGATCTCGGTGCGCTGCGCCTCGGTCAGGAACGGCGCGGGGGCCTCCTCGACCAGCTTCTGGAAGCGGCGCTGCAGCGAGCAGTCGCGGGTGCCGGCGACGATGACGTTGCCGTGCTGGTCGGCGATGACCTGCGCCTCGACGTGGCGGGGCTTGTCCAGGTAGCGCTCGACGAAGCACTCGCCGCGGCCGAACGCGGCCACGGCCTCGCGGGTGGCCGATTCGTACAGCTCGGGGATCTCCTCGATGCTGCGGGCGACCTTCATGCCGCGGCCGCCGCCACCGAAGGCGGCCTTGATGGCGATCGGCACGCCGTGCTCCTGGGCGAACGCGACGACCTCGTCGGCGTCCTTGACCGGGTCGGGGGTGCCGGGCACCAGCGGGGCGTTGGCGCGGGCGGCGATGTGGCGGGCGGTGACCTTGTCGCCGAGGTCGCGGATGGACTGCGGGCTCGGTCCGATCCAGATCAGCCCGGCGTCGATGACGGCCTGGGCGAAGTCGGCGTTCTCGGAGAGGAAGCCGTAACCGGGGTGGACGGCGTTGGCGCCGGACTTCGCGGCGGCGTCGAGCAGCTTGCCGAAGTCCAGGTAGGACTCCGCCGAGGTCTGCCCGCCCAGCGCGAACGCCTCGTCGGCGAGCTTGACGTGCGGCGCGTCGGCGTCGGGCTCGGCGTAGACCGCGACGCTGGGCAGGCCCGCGTCCTTGGCGGCCCGGATGACCCGGACGGCGATCTCTCCACGGTTGGCTACCAGGACCTTGGAAATGGTCGCGTTGCCGGGCTTGGGCACCTGAGCCTCCTGATTGGCAGTTCTCTAAGAAACGTCTTTAGGAATCTATCGCGGGCAGTCTATTCGCCGCGAGTTTTCGACCGGCGAGCCGGTCCGATTACTTTCCGGTAGCTATTCGACGACCGCCCGGATGCGGCGTTTGATGCGATGCAACATCGCCGACAGGCCGCGGGTGCGCAGCGGGCTGATCAGCTTCGCCAGGCCCAGCTCCAGATAGAAATCGTCGGGCACCGCGAGAATGTCGGCGGCCGGCTGACCGTCCAGGCCGGCGGCCAGAATGGCCGCGAATCCGCGCGTGGTCGGCGCCTCCGCCGGAGCGCTGAAATACAGCCGGACCTGCTCGGGGTCGCTCGCGTCGACGTGCAGGAACAGCGGCGACTGGCACTCCGGCACCGGCTCCATCGCGGCCTCTTCGAGGTCGGCCGGCAGCGCGGGCAGATCATTGGCGAATTCCAGCAGCATGGCCAGCTTGTCCTGGCCGTCCACGTCGGCGAAGTCGGCGATGATCTCGGCCAGCGGGGCGGGCGTGCTCACTCGGGCCTGGCGCCGGGCAAAGTCCCCGGGTCCTCACCGGCGGCGATCGGCGTCCGCACCATGTTTCCCCACTCCGTCCAGGAGCCGTCGTAGTTGCGCACGCCGGGAACCCCGAGCAGGTGGGTGAGCACGAACCAGGTGTGGCTGGAGCGTTCCCCGATCCGGCAGTAGGCGATCACCGGGCGGTCGGGATCGTCGATGACGAAGTCGTAGACCTCGTCGAGTTCGGCGCGGGAACGGAACTTGCCGTTGTCGGCGGCGGCGCGGGCCCACGGCACCGACACCGCGGTCGGGATGTGCCCGCCGCGCAGCGCGCCTTCCTCCGGGTAGTCGGGCATATGGGTGCGCTCGCCGGTGTACTCCTGCGGGGAGCGCACATCGATCAGCGTCTGCGATCCGATGGCGGCCAGCACGTCGTCCTTGTAGGCGCGGATCGGGGCGTCATCGCGAGTGACGACGGGGTAGCCGCTGCTGGTCCGCGCCGGCACGTCCAGAGCGGTTTCCCGGCCGTCGGAGATCCAGAGGTCGCGCCCACCGTCGAGCAGGCGCACGTCGGGGTGGCCGAACAGGGTGAACACCCACAGCGCGTAGGCCGCCCACCAGTTGGACTTGTCGCCGTAGATGACGACGGTGTCGTCGCGGCCGATGCCTTTGCTGTCCATCAGCGCGGCGAACTGCTCACCGTCGATGTAGTCGCGCACCAGCGCGTCATTGAGGTCGGTGTGCCAGTCGATCTTCACCGCCCCCGGAATGTGCCCGATGTCATACAGCAGGGTGTCCTCGTCGGATTCGACGATCACCAGGCCCTCGGCGCCCATATGCGAGGACAGCCAGTCCGGGGTGACCAGGCGTTCCGGATGGGCGTAGGCGGCGAGCTCGGGGCTGGGATCTGCGGGAAGCGGCACGGTGCGAGCCTACTCCGGGCGGCGCGGCCGCTCGGCGTTAATTCCGCGGGTTGGCCGTCCACGCGGCGGCGACCGAAACGCCCAGGCGGGCCAGCATTCGGCGCAGCAGCGGCAGGCTCAAACCGATCACGTTCGACGGATCCCCGTCGATGCGGTCCACGAACCAGCCGCCGAGGGAGTCCAGGGTGAACGCGCCGGCCACCCCAAGTGGTTCGCCGGAGGCCAGGTAGGCGTCCAGGTCCGCCTCCGTCGGGCTCCCGAAATGTACTGTGGTGCAACCGGTTTCGGCTGCCGAGCTCGCAATCTCGCCGTCGCGCAAGCGAATCAGGGCGTGGCCGGTCAGCAGCTGCCCGGAGTTGCCGGCCATCCGGGCCCATTGGGCGCGGGCGCGCTCCGCGGTCCCGGGTTTGCCGGACAGTTCCCCGTCGAGCAGCAGCATCGAATCACAGCCGATGACAACGCAATCCGCGGCCAGCTCGGCGGGCAACGCCGACGCCACCTCGGCGGCTTTGGCCTGGGCCAGGGCGACGACCACCTCGGCCGGAGCGGCCCCGGCGTGCGCCGCGATCACCGCGTCCTCATCGACGTGGGACACCAGCACCGCCGGGTCCACCCCGGCGTTGCGCAGCACCGCGAGTCGGCCCGTGGAGGCCGACCCCAGCACCAGTCTTGTCATCGACGCATATGGGTGCGCTCCAGCAGGGTGACCAACTGCCAGCTGGTCACCGGGTAGCGCAGCTTGTCCACCGGCGAGCCCCACGGGTTGAACTCCTGCGGCCCGGGGTTGCCGCCCTGCTTGGCGATCCCGGCCAGCACGGTGGCCAGCGCGGCCAGATCCTCGTCGCTGGGGTTGCCGCGCAGGATCCGGGCATCCGGCATCTTGGGTTCGGGATCGTCGATGGTGAGATCCCGGTGGTCGCTGATCTCGGTGATGTCTTCGTCGTGGTTCATGGCTATCGCTTTCGGCTATCGCTGGGCACGTCCTTACAGCGGGATGTTGCCGTGCTTCTTCGGCGGAACCTGAACGATCTTGCGCTCCAGCAGCCGCAGCGCGGTCGCGATGTAGCCGCGGGTCTGCGACGGCGGGATGACCGCGTCGATGTAGCCGCGTTCGGCCGCCACGTACGGGTTCACCAGGGTGTCCTCGTACTCCTCCTGCAGCTTCAGCCGCAGCGCGTCGACGTCGTCGCCGTTGGCGGCGGCTTCCTTGAGCTCGTTGCGGTAGACGAAGCCCACCGCGCCGGAGGCGCCCATCACGGCGATCTGCGCGGTCGGCCACGCGACGTTGACGTCACAACCCATGTCCTTGGAGCCCATCACGCAGTACGCGCCGCCGTAGGCCTTGCGGGTGATGACGGTGACCTTGGCGACGGTCGCCTCGCCGTAGGCGTACAGCAGCTTGGCGCCGCGGCGGATGATGCCGTTGTACTCCTGGTCGGTGCCCGGCAGGAAGCCCGGCACGTCCACCAGCATCACGATCGCGATGTTGAACGCGTCGCAGGTCCGCACGAAGCGGGCGGCCTTCTCCGAGGCGTTGATGTCCAGGCAGCCGGCGAACTGGGTGGGCTGGTTGGCGACGACGCCGACGGCGCGGCCGTCGACCCGGCCGAAGCCGCAGATGATGTTCTGCGCGTAGCCGGCCTGTACCTCCAGGAACTCGCCGTCGTCGAGGATCCGGTTGATCACCTCGTGCATGTCGTACGGCTGGTTCGGCGAATCCGGGATCAGCGTGTCCAGTTCCAGATCCTCGGCCGTGAGGTTGTCCTCGATCGCGCCCGGGTGCGGCTGCGCCGGGTAGCGCGGCGGCTCGGCGTAGTTGTTCGGCGGCAGGTAGCTCAGCAGGTCGCGGACCCAATCCAGCGCGTCCTGTTCGCTGGCGCCGACGTAGTGCACGGTGCCGGACTTGGACATGTGGGTCTGCGCGCCGCCGAGGTCCTCCATGGTGACGTCTTCGCCGGTGACGGTCTTGATCACGTCGGGGCCGGTGATGAACATCTGGCTGGTCTGGTCGACCATCACCACGAAGTCGGTCAGCGCGGGGGAGTACACGTGGCCGCCGGCCGCGGCGCCCAGGATCAGCGAGATCTGCGGGATGACGCCGGAGGCCTTGATGTTGTTGCGGAAGATCCGGCTGTACAGGCCGAGGGAGACCACGCCCTCCTGGATCCGGGCGCCGGCGCCGTCGTTGATGCCGATCAGCGGGCGGCCGGTCTTGAGCGCCAGATCCTGGACCTTGACGATCTTCTCGCCGTAGACCTCGCCGAGGCTGCCGCCGAAGACGGTGGCGTCCTGGCTGAACACGCAGACCTCGCGGCCCTCGATGGTGCCGTAGCCGGTGATCACGCCGTCGCCGAGCGGACGCTTCTTCTCCATGCCGAAGTTATTGCTGCGGTGCTTGGCCAGCGCGTCGAGTTCGACGAACGACCCCTCGTCCAGCAGTGCCAGCACCCGCTCGCGGGCGGTCAGCTTGCCGCGCGCGTGGACCTTCTCGATCACCTGTTCGCCGACCGGGTGCAGCGCTTCCTCGGCGCGTTTGCGCAAGTCGGCGAGCTTGCCCGCGGTGGTGTGGATGTCGATCTCGTGCTCGGCGGCCGGTTCGGCGGTGTGCTCGGAAACGCTGGTCATGAGAACAGATGCTAACGGCTCGCAGGTCGGATTCACGCGTTGGGTCTTACTTTTTCCTTAATGTGTTACCGGTGGGTAGGGCGGCGTCGCGCCGCCGGTCCGATCAGGCGCCTTAATCTGCACGTCATGGGCTACCCCGAAAATGTCCTCGCCGGCGACGAGCAGGTGGTCCTGCATCGCCACCCGCACTGGAAACGGCTGGTCGGCTCGGTGTTGGTGCTGCTGCTCGCAACCTTCGTCGCGGCGCTGGCCGCGGCCTGGGTGGACACCCTGAGCTGGGCGGACAACGCCAAGCTGGTGGTGTCGCTGGTGATCGGCGTGTTGTGGCTGCTGCTGGTCGGCCGGTTCACCTTGTGGCCGTTCCTGACCTGGTTGACCACCCACTTCGTCGTCACCGACCGGCGGGTGATGTTCCGGCACGGACTGCTGACCCGCAGCGGCATCGACATCCCGCTGGCCCGGATCAACAGCGTGGAATTCAGCCACGGCGTCATCGACCGGATGCTGCGGACCGGCACCCTGACCATTGAGTCGGCCAGTCAGGACCCGCTGGAGTTCTACGACATCCCGCAGGTGGAACGCGTGCACTCACTGCTGTACCACGAGGTCTTCGACACCCTGGGGACAGAGGAATCCGGCCGCTAGGACGACTTGCGGGTCTGGGAGTTGCGTGACGCCTGGCGCTGGCCGCGGCGGCGGCGCAACGGGGTGACATTGGGGCCGAGGTCGGTGATCACGTCGTCGCCCAGATGCCGCGACTCGTAGTGATCCTCCAGCGCCTCGGCGATGCCGCCACCGGTCAGCGTGGACTCCAGCGCCTTCTCCGGGTTGCGGGCGAACTCGTCGGGGAACACGAACCGGCGGAAGGCCCAGAACCGGAACGCCATCTGCAGCAGGTTGCCCAGGATGTAGGCGGAAACGAAGTCGGCGATGTTCTCCACCATCAGCGACACCTCGGGAACGCGCAGCCCGAGGACGTAGCTGGAGAACCACAGCGGGGCCATCGAGAGCACCACGCCGATGCCGCTGACCCCGAAGAACAGCAGCGCCTCGTGGTGACGTTCGCGGCCACCGCGGTCGCGGAAGCTCCACTCCCGGTTCAGGATGTAGGACGCGATCACCGCGACGATGCCGGCGATGATCTTCGCGGTCACCGGCTTGGGTTCGAGGATGGTGAGCTTCAACGAAAAGAAGATCGCCATGTCGATAATGAACGTCGTGCCACCGACGATGGCGAACTTGATCAGCTCATGGTGCCGCTCAGCGAACGGACGGATCGGCGCCGGCAGGCGGGCGATCGTGTTATCGGCAAAGGACACAAGGATCCATTGTACGGAAACCACCTGTTAATCACCCAAATCATCGGGTTTCCGCTGCTGGTGATGTTGACCACGGTCAGACCGCAGGCGTCGGGCGTGACACCATATGCCGGTGCCCAACCCCAGTGAGAATATGCCGCGCCGGCCATCCGCGGGCGTCCCCGTCGTCGCGATGGTCGGCGGCGGCCAGCTCGCGCGGATGACCCATCAGGCCGCGATCGCGCTGGGCCAGTCCCTGCGGGTGCTCGCCGCCGACCCGCGCGATCCCGCCGCGCAGGTCAGCCCCGACATCGTGCTCGGCTCGCACACCGACTACGACGCGCTGTGCCGGGTGGCCGACGGCGCGACCGTGCTCACCTTCGACCACGAGCACGTGCCGACCGAGCACCTGGACCGGCTGGTCGCCGCCGGGGTCGACGTGGCCCCGCCGCCGCAGGCACTGGTGCACGCCCAGGACAAGCTGGTGATGCGGCGCAAACTCGCCGACCTGGGGGCCCCGATTCCGCGCTTCGCCGAGGTCACCTCCGCCGAGCAGGCCGAAGCCTTCGCCGTCGAATGCGGCGGCGGCGCGGTGATCAAGACCATCCGCGGCGGATACGACGGCCGCGGCGTGGTGCTGTGCGACACCGCCGCGCAGGCCCGCGACGCCGCCGCGCGCCACCTGGCCGACGGCACCCCGATTCTGATCGAGGCCAAGGTCGACATGCGTCGCGAGCTGTCGGCGCTGGTCGCCCGCTCGGCGTTCGGCCAGGGCGCCGCGTGGCCCGTCGTGCAGACCGTGCAGCGGATGGGCATCTGCGTGGAGACCATCGCCCCGGCCCCGGACCTGCCCGAGGAACGCGCCGCCGCCGCCGCGCAGCTGGGCCTGCGGCTGGCCGCCGAACTCGGGGTGGTCGGCGTGCTCGCCGTCGAACTCTTCGAAACCCGCGACGGAGACATCCTGGTCAACGAGCTGGCCATGCGGCCGCACAACTCCGGCCACTGGACCATGGACGGCGCGGTGACCAGCCAATTCGAACAGCATTTGCGCGCGGTGTTGGATTATCCGCTCGGCGACACCGCCGCCCGCGCGCCGGTGACGGTGATGGCCAACGTGCTCGGCGCGCCGGAGACCCCGGCGATGAGCGTCGATGAGCGGCTGCATCACCTGTTCGCCCGGATGCCGGACGCAAAGGCGCACCTGTACGGCAAGGGGGAGCGGGCCGGACGCAAACTCGGGCACGTCAACGTCGTCGGCCGGGCCGGCGAGGACGTGGCCACGGTGCGGGAACGCGCCAATCGGGCGGCACACTGGCTGTCGCACGCCACCTGGACCGACGGATGGGACGGACACTGATGAATCCGCGTGTTGGCCTGATCATGGGCAGCGACAGCGACTGGTCGGTGATGACCGACGCCGCGGACGCGCTGGCCGACTTCGAGGTGCCGTTCGAGGTGGGGGTGGTGTCCGCGCACCGCACCCCGGCCCGGATGCTCGACTACGCCCAGCGCGCGGCCGACCGCGGCATCGAGGTGATCATCGCCGGCGCGGGCGGCGCCGCGCACCTGCCGGGCATGGTCGCCGCGGCCACCCCGCTGCCGGTGATCGGCGTGCCGGTGCCGCTGGCCCGGCTCGACGGTCTGGACTCGCTGCTGTCCATCGTGCAGATGCCCGGCGGTGTGCCGGTCGCCACAGTCTCCATCGGCGGCGCGCGCAACGCCGGACTGCTGGCCGTGCGCATTCTGGGCGCCGCCGACCGGGGGCTTCGGGCCAAGATGGTCGAGTTCCAGGCGGACCTGGAGGCCACCGTGCTGGAGAAGGATGAGGCGCTGCGACGCCGACTGCTCGGCGCCGCCGAGTAGAGTCACCGCGAACCAACTCACAAAGGAGTGCTTATGGCCGCTTGGGGTGGAGACCCGTCGTTCGATTTGTTCCAGTTGCCGCAGGAGCATCAGGAGTTGCGGGCGGCGATCCGCGCGTTGGCGGAGAAGGAGATCGCCCCGTATGCCGCTGATGTGGACGCCAACGCGCGTTTCCCCGAGGAGGCCCGGGTGGCGTTGGTGGCCAGTGGTTTCAACGCGGTGCATGTGCCCGAAGAGTATGGCGGCCAGGGCGCGGACTCGGTGGCGGCGTGCATCGTCATCGAAGAGGTCGCCCGGGTGGATTGTTCGGCGTCGCTGATCCCCGCGGTCAACAAGCTGGGCACCATGGGCCTGATCCTGCGCGGCTCCGATGAGCTGAAGCACCAGGTGCTACCGGGGATCGCGTCGGGCGAGACGATGGCCTCCTACGCGCTTTCCGAGCGGGAGGCTGGGTCGGATGCGGCGGCGATGCGGACCCGCGCCAAGGCCGACGGCGACGGCTGGATCCTCAACGGCTCCAAGTGCTGGATCACCAATGGCGGTGTGTCGGACTGGTACACCGTGATGGCGGTGACCGACCCGGACAAGGGCGCCAACGGCATTTCGGCGTTCATGGTGCACAAGGACGACGAGGGCTTCTCGGTCACCGGCTACGAGCACAAGCTCGGCATCAAGGGGTCCCCGACCGCCGAGCTGGCGTTCGAGAACTGCAAGGTGCCCGGGGATCGGATGATCGGCGATCCGGGCACCGGGTTCAAGACGGCGTTGGCGACCTTGGACCACACCCGCCCGACCATCGGCGCCCAAGCCGTCGGGATCGCCCAGGGCGCGTTGGACGCGGCGATCGCCTACACCAAGGACCGCAAGCAGTTCGGGACCTCGATCAGCACCTTCCAGGGCGTGCAGTTCATGCTCGCCGACATGGCCATGAAGCTGGAGGCCGCGCGGTTGATGGTGTACCACGCCGCCGCCCGCGCCGAGCGTGGCGAATCCAATCTCGGGTTCATCTCCGCGGCGTCGAAGTGCTTCGCCTCCGATGTGGCGATGGAGGTCACCGTGGACGCCGTGCAGCTCTTCGGCGGCGCCGGCTACACCGTCGATTTCCCCGTCGAGCGCATGATGCGCGACGCCAAGATCACCCAGATCTACGAAGGCACCAACCAAATCCAACGCGTCGTCATGAGCCGCGCCCTGCTGCGCTAGGCGTTCCCCTTGGTTTGCCGGTCGGTCGGCAGCGGTTCGCCGGCCGGCATATGCCCGGACTCCGCGCCGTGAATGTAGGCGTCACTGGTCGCCAGCCCGGGCAGCCAGCGTCTCTTGCCCTGCCAACCGCAGGTGCATGAGCCGCGGTTGTTCAGGAACGCCATCACCACGTGGAACCGCATAGCTGGAATCGTAGCGATCCGCTCCTGGCCGGACCGTCATTCCTGCGGTCGAAGATGGGTGATGTCCCCGGCGGCGATGACGTGCCGGGCGCCGTCGTCATCGATGACCAGGCGGCCCAACGTGTCCAGATCGGTTGCCACGCCGGTGATCTCGGTGTCCCCGGGGAGCAGGGCGCGCACCCGGGAGCCGAGGGTGACGCTGAGCGCGCGGTAGTCGTCGATCAGCTTCGGGCCCGCGCCGCCGGCGGTGCGCCAGTCGGCGATGCGGTGGCCGAGGTTCGCCAGAATCGTCGCGGCCAGTCGGTTTCGGTCGACGTCGTCGCGCCCGAGCATGTGCAGCGAAGTGGCGGTGTCCACCGGGGCCTGCTCTCTGGTCAACGACACGTTGACGCCGAGCCCGATGACGACCGTGTTCTCCCCGGCCACCTCGGCTAGAATGCCGGCCAGCTTCCCGCCGGAGACCAGCACGTCGTTGGGCCACTTCAGGCCGGGCGGCACACCGGCGACCTCCTGGACGGCGTCGGCCACCGCGACCCCGGTGAGCAGCGCCAGCCAACCCCAGCCGTCCGGCGGCACCCGGGAGACGTCGACGCCCACCGACATGGCGATCTGCGCGCCCGGGGGACTCACCCAGGCGCGGCCGTGGCGGCCGCGGCCGGAGGTCTGCGATTCGGCCAGCAGCGCCGCGCCGTCGATGTCTTCCCCGGCACCCGCCCGCGCCACCAGATCGGCGTTGGTGGAACCGGTTTCGGCGACGACGTCCACCCGTCGCCAGAAGCTGCTCGTCAGTTGATCGGGGTCGAGCGACGGGGAACTCATACATCCAGCCTATGCCTGCGCCGGACCTGGCTACAGAACCCGCGACACCCGCTCGGTCTCGATGCGCCGCGGCAGTTTCTCCGGGTCGGCGTTCGCGACCTGCACCAGCGAACCCCCGACGGCGAACACCGACAGCAGGTGATTGACCAATTGCTCGCCGGTGTCCCACGAGCGGGTGGACAGCACCCGCTGCCCGCGCGTCAATCCCAGTGTGGCCGCGGCGTTTTGGGCGGCGGCGTAGACCTCGTCGGCGGCTGCGCCGTCCAGCGCCGGGCCGGGGGAGCGCTCGGGCACGATCTGATCGCCATGCGCGCGCACCGCGGTGGCGAAATCGGTCAGCCCCACCGGCAGATCGTCGACGGCCCGGCCGAACGGGTCCAGCGACGCCACCGCGATCTCGCCACCGCCCACGTAACCGTCGGCCTCATCGAGGCGGTCACGGGTGCACACCGCCAACTCGGCGTCGCCGGCCAAAACAGTCTCGCAGCCGATCCACCACACCCCCAGCAGCACCGCCGCGGTCTGCCAGTGCGCGGGCAGCAACACCGCCACCCGGTCGCCGGGCGTCGCGCCGAGCTCGTCGCGCAGCAGGTTGGCGGTCTTGGCCGCCCAGTTGGCCAGCGTCACCGCCGACAGCTCGATGCGCTCGCCGGACGCGTCGTCGTAGTAGGTGATCCGCGGCCCCACCGGGTCGGCGGCCAGCATCGGGTCCAGCAGCGCGCCGGCAAGCGTCGAGGGGCTCACGCCGGACCTAGTTCACGCATTTGGGGTCGTCGCTTCCGGCGGTGATGACCGGCGACGGGGCCAGCGGCGCCTCCTGGATGGGCGCCGCCTCGCCGCTGGACGGGACGCCCTCGCTATTGCTCAGCGTGGTTCCCGGGCCGTTGTAGTCGTTGGCCAGCACCACCTGCACCCGGCCGTCGGGCAGCGACTCGTCGGCGACCACCGGCAGGTCGCCGAGTTCCCTGGCGATCTCCTTCGCGCCCAGGTCCTCGCTGCGGTTGGCCACCACCTTGGAGGTCTCGGACCGTTCGCCCTCGTGGTTGCCGATCGGACCCTCGGAGAAGCCCTTGGCGGTCAGCACCCGCGACACCGCCGACGCCAGACCGTTGATGTCGGTGTCGTTGAACACCTCGACGGTGGTGTTCTCCGGCGAGTAGGACAGCTCCTCGGTCTTGCCCTCGGCCTGGTTGTGCAGCAGCCCGGCCACCCAGTCCTTGACCTCGGTCGCGTCGACCGTGACCACCGATTGCTCGCCGTCGTCGCTCCAGCCGTTCTCCTGCAGCACCGGGATGGTCGCGAACACCACGTTGCCGCCGGCCAGGTCCTGCAACTGCTGGATGAACTCCATGATGTCCCAGCCGTCGGAGAGCACCACCGAGCGGTGCACCGCCTCCTGGAGCTTGTTCAGCGTCGACGGGCTGGTGAGCGTCTTGCCTGAGGTCACGCTGTGCGCCAGGGACGCCATCACCACCTGCTGGCGGACCACCCGGTCCAGGTCTCCGCGGGGCAGGTCGTGCCGCTGGCGCACGAAGCTCAGCGCCTGCGGACCGTTCAGCTTGTGCCAGCCGGCGGTGAAGTCCGCGCCCGAAAGCGGTTCGTACACATCGTTTTTCAGGCACACATCCACCCCGCCGAGGGCGTCGGTGATCAACGAGAAGCCCAGCAGGCCGATCTCGGCGTAGTGGTCGACGGTCACACCGGTGAGCTTGGCGACGGTGCCGATCAGCGCGTCGCGGCCGGCCTCGGTGCCGCGCTTCTCGCCCTCGGCCGGATCGACGCCCTGGACCTCGATCAGGTCCTTCATGGTCTCCAGCTTCACCTCGCCGAAGACGCCGTTGATCTTGGTCTTGCGGCCCAGCGCCGGGGACTGCACATAGGAGTCGCGGGGGATGGAGATCGCCGTCGCCGACTCGCCGTTGTTCGGGATGCGGATCAAGATGATGGTGTCGGTGTTGGTGGCGACATCGTCGCCGGCCCGCAACGTGGCCAGTTCCTCTGCGGAGAGCGGGTTGCCGTGCGCGTCGGTGCGGCTGTCCACGCCGACCAGCAGAATATCGATCGCGCCGTCGTCCTTGCCGCCGCCGAGCGCGGTGGTGCTGATGTGCTTGATGCCGTCCTCGAACGACCGGACTTTGCTCCAGGCGATGCCCGTGCCGGCGACGACGGTCACCGCCAACAGCGTCATGAAGGCGCGGAGTATCCGGTTCGGCACGCCTGCCAGGTTACTGTCGGGACCCGCCGAACCCGGGTAGGCGGCCGACCGGCGTGCCAGACTCTGTAGCCGTGTCCACCGCCTCGTCGTCCGCCCGAATCCTCGTCACCGGAGTCGCCGGCCAGCTCGGACGGGCTTTGCTCGCCGCCGCCAACCGCCCCGACGTGATCGGTTTCACCTCCACCGAGTGGGACATCACCGACCCGGACGCCGCCGCGCGCCATATCCGGCCCGGCGACGTCGTGGTCAACTGCGCGGCGCTGACCGACGTCGACGGTTGTGAGTCCGACCCGGAGCGGGCCGAGCGGGTCAACGCCGCCGGTCCCGGCCGCCTGGCCGCGGCCTGCGCCGCCGTCGGCGCCCGGCTGATCCACATCTCCACCGACTACGTCTTCGGCGCCGACCCGGACCGGGACCGCCCTTATGAGCCCTCCGACGAGCCGGCGCCGATCTCGGTCTACGGGGCCAGCAAACTGGCCGGCGAACGCGCCGTGCTGGAGGCGCTGCCGGAGGCCACCGTGGTGCGCACCGCCTGGGTGTACACCGGTGACCGGGGCGGGCGCGACTTCGTGTCGGTGATGCGGGACCGGGCCCAGCGCGGCCAGACGGTCCGGGTGGTCGACGACCAGATCGGCTCGCCCACCTACGCCAAGGACCTGGCCGGCGCGCTGCTGGTGATCATCGGCGCGGGGGTGGGCGCGCCGATTGTGCACGCCGCGAACAACGGCGCGGTCAGCCGCTACCGGCAAGCGCGCGCCGTCTACGCCGCCATCGGCGTGGATCCGGGTCTGGTCGAGCCGGTGTCCAGCGCCGATGTGCCACGACTGGCGCCGCGGCCGGCGTATTCGGCGCTGGGATCCTATGAATCCGAGGAGGCCGGGCTGACCCGGCTGCGGGACTGGCGGGCCGCCCTGGACGACGCGGTGACCGGATCCGCCACAGCGCCGCGGCACTGATTGTTTACCCTCTACCGGTGAGCGACGCACTGCCGGTGGTCACGGTGACCTACTCGCCCGGGGAACACCTGGAGCGGTTCCTGTCGTCGCTGACGGTCGCCACGGACCTGCCGGTCGAGGTGGTGATCGCCGACAACGGCTCCACCGACGGCGCTCCCGAGGAGGCCGTGCAGCGCTACCCGAACGCCACCCTGCTGCGGACCGGGGCGAACCTGGGTTACGGCAGCGCCGTCAATCGCGGGGTGGCCGCCCTGGAACCCGCCGAGTTCATCGTGATCGCCAACCCCGACGTGGTGTGGGCCCCGGGCAGCCTTGACGCGCTGCTGGAGGTGGCCCGGCGCTGGCCCCGAGCCGGCGCGGTGGGCCCGCTGATCCGCGATCCGGACGGGTCGGTGTACCCGTCGGCGCGGCAGCTGCCGTCGATCATCCGCGGCGGGATGCACGCCGTCATCGGGCCGTTCTGGAAATCCAACCCGTGGACGGCGGCCTACCGTCAGGACCACGAGCCGCCGAGCGAGCGGGCGGTGGGCTGGCTGTCGGGTTCCTGTCTGTTGGTGCGCCGCACCGCGTTCGAGCAGATCGGCGGCTTCGACGAGCGCTACTTCATGTACATGGAGGACGTCGACCTCGGCGACCGCCTCGGCCGGGCGGGCTGGCAGAACGTGTACGCGCCGACGGCGGAGATCCTGCACGACAAGGGCCACTCCACCGGCCGGGATCCGGCCCGCAACCTGGCCGCCCACCACCAGAGCACCTGGACCTATCTGTCCGACCGCAATCCCGGGCCGGCCCGGGCGCCGCTGCGCGCGGCGATGCGCGGCGCGCTGGCCGTCCGCTCGAAGCTGGTGGTGCGGCGCGCCCGCCGCGATCTGCGCAAGAATATGACTCCCACGAGAAAGGGGGAGCGGTGAGCGCTCTGGACCCCAAGGACGTCGACGCCGTCATTCTGGTCGGTGGCAAGGGCACCCGGCTGCGGCCGCTGACGGTGTCCAAGCCCAAGCCGATGCTGCCGACGGCCGGGCTGCCGTTTCTGACCCACCTGCTGTCCCGGATCGCCGCCGCGGGCATCGAGCACGTCGTGCTCGGCACGTCGTTTCAGGCCGAGGTGTTCTCCGACACCTTCGGCGACGGCTCCGAGCTGG
Organism: Mycolicibacterium brumae; assembly: GCF_025215495.1. Lineage (NCBI taxonomy): Bacteria > Bacillati > Actinomycetota > Actinomycetes > Mycobacteriales > Mycobacteriaceae > Mycobacterium > Mycolicibacterium brumae. The sequence continues at coordinate 3,111,073 of NZ_CP104302.1, read as the reverse complement.
GCCTGGAGATCGACTACGTCTACGAGCCCGAGCCGCTGGGCACCGGCGGCGGCATCGCGAACGTGGCGCCCAAACTGCGCCACGACACCGCGGTGGTGTTCAACGGCGACGTGCTCTCCGGCGCCGACCTCGGTCAGCTGCTGGCCTTCCACGACGAGCGCGACGCCGAGTTGACCCTGCACCTGGTGCGGGTGGCCGACCCGCGTGCGTTCGGCTCGGTGCCCACCGACGCCGACGGCCGGGTGACGGCGTTCCTGGAGAAGACCCAGGACCCGCCGACCGATCAGATCAACGCCGGCTGCTACGTGTTCCAACGTGAGCTCATCGAGGCCATCCCGCGCGGCCGCGCGCTGTCGGTGGAGCGGGAGATCTTCCCCCGCCTACTGGCCGACGGGGTGCGGGTGTGCGGCTACGTCGACGCCAGCTACTGGCGGGACATGGGCACCCCGGAGGACTTCGTGCGCGGCTCGGCGGACCTGGTGCGCGGCATCGCGCCGTCGCCGGCGCTGCACGGGCACCGCGGGGAGTCCCTGGTGCACGACGGGGCCTCGGTCGCCCCGGGCGCGCTGCTCTACGGCGGCACCGTCGTCGGCCGGGGCGCGGAGATCGGCCCCGGGGTGCGGCTGGACGGCGCGGTGATCTTCGACGGCGCCAAGGTCGACGCCGGATCGGTGATCGAACGTTCGATCATCGGCTACGGCGCGCAGATCGGGCCGCGGGCGCTGATCCGCGACGGCGTGATCGGCGACGGCGCGGACATCGGCGCCCGCTGCGAGCTGCTGCGCGGCGCCCGGGTGTGGCCCGGCGTGGTGCTCCCGGACTGCGGGATCCGTTACTCCAGCGACGTCTGACGGGTCGCGGCGGCCACCAGCCGCCGCAGCGCGTGGTCGGTTCCCGCGGGCAGCGCGTCCACCGGCCACCAGGCCAGGTCCAGCGACTCGTCGCTGCAGGCGATGACGGCGCCCTCCGGCGCGAGGGCGACGAACTGCAGGTCCAGGTGCCGGGTGGGCAGCCCGAGCGAGCAGGTCAGCGCGTGCACGTGCACGGCGGCCAGCTCCGGCAGCAGGCGCAGCCCGGCGACCCCGGATTCCTCGGTGGCCTCCCGCAGCGCGGCGGCCCGGATGTCGATGTCCTCGGGTTCGCAATGCCCGCCGAGCTGCACCCAGCGGCCCAGCCGCGGATGCAGGGTCAGCAGCACGTTGGCGCCCGTGTGATCGAGCAGCGCGGTCGAGGCGGTGATGTGCCCCGGTTCGCAGGCCCGCCGGCAGGCGTCCTCGCGGGCCAGCACGAACCCCAGCACCGCCTGGCGCAGCGCGTCGCGGTCCTCGTCGGGGGCATCCCAGTCGGCCAGGGTCTCGATCACCGAGGCGCGCAACGTGTCGGTCATCGCCGGATCACCTGGTCGCCCGGGTCGCGGGCCGGGCGCGGCGCGGCCAGCTCGTCGGGCTCCGCCGGATAACCGATCGCCACCGCGCCCAGCGGCTCCCAGTCCGCCGGCAGGTCGAGCTCGGCGCGCACCACGTCGGGGGCGAAGATCGTCGACCCGATCCAGCAGCTGCCCACCCCGCGCACCGCCAGCGCCACCAGCAGGCCCTGCACGGCCGCGCCCACCGCCACCGTGAACATGGTGTGTTCGGCGGCCCGGCGCCGCTCCTCGGGGTAGTCGTGGGCGCCCTCGGGAACCAGGAACGGGATCACCACCTCCGGGGCGTCGTACAGGATCGCGCCGCGGGCCACCCGGGCCTCGACGGATTCCGGGGAGCGGCCGTCGCCGCGCAGATCCTCGCGCCAGCGCCGGGTGAGCGCCTCCAGCAGCGCGCCCCGGCGGTCGCGCAGCCAGACGAAGCGCACCGGCCGGGTGTGGTGCGGGGCGGGCGCGGTCAGCGCCTCGGCGCAGGCCTGCTCGATGAGCTCGGCGGGCACGTCCTCGGCGGCGAACCGGCGCACCGAGCGGCGCAGCAGCAGCGCTTGGCGGCGGCCCAGGTCGATCGCCTCGTCGGCGCCGAGCCAGAACAGGTCGTCCTCGCCGGGGCGCACCAGGTCGCGCGCGACGCTGCCATCGTCGGGCAGCGCCAGCCCGCGCAGCACCGCCACCGGGATGCCGGTGAGCTTGCCCTTGACCAGATCGGCGGCCGCCGCGATCTCATCGGCCACCGCGATCTCGGTGACCAACAGGTCGTTTCCGTGCCGGTCGGTCGCGCCGCAGTAGTTGCACAGCACCGACAACCCCGCCGAGCCGATCGCGACGTCGGTCTGGCCCTGACGCCAGGCGCGTCCCATGGTGTCGGTCACCACGACCCCGACCGCGACGCCGAGACGCTCCCGCAGACCCTCTCGCAGGGCGGCCGCGCTGGCGTCGGGATCGGTTGGCAGCAGCGCCAATTCGTCCGATTCGATATTGGAGCCGTCGACCCCGGCGGCGGCCTGAACCAGACCGAAGGCGTTCTCGGTGATCAGCGTGCGGCCCTTGCGGGCCAGCACCCGCACCGCCTCGTCGTCGATCAGCTTGCGGCGCAGCGCATCCCGCTCATCTGGGTCGGTGGGGGCGGTGACGATGCGGCCCTCGCACTTGGACATCACCTTGGAGGTGACCACCACGATGTCTCCGTCGGCCAGCCACGGGGCCGCGGCGGCGACGGCGCCGGCCAGCTCGTCGCCGGGGCGGAACTCCGGCAGCCCGGTCACCGGCAGCAGTTCGAGTGCGGCGGCCGCGCCATGCTCGCGGGCGGCGGCGCCGGTCACAGTGTGAGCCCGGCGAGATCGATTCCGGCGCGGACCATTTCGGCGGTCGCGTCCGGATCGGTCATCAACAGCGGGATGCTGCGAACGTCGACGCCGGGCACCTCGGCGGTGTCGCCGTCGCTGATCAGCCAGCCGTCCAGGATCCCGGTCCCCGAGCGCGCGCCGTAGTGCTTGCCGACGGCCTCGGAACTGGTTTCCACCCCCACCACCTCCAGGCAGGCGTCGGCCATGCCGCGCAGCGGTTTGCCGCCGATGATGGGGGAGTAGCCGATCACCGGGGCGGCGGTGGAGCGCAACGCGGCCCGGACACCGGGCACGGCCAGGATCGCCCCGATGCTGACCACCGGGTTCGACGGCGCGATGAACACCACGTCGGCCTCGGTCAGCGCCTCGGCGACCCCGGGGCCGGCGGTGGCGCTTTCTGAGCCGACGAACGCGAAGCTGTGGGTCGGGACTTGCGCGCGGTAGCGCACCCACCATTCCTGGAAGTGGATGGCACGCCGGTCGCCGGTGTCCGGGTCGGTGATCACCACATGTGTCTCGCAGCGGTCGTCGCTGACCGGCAGCAGGGTGGCGCCGGGGTCCCAGCGGTGACACAGCGCCTTGGTGATCTGCGACAACGGATAGCCGGCCCGCAGCATCTGGCTGCGCACCAGATGGGTGGCCAGGTCGCGGTCGCCGAGGCCGAACCAATCCGGTTGCACGCCGTAGGCGGCCAGTTCCGCCTTGGCGTTCCAGGTCTCGTCGCGGTGCCCCCAGCCGCGCTCCGGGTCGATGCCACCGCCGAGGGTGTACATGCAGGTGTCCAGATCCGGGCAGATCCGCACCCCGTGCATCCAGGCGTCGTCGCCGATGTTGACGATGGCGGTCAGCTCATGCGGGCCGGGGGTCTGCTCAAGCAGCTTGCGCACGCCGAGCAGAAACCGCGCGCCGCCGACGCCGCCGACCAGAACGGTGATCCTCACGGGAGATCAGCCTAGTGAGTCGCGCCGCGGGGGCGTCGCCGCGTGCCTGCCGGTTCGCCCGCGGTGGATTGAGGCCGTACCGTGACATGACGGGCCGCGGGGAATGGCGAATATGCCGAAATGTCTACCCGTGACGTGGATTTCAGCAATATGCGAAGTGTCGATTTGGTCACTCTTGCGACACGCCAGAGTTTCGACGCGCCGGTTTGTCGGGGGAGAATGCTATGTGAACACCCCGAATCACTTGACCTGGGCGCCTATCGCGTGTCTAATCACACCAGTGTCATTCCCGGTTTAGACCGCCGGTTCCGGTGTCGCAGACCGAGATTCGATCAAATGTTCGAACTGTTCGGCCATAGCTCGATAGCGGAAGACCAACGAGTTCCAAATTATTCAGGGTGAGGAGGCGGAGACATGTCGTTTGACCATTTTCTTGGCGCGTTTGCAGGCACGTCCCGTGCCGACATCGTTCCGACTCCGCTCGGGTTGCCGGGGCTGCCGCCGCGGCCGCACCTGAGTCTGGTGCCGAGTGCGATGGACGCGGAAGCTGAGATCGACCCGGAGGACAACCAGTGGCAGGAGCGCGCGCTGTGCGCGCAGACCGACCCTGAGGCGTTCTTCCCCGAGAAGGGCGGCTCGACCCGGGAAGCCAAGCGGATCTGCCTGGGCTGCGAAGTCAAGGACGCCTGCCTGGAGTACGCCCTGGCCAACGACGAGCGGTTCGGCATCTGGGGCGGACTGTCCGAGCGGGAGCGCCGTCGCCTCAAACGCGGGATCATCTAGCGAAACTAGGCATCACCGATCGTGGGGTCGATAACGGAGGGTTCCACCCCAAGATGAATCGCCACCTGGGCGACCAGGATCTCGTGCAGCAGATCGCCCAGTTCCACGGTGTCCTTGGCGCGCCGTTCGATCGGCCGGCGGAACAGCACGATCCGCGCCCGGGTCGCCTCGCCGCGGACATCCACCCCGGCCGGGATCAGTCGGGCCAGCGCGATCGGCCCATCGGCCACCACCTCGGGCGGGAAGTTCACGTTCTGCGGGTCGCGCGCGGCGATGCGGGGGATCTCGTCGACGGCCACGTCCAGTTCGGACAGGCGCTGACGCCAGCGTCGCTCGATCGGCTCATAGGCCTCGAGCACAGCCATGTCGAAGCGCTCCGCCCGGCTGCGCCAGCCCGGAACGGTCGGCGGCAGCAGCGGCCCGCGGAACTCGCGACCATGCCGGCTGACGGCGCGGGCGCGGCGGGAAGTGCGCGGATCGGCCACCGCGCAATCGTAACGGTTGGACATCGGAGCGGCCGCGACGCAGCGTGTCCGGCGCCGAGACGGTCGATGGGCACGCTAGCCTCAGTTGCGTGAATGTTCCCCGTCGCTGCTGCAGGCCCGGGTGCCCCCATTACGCGGTGGCGACGTTGACGTTCGTGTACGCGGATTCAACCGCCGTCGTCGGCCCCCTGGCCACCATCCGTGAGCCGCACTCCTGGGACCTGTGCGTGGGCCACGCCAGCCGCATCACCGCCCCGCGAGGCTGGGAGTTGGTGCGGCACGCCGGTCCGCTGCCGGAAAGCCCTGATGAAGACGATCTGGTCGCGCTGGCCGACGCGGTCCGCGAGGGCCAGCAACGCCCGGCCGCCCCGCGCGCCGGGTTCGAGCCGGCCGGCGCGTCGGTCACCGCCCAGGCGCTGGCCCAGCCCGCCGCCCACCCCGCCCCGACCGGCCGTCGCCGCGGGCATCTGCGCGTGCTGCCGGATCCGTCGAAGTAGCGACCGGCAAATCCCGCTGACCTGACCTGACCGACTAGGCTTGACCGACCCCGTCAACGTCCCGTCAGGAGATCGCCGATGCCCCGTTCCGCCGAGGCGGTCAACCGCGTCATCAAGGCCTACGACGTGCGCGGCGTGGTGGGCGAGCAAATCGACGAGTCCTTCGTCGCCGACGTCGGCGCCGCCTTCGCGAGGCTGATCCGGGACGAGGCCGACCAGGTCGTCATCGGCTACGACATGCGCGAAAGCTCCCCGGCGCTGGCCGCCGCATTCGCCGACGGCGTGATGGCCCAGGGCGTCGACGTCGTGCGGATCGGGCTGTCGTCCACCGACCAGCTCTACTTCGCCGCCGGCAAACTGAACTGCCCGGGCGCGATGTTCACCGCCAGCCACAACCCGGCCGCCTACAACGGCATCAAACTGTGCCGCGCCGGCGCCAAACCCGTCGGCCAGGACACCGGCCTGGCGACCATCCGCGAAGAGGTCATCGCCGGGGTGCCCGGCTACGACGGCCCGCCCGGCGCCATCAGCGACGCCGACGTGCTCTCCGACTACGGCGACTTCCTGCGCACCCTGGTCGACGTCACCGGCCTGCGGCCGCTGCGGGTGGCCGTGGACGCCGGCAACGGGATGGCCGGACACACCGCGCCCGCGGTGCTCGGCCCAATCGAGTCGCTGACCATGATCCCGCTGTATTTCGAGCTCGACGGCAGCTTCCCCAACCACGAGGCGAACCCGCTGGACCCGAAGAACCTCGTCGACCTGCAGCGGTTCGTCGTCGAGCAGGGCGCCGACCTCGGCCTGGCCTTCGACGGCGACGCCGACCGGTGCTTCGTCGTCGACGAGCGCGGCCAGGCGGTCTCCCCGTCGGCGGTGACGGCGCTGGTCGCCGCCCGGGAGTTGACCCGGCAGCCCGGCGCGACGGTGATCCACAACCTGATCACCTCCCGCGCGGTGCCCGAGCTGATCGCCGAGCGCGGCGGGCAGCCGGTGCGCTCCCGGGTCGGGCACTCCTACATCAAGGCGCTGATGGCCGAGACCGGCGCGATCTTCGGCGGCGAGCATTCCGCGCACTACTATTTCCGGGACTTCTGGTGCGCGGACTCCGGGATGCTGGCCGCGCTCTACGTGCTGGCCGAACTCGGCCGCCAGGACCGCCCGCTGTCGGAGCTGGCCGCCGACTACGAGCGCTATGCCGCCTCCGGCGAGATCAACTTCACCGTCGCCGACGCCCCGGCCGCCGTCGCGGCGGTGCTCGCCGACTTCGGCCCGGCCGTGGTGGCCACCGACGAACTCGACGGCGTGACCGTCGACTTGGGCGAGCGCGCCTGGTTCAACCTGCGCAGCTCCAACACCGAACCGCTGCTGCGGCTCAACGCCGAAGCCGCCGACGCCGACGCCGTCGCCGCGATTGTGGACCGGGTCGCCGCGGTGATCGCCGCGCTGCCGGCGCCGACGGGGGAATCGTGAGCGCATTGCGGGCCGGCCCCGATCTCGACGACGCCGACGCCCTGATCGACGCCGACCGCGACGGTCTGCTGCGCGGCGCGTCGATGGCCGGGGCGCAGGTCCGCGCGGTGGCCGCCGCCGTCGCCGAGGGCGCGCTGGAGCCGATCGCCGGCGCCGACCGACCCCGGTCGCTGATCTGGGTGTGCGGCCGCGGGCCCGCGGCGTCCGCCGGGGCGATGCTGGCCGCGGTGCTGAACCCGGTCGCCGCCCAGCCGATCACGGTGGTCGCCGAGGCGCCGCGGTGGATCGGACCGCTGGATCTGCTGGTGGTCGCCGGCGACGACCCGGAGGACCCGGCGCTGGTGTCGGCCGTCGGCGCCGGAACCCGTCGCGGCGCCCGGGTGGTGGTCGCCGCCCCGATGGCGGGCCCGCTGCGGGAAGCCGCCGCCGGCCGCGCCGCCGATCTGTCCCCGCGGGTGAGTGTGCCCGACGCGTTCGGCGTGACCCGGTTCCTGGCGGTCGGGCTTGCCGTCGGCGCCGCGGTGGGGCTCGCGGTGGGCGCGCCCGACAGCCTCGATCTCAACGCGCTGGCCGACGAACTCGACGCCGAGGCGCTGCGCAACAGCGCCGGACGTGAACTGTTCACCAACGCGGCAAAGCTTCTGGCGCAACGGATTTCGAGCCGTGCGGTGGTGCTGGCCGGCGACAACGCGGCCACCCTGGCGCTGGCCCGGCATGCCGGGGAGGTGCTGCTGCGGGTCGGACGTCAGGTGGTCGCCGCGGCGCCGCTGGCTGACGCCTTGACCGCGCTGCGCGACGGCCTCGGCGGCGACGCCGTCGCCGACCTGTTCCACGACGAGGAACTCGACGGGCCGCTGCCCGGCCGCCCGCTGGTGCTGACCCCCACCCTGGCTGCCGAGCACGCCGTCGTCGCCGCCCGGACCGCGCCCTTCGCCGACGTCGACCTGCTGGCCTCGGCCGATGTGCCCAGCGGCGCCGACGGGCCCGCCGCGGCCGGCGCCGACCGCGTCGAGCAACAACTCGCGGTGCTGGCGGTGCGGCTGGAGATGGCCGCCGCCTACCTCGGACTGCTCGGCGGTGAGCGCCGGTGAACCGGATGCACGGCGTGATCCGCACCTACGCGTGGGGATCGCGCACCGCGATCGCGGACTTCACCGGCCGGGAGGTGCCCGCCGAACACCCGGAGGCCGAACTCTGGCTCGGCGCCCACCCCGGCGACCCGGCGGTGGTGGTGACCGACACCGGCGAATGGTCGCTGCTGGACCTGGTGCGGTCCGAACCCGACAAGCAACTGGGCGCCGCGGTGCGGGACCGGTTCGGCGACGTGCTGCCGTTCTTGGTCAAGGTGCTGGCCGCCGACGAACCGCTGTCCCTGCAGGCCCATCCGAGCAGCGCCCAGGCGGTCGAGGGCTTCGAACGCGAGGACCGGCTCGGCATCCCCTTGTTGTCCCCGGAGCGCAATTACCGCGACCGCAGCCACAAACCCGAGATCCTGATCGCGCTCGGCCCGTTCGAGGCGCTGGCCGGGTTCCGGCCCGTCGAGCAGTCGGTGGCGCTGATGCGCGCGCTGAACGTCGCCGACCTGGACCCCTATATCGCGCTGTTGATCGGGCAGCCGCCCGCCGACGGGCTGCGGGCGCTGTTCACCACCTGGATCACCGCTCCGCAGCCGGGGCTGGACGCGCTGGTCCCGGCGGTGCTCGACGGCGCCATCGGCTACCTGCGCTCGGGCGCCACCGAGTTCCTGCCCGAGGCCAAGACGCTGCTGGAACTCGGCGAGCGGTACCCCGGCGACGCCGGTGTGCTGGCCGCGCTGCTGCTGAACCGGGTTCGGCTGGAGCCCGGTGAGGCCATCGCGCTGCCGGCCGGCAACCTGCACAGCTACCTGCGCGGGGTGGGGCTGGAGGTGATGGCCAACTCCGACAATGTGCTGCGCGGGGGGCTGACCCCCAAGCACGTCGACGTGGCCGAACTGCTGCGGGTGCTGGACTTCGCCCCGGTCACCCCGGCCGATCTGTGTCCGCAGGCCCGCCGTGAGGGCTGCGAGTCGATCTACCCCAGCCCCGCGCCGGAGTTCGCGGTGTCGGTGTTCGATCTGGACGGGGAGTTCCTGGGCTGCGAGGTCGAGGCGCCCTCGCGCCACGACGGCCCGCAGATTCTGGTCTGCGCCGCCGGGACCGTCGAGGTCCGCTGCCCGTCGGCGACGCTGGAGCTGCGCCGCGGTGAGTCGGTGTGGGCGCCGGCCGACGACGGCCCGGTCCGGTTGCGCGCCAACGAGCCCGCGAAGCTGTTCCGGGTCACACCCGGACTGTGAGCGAATCAGCCCGGTAACCGGCGGCGCCGCTCTGTGAGGCGCTAGATTGCCCGGATGGCCGTGAACTGGCGCGTCAAATCCTGTGAGCAGTCGATCGCCGACACCGACGAACCGGGCACCCGGCTGCGCAAGGATCTGACCTGGGTCGACCTGACCATCTTCGGCGTCTCGGTCGTCGTCGGCGCCGGCATTTTCACCATCACGGCGTCCACCGCCGGCAACATCACCGGCCCGGCGATCATCATCTCGTTCCTGATCGCCGCGGTGACCTGCGGGTTGGCCGCGCTGTGCTACGCCGAGTTCGCCTCGACCCTGCCGGTCGCGGGCAGCGCCTACACCTTCTCCTACGCCACCTTCGGCGAGTTCGTCGCCTGGATCATCGGCTGGGACCTGATCCTGGAGTTCGCCGTCGCCGCGGCGGTGGTCGGCCAGGGCTGGTCGTCGTACCTGCAGACGGTGCTCGGCTACTGGTTCGACATCGGCCCGATGCGCTGGGACGTCGGACCACTGCACATCGACCTCGGCACCATCCTGATCATCTCGACGGTGGCCGCGCTGCTCTGCTACGGCACCCGGCTGTCGTCCCGGTTCTCGCTGATCGTCACCGCGATCAAGGTCACGGTGGTGCTCATCGTGGTGGTCGTGGGGGCGTTCTACATCAACCCGGCCAACTACACCCCGTTCATCCCGCCCACCGAGCCCGGCGAGGCCGCCGGAACCGGCGCCGACCAGTCCCTGTTCTCCCTGCTGACCGGCGCGACCACCAGCCACTACGGCCTGTTCGGCGTGCTGGCCGGCGCGTCGATCGTGTTCTTCGCCTTCATCGGCTTCGACGTCGTGGCCACCACGGCGGAAGAGACCAAGGACCCGCAGCGCGACGTCGCCAAGGGCATCCTGGCCACGCTCGGCATCGTCACCGTCCTTTACGTGGCGGTGTCCATCGTGGTCTCGGGCATGGTGTCCTACACCGAGCTGAAAACCGCCCCCGACGGCACCCGGGCGAACCTGGCCACCGCGTTCTCAGCCAACGGCATCGACTGGGCGGCCGTGCTGATCTCGGTCGGCGCGCTGGCCGGCCTGACCACGGTGGTGATGGTGATGGTCCTCGGCCAGACCCGCGTGCTGTTCGCGATGGCGCGCGACGGTCTGCTGCCGCGGCCACTGGCCAAGACCAGTTCCCGCGGCACCCCGGTGCGGATCACCGTGATGATCGCCGGCCTGATCATCCTCGCCGGGATGATCCTGCCGATGGAGAAGCTCGAGGAGATGGTGAACGTCGGCACGCTCTTCGCGTTCGTGCTGGTGTCCGCCGGGGTGCTGGTGCTGCGCAAGACCCGCCCCGACCTCAAGCGCGGATTCCGGGTGCCGCTGTCGCCGTGGCTGCCGATCGCGTCGATCATCGCCTGCCTCTGGCTGATGCTGAACCTCACCGCGGTGACCTGGATCCGTTTCATCATCTGGATGGTGCTCGGCGTGGTCGTGTACCTACTCTACGGCCGACGTCATTCCCGGCTCGCGGTCGCCGAGCGCGTCCGGTAGCGGGCGACGTTCCGGCTGCCTGGTTGCGGCTCCGCCATCCAGCGAGAAACCTGGGCGGCTAGTGAGAAATGTTGGCGGTCCGGTCATCCAGTGAGACGCCAGGGTGCTTGGTGAGACGCCAGGGTGCTTGGTGAGAAACCTGGGATGCGATTTTCATCGAATGAGAAATGTCGCACACGTGTACTCGCACAACGGGTCCCTAGATTCTCACTCGATGAATCGGGCCGCCCTGGTGTCTCACCAAGCGCCCTGAGGTCTCACTAAGCGCCCTGGTTCCTCAGTCGATGGAGCCGTCGCCCAGATGTCTCACTGACCTACCTGGGTTCTGACCGGAAAATAGCCCAGGGTGAGTGGGCAGGCCGAAGGCACCCGGCGGAGCCGGGTTTGTTCTTTGGCGTAGTCGTCAGGCGGCGGGTTCGATGGTGACGTGGAAGCCCATGGCGCTCAGTTGGGCGACGTGGTTGCGGATTCGTCGTTCGGTGCTGATCTGGTTGGTGTGGTAGTCGGATCCGAGGTCGTGGAATCGGGCTGTGGGGTCTGACAGGAGATTCCAGATGACGACGAGGATGGAGCGGGCGACCGCGACCTGCGATTTGAGTTTGCCGCGGCGTTTGACCAGGCGGCGGTACCGCTCGCCGAGGAACGTGTCGGTCTTGGCTGCTGCGGCGGCGGCTTCACCGAGGGCCCCTTTGAGGTAGGGATTGCCCTTGCCGGTGCGGCCGGTGCGGGTCACCGGCCCCGAGGAGATGGCCCGCGGGCACAGTTTGGCCCAGGAGACCAGGTGCGCGGCGGTGGGGAACTGTGTCATGTCCATCCCGATCTCGGCGAGGATGATCTGCGCGCTGGTGGTGCTGATCCCCGGGATTTCGGCGAGACGCTCAACTGCTGGCATCCAGTCCCCGCCGGCCGGGGACCCGTCGTGACCGCCGGGCTCCGATGACCCGCCGGGGCCATCAGGGCCCGGGCCGGGGTCGATGGCGGTGATCAGGTCCTCGATACGGGTGCTCAGCGTCGCGATCGCCGCGTTGAGCGCGTCGATCTGGCCGAGCAGCATCCGGGCCAGTTCCCCGTGGTGGTCGTCAAAACGCCCATCGAGGGCCTTGATCAGCTCCGCACGTTTCATTCTCATCCGGCCGCGGGCCAGGTCAGCCAGCCTGGCCGGGTCGCGTTCCCCGGCGATCAACGCCTCGACCATCTCCCGCGCCGAGACGGTGCTCAGTTTGGAGGCCACCGTGGAGACTTTGATCGCCGCGTCTTCGAGCAGTTTTTCCAACCGTTGCCAATACCGGGTGCGTTCCCGGGTCAGATCCACCCGTAGGCGGGTGTAGTCACGCAGTTCCCGGATCGGGGCCGGTGGCACGAAACTGGGCCGCAGCAAACCCTTTTCGGTGAGCTTGGCCAGCCACACCGCGTCGAGTTTGTCGGTCTTCGGCCGCCCCGGGACATTCTTGACGTCACGGGCATTGACCAACTGCACCGACAACCCCGCCGCCTCCAGCAGGTAGTACCAGATCCGCCAATAGTCCGAAGTGGACTCGATCGTGACCTTCTCGACCCCCGAGGTGGCCAACGTTTCGCCCAACTCCGTGACCGCGCCGCAGGTGGCTTCGACGTCCCAGACCTTGCTGACCCGCCGCGTTGGCCCCGGAGTCCGCACGCACACCTTCCCGAACGCCTTCGCGACATCGATAGCGGCGACCCGTTGACACACCAACTCGAAATCAGCGTCGGGGATCTCCTCCGGCGCCGATGACGGAAACTGTTTACGCCTCATCCTGGTTGACCTCCCACCCAATCGACGACACCGCTACGCGGGCCGCCTGGGGGCCTCGGTCAAGGGAAACCGAAAATCTGACCGGCGTGCTCAAAGCAACAATGCGTGACCCTTCCAGGTCGGGCCCCGGCGCCCAAGCTCAGTCACGGGATCAACCACCCCAAGAAAGAAGCGGCGTCGGCAGGCGACCCAACCCCATTTTCACGCCTACGAGGCGTCCCGGGAACGGAACCGCAAGCTCAGTCGATGGCAGTTCCGCGACGTGCGACCAGCGACGCGGCGCCAGCCAGTCAGCGCGCCCTCGCCGGCCAAACCAGCCGGATCCGCCGGAGAATCTCGGTGCGCGGCATCTTCGCGACGACGCGGATCACCGTCCAGCCCTGCGACTGGATGTACTCCAGGCGGGTGATGTCTTCGCGGGCCGTGACCGGATCCAGGCGATGGTCGTCGCCCTCGTACTCGGAGGCCACCATCACGTCGTCCCATCCCATGTCGAGGTAGAAGTTGCCGTCGACGTCCTGACGCGGCACCGGGATCTGCGTCTGCGGCCGCGGGAAGCCGGCCTCGATGTACAGCAACCGCAGCCAGGACTCCGGGTGCGACTCCGCGCCGGGATCCATCAGATCGAGGGCTTCGGCGACCCGTCGCACGCCGCGCAGATTGGGGTGCGACCGTGCGAGTTCTGACACCTCGTCCGCCGTGACCCGCGTCGCGCGCGCCAGCGCGTCCAACCGCGCGACGGCCTCCCGGACGGTTCCACTGCGCGCGAGGTCCAGGGCGGTCCGCGCGGCGGAGGTCACCGTCAGGCCGCCCACCGACTGAGTTTCGTGTGACAGCAACAGGTCTCGATGAACCCGCACGCCGGGTGGCGCCTTGTTGTTGTCGAAGTTCAGGTCGACGGGGATGTCGTCGTCAACCCAGCGCGCCCCCAACAGGGCGGCGGCCGCCAACCCGGTGATCACCCCGCGCCGCCGAGACCAGAGCCAGGTGGCGATCGCACGGTCTTCGATGGTGAGGGTGATCGTCTTGCTCGCATAGACGCCCGGCAGCACGCGGACGCAGTGGTGGCGTAGGTCGTGCCGGGTGATTCGCCCGGCCGCCAGCGCCTCGCTGCCAATGAACACTCGCTCCATGACGGTGACCTTGGCGCCGCGGGGCGGTCAGCCTCGGTCCGTCATCCACAGGCCCTGCCGTCATCCACAGCCCGCACCCGGAAGAACTTTACAAACAACTAGTAATTGTCTAGACAGAAGACAGATTGCCACTTATAGTCAAGTGAAAGCAGTGACCTGGTTCACCTGGAGGACTGATGACTTCACTCGAAACGGACACCACCCAGCCCGACGCCCAGTGGCGCGACAAGAAGCGCCGGCTCTGGCTGATGGGCCTGATCCCGGCGACCGCGATGTTCGTGATGCTGCCGCTGATCTGGGCCCTCAACCAGTTCGGCTGGCACGCCGCCGCCCAGGTCCCGCTGTGGATCGGGCCGATCCTGCTCTACGTGCTGCTGCCGCTGCTGGACCTGCGCTACGGGCCCGACGGGCAGAACCCGCCCGAGGAGCTGATGGCCGCTCTGGAGGCGGACACCTACTACCGCAAGTGCATTTACCTCTACCTGCCGTTCCAGTACCTGACCGTCGTGCTCGGCGCGTACCTGTTCACCGCCTCCGACCTGAGCTGGCTCGGATTCGACGGCCCACTGAGCTGGTGGGGCAAGATCGGCATCGCGCTGTCCGTCGGCGTGGCCGGCGGGGTGGCGATCAACACCGCCCACGAACTCGGCCACAAGAAGGAGGACGCCGAACGCTGGCTGTCCAAGATCGCGCTGGCCCAGACCTGCTACGGGCACTTTTACATCGAGCACAACCGCGGCCACCACGTGCGGGTCGCCACCCCGGAAGACCCGGCGTCGTCGCGTTTCGGCGAGTCGTTCTGGAGCTTCCTGCCGCGCACCGTGTTCGGCAGCCTGCGCTCGGGCTGGCGGTTGGAGGCCGACCGGCTCAAGCGCGCCGGCAAGCCGGTGTTCCATCCCAGCAACGACGTGCTCAACGCCTGGGCCATGTCGCTGCTGCTGTGGGGCGCGCTTTTCGCGATCTTCGGCGCCTCGCTGTGGCCCTACCTGCTGATCTCGGCAGTGTACGGGTTCTGCCTGCTGGAGTCGGTGAACTACCTGGAGCACTATGGGCTGCTGCGCCAGAAGACCCCCAGCGGCCGGTACGAGCGCTGCACCCCGCAGCACAGCTGGAACTCCGATCACATCGTGACCAACCTGTTCCTCTATCACCTGCAGCGACACAGTGATCACCACGCCAACCCCACCCGGCGCTACCAGACGCTGCGCAGCATGGACGGCGCGCCGAACCTGCCGACCGGCTACGCCAGCCTGATCGGGCTGACCTACTTCCCGCCGCTGTGGCGACGGCTGATGGACCACCGGGTGCTCGAGCATTACGACGGCGACATCACGCTGGCCAATATCCAGCCGAGCAAGCGGGAGAAGATCCTGGCCCGCTACGGCGCGTCGGCGCCCGAGGCCACCCCGGCGCCCGAGGCCACCCCGGCGCCCGAGGCCACCCCGGTGCCCGATGTCGAGCCCCAGGCCGCACCCCCGGTGAACCTGCTCGACACTGTGGCAAAGCACCGCTGCCCGATCTGCCGTTACGTCTACGATCAGGCCGTGGGCGCGCCGGCCGAAGGGTTCCCCGCCGGCACCGCCTGGGCCGACATTCCCGACAACTGGTGCTGCCCGGACTGCGGTGTCCGGGAAAAGATCGACTTCGAGCCGGTCCGGTAGCGGCGAGATTCAGAAACGGAGACGTGTGATGAGCGAGGCCTACAAGATCTTCCGCTGCCAGGTGTGCGGGTTCGAGTACAACGAGGCCGAAGGCTGGCCCGACGAGGACATCGCCCCCGGCACCCGGTGGGCCGATATCCCCGACGATTGGAGCTGCCCG
Source organism: Mycolicibacterium brumae (assembly GCF_025215495.1). Lineage (NCBI taxonomy): Bacteria > Bacillati > Actinomycetota > Actinomycetes > Mycobacteriales > Mycobacteriaceae > Mycobacterium > Mycolicibacterium brumae. The sequence goes on along the minus strand of NZ_CP104302.1, from coordinate 3,095,550 downwards.
GACTGCGGCGCGGCGAAGGCGGACTTCGACATGGTGCAGGTCGGCTGACATTGGCCCCCCGGCCGGTCGGAATCGGTTACGCAGCAGCCTCCCGCGGGCTGCTGCGTGACCTCGTTCTTGACGCCATGCACGAGTTGCTGCTGGAGCGGGACTGGTCGGCGATCACCCTCTCCGACGTCGCGAAGGCCGCCGGTATCAGCCGGCAGAGCATCTACAACGAGTTCGGCTCCCGCCAGGGCCTGGCTCAGGGCTACGCGCTGCGCCTGGCCGACCGCCTCGTCGACGCCGTCGAATCCGCCGTCGCGGCCAACGCCGACGCGCCCTATGACGCTTTTCTGGAGGCGTTCACCGCCTTCTTCACCGAGTCGGCGGCCGACCCGCTGGTCATCTCGCTGTTGACCGGCGCCGCCAAACCCGACCTGCTGCAGATCATCACCACCGACAGCGCGCCGATCATCACGCACTGCTCGGCCCGGCTCACCCAAGCCTTCCTGGCCAGCTGGGTTCCACTGGGACCGGCCGACGCCGGCCTGCTCGCGCGCGCCATCGTCCGGCTGGCGATCAGCTACGTCTCCATGCCGCCGGAGGCCGACCACGACGTCGCCGCCGACCTGGCGCGGCTGATGGCGCCCTTCATCGAGCGCGTGGCCCGGGCGGACTGAGGCGGGCCGTCGGCGCCCCGCGAAGTCGGTCTACTGTGTAGCGAGGCTCCCTGACGAACGCAATCTCTAGAAAGTGGCATGTATGACGCTGACCGCCGACACCCGCAACGGCATCGACTACAAGGTCGCCGACCTGTCCGAGGCTGAGTTCGGCCGCAAGGAGATCCGGCTGGCCGAGCACGAGATGCCGGGTCTGATGTCTCTGCGTCGTGAGTACGCCGACGTCGCGCCGCTGCAGGGCGCGCGGATCTCCGGCTCGCTGCACATGACTGTGCAGACCGCGGTGCTCATCGAGACGCTGGTCGCGCTCGGCGCCGAGGTGCGCTGGGCGTCGTGCAACATCTTCTCCACCCAGGACCACGCCGCCGCCGCGGTCGTCGTCGGCCCCTACGGCACCCCCGAGGAGCCGCAGGGCACCCCGGTCTTCGCCTGGAAGGGCGAGACGCTGGAGGAATACTGGTGGTGCGCCGAGCAGATGCTGACCTGGCCGAACGAGCCGGCCAACATGATCCTCGACGACGGCGGCGACGCCACCATGCTGGTGCTGCGCGGCGCGCAGTTCGCGGCCGCCGGCGTGGTGCCGCCGGCCGAGGACGGCGACTCCGCCGAGTACAAGGTGTTCCTGAACCTGCTGCGTGAGCGCTTCGAGACCGACAAGAGCAAGTGGACCCAGATCGCCGAAGCGGTCCAGGGCGTCACCGAGGAGACCACCACCGGCGTGCTGCGGCTCTACCAGTTCGAAGCCGCCGGCGAGCTGCCGTTCCCGGCGATCAACGTCAACGACTCGGTCACCAAGAGCAAGTTCGACAACAAGTACGGCACCCGGCATTCGCTGATCGACGGCATCAACCGCGGCACCGACGTGCTGATGGGCGGCAAGCAGGTGCTGATCTGCGGCTACGGCGACGTCGGCAAGGGCTGCGCGGAGTCGCTCAAGGGCCAGGGCGCCCGCGTCGCGGTCACCGAGATCGACCCGATCAACGCGCTGCAGGCGCTGATGGAGGGCTTCGACGTGGTGACCGTGGAGGACGCCATCGGCTCGGCCGACATCGTCATCACCGCCACCGGCAACAAGGACATCATCACCCTCGATCACATGAAGGCGATGAAGGACAAGGCCATCCTGGGCAACATCGGCCACTTCGACAACGAGATCGACATGGCCGCCCTGGAGGCCAGCGGCGCCACCCGGATCAATATCAAGCCGCAGGTCGACGAGTGGGTGTTCGACACCGGCCGCTCGATCATCGTGCTCTCCGAGGGCCGGCTGCTGAACCTCGGCAACGCCACCGGGCACCCGTCGTTCGTGATGAGCAACAGCTTCGCCAACCAGGTGATCGCCCAGATCGAACTGTGGACCAAGAACGAGCAGTACGACAACGCCGTCTACCGGTTGCCCAAGCACCTCGACGAGAAGGTCGCCCGCATCCACGTCGAGGCGCTCGGCGCGAAGCTGACCAAGCTCAGCAAGGATCAGGCCGAGTACATCGGCGTCGACGTCGAGGGCCCCTACAAGCCGGATCACTACCGGTACTAGCCATACGCGCACGACGAGGGGCGGCCGGGAAATTCCCGCGCCGCCCCTCGTCGTAGCGGCCATAGGATGCGGTGATGGGGAAGAAAGATCCGAGAGCCGACCCCTATCTGCGCATCACCGGCTGGAAGCGCTGAGCGCCGACGGCCGGACGCTAGGCTTCCCGTCGTGCTGATCGTCATCGAAGGCCTGGACGGGGCGGGCAAACGCACCCTCACCGAGGGGATGCGCGCCGCGCTGAACGCGGCCGGCAAAACCGTTGCCACACTGGCGTTTCCCCGCTACCAGGTGTCGGCGACGGCGGATCTGGCGGCCGGCGCGCTGCACGGCGAGCACCCCGAGCTGGCCGATTCGGCGTACGCGATGGCGATGCTGTTCGCACTGGACCGGGCCGCGGCTGCCGGTGAGATCGCCGCGCTGCGCGCCGAGCACGACGTGATCATTCTGGACCGCTACGTCGCCTCCAACGCGGCCTACAGCGCCGCGCGGCTCGGGCAGGGCGCCGACGGCGACGTGGTGCGCTGGATCGCCGACCTGGAGTTCGGCCGGCTCGGCCTGCCGAAGCCGGACCGTCAGCTGCTGCTGGCGGTGCCGTCCGAGCTGGCCGCCGCGCGCGCCGCGCACCGCGAAGCCAGCGAATCGGACCGAACCCGGGACCGCTACGAGCGCGACGCGGGCCTGCAGCAGCGCACCGGCGCGGTCTACGCCGAACTCGCCGCGGCGAACTGGATGGGGCCCTGGCGGCTGCTCGGTCCGACCACGCCGCCCGCCGAGGTCGCCGCCGACCTGCTCGCGAGCCCGGACAGCCGATAATTTCTCACCGCCGACCGCGTGTGGCACCCGGGTTTTATTGCGATCTGGTGACACCATGGGACCCATGAGGCAACGGATCCTTGTCGTCGACGACGACGCTGCACTGGCCGAGATGCTCACCATCGTGCTTCGCGCGGAGGGATTCGACACCGCGGTCATCGGCGACGGCAGCCAGGCGCTGGCCGCGGTCCGCGATCTGCGCCCCGACCTGGTGCTGCTGGACCTGATGCTGCCCGGCATGAACGGCATCGACGTGTGCCGCGCGATCCGCGCCGACTCCGGCGTCCCGATCGTCATGCTGACCGCCAAGACCGACACCGTCGACGTGGTGCTGGGCCTGGAGTCCGGCGCCGACGACTACGTCATGAAGCCGTTCAAGCCGAAGGAACTCGTCGCCCGGGTGCGGGCCCGGCTGCGCCGCAACGACGACGAGCCCGCCGAGATGCTGTCCATCGCCGACATCGACATCGATGTGCCGGCGCACAAGGTCAGCCGCGACGGTGAGCAGATCGGCCTGACCCCGCTGGAGTTCGACCTGCTGGTGGCGCTGGCGCGCAAGCCGCGCCAGGTGTTCACCCGCGAGGTGCTGCTGGAACAGGTGTGGGGCTACCGCCATCCGGCCGACACCCGACTGGTCAACGTGCACGTTCAGCGTTTGCGCGCCAAAGTGGAGAAGGACCCGGAGAACCCACAGGTGGTTCTGACGGTCCGCGGCGTCGGCTACAAGGCCGGCCCTCCGTAAACATGCGGGAGCTGACAATCATGTCCACCGGGTCGACGCGTGTGGCGCTCTAAGCGTCGGATCCAGGGCAGCTGGGGGCCGGCCGACCCGCTGATCCGCGCCCTGAAGGCGCTCGGTCGCGCGCTGGGCGTGCTGTGGCGACGCTCCCTGCAGCTGCGCGTCGTGGTGCTCACCCTCGGCTTGTCGCTGGCCGTGCTGCTGGTGCTCGGATTCGTGCTGACCAGCCAGATCACCGACCGGATCCTGGACGTCAAGGTGCGCGCCGCGACCCAGGAGGTGGAGCGGGCCCGCGGATCCGTCGGCGCCATCGTCGGCGGCGAGGAAGCCCGCTCGCTGGACTCCAGCCTGCAGTTGGCGCGCAACACCCTGATGTCCAAGACCGAACCGGCCTCCGGCGCCCGGCTGGCCGGGGCCTACGACGCGGTGCTGGTGGTGCCCGGCGACGGGCCCCGCGCGGCGACCGCCGCCGGACCGGTCGACGAGATCCCGCCCGCGCTGCGCGAATTCGTCAAGGCCGGCCAGGTCGCCTACCAGTACGCCACCGTGCACACCGAGTCGTTCTCCGGCCGGGTGCTGGTGGTCGGCACCCCGGCGGTGTCCCGGGTGCCGAACCTGGAGCTGTACCTGATCTTCCCGCTGACCAGCGAGGAGAACACCATCGCGCTGGTCCGCGGCACCATGGCCACCGGCGGGGTGGTGCTGTTGCTGCTGCTGGCCGGTATCGCGCTGCTGGTCTCTCGGCAGGTGGTGCTGCCGGTGCGCGCCGCCGCCCGCACCGCCGAACGCTTCGCCGAGGGCTACCTGTCCGAGCGGATGCCGGTTCGCGGTGAGGACGACATGGCCCGGCTTGCGGTGTCGTTCAACGATATGGCGGAGAGTTTGAGCCGCCAGATCACCCAGCTCGAAGAGTTCGGCAACCTGCAGCGCCGGTTCACCTCCGACGTCAGCCACGAGTTGCGCACCCCGCTGACCACGGTGCGGATGGCCGCCGACCTGATCCACGACCACGGCGAGGACCTCGACCCGGCGCTGCGCCGCTCGGCCGAGCTGATGGTCGCCGAGCTGGACCGGTTCGAATCGCTGCTGGCCGACCTGCTGGAGATCTCCCGGCACGACGCCGGTGTCGCCGAACTCTCGGTGGAGTCGATGGATCTGCGCGCGACGGTCAACAGCGCGCTGGAGAACGTCGGGCACCTGGCCGCCGACGCGCAGGTGGAGCTCAACGTCGACATGCCCGACTACGAGGTGACCGCCGAGGTCGACGCCCGCCGGGTGGAGCGCATCCTGCGCAACCTGATCGCCAACGCCATCGACCACGCCGAGCACAAGCCGGTGCTGATCCGGATGGCCGCCGACGAGGACACCGCCGCGGTGACCGTCCGCGATTTCGGGGTGGGGCTGCGGCCCGGCGAGGAGAAGCTGGTGTTCAGCCGGTTCTGGCGCTCGGACCCGTCCCGGGTGCGCCGCTCCGGCGGCACCGGGCTGGGGCTGGCGATCAGCATCGAGGACGCCCGGCTGCACCAGGGCCGGTTGGAGGCCTGGGGCGAACCCGGAAACGGCGCCTGCTTCCGGCTGACCCTGCCGCTGGTGCGCGGGCACAAGGTGACCACCTCGCCGCTGCCGCTCAAACCGCCCGGCGGTGAGCGCGGCCAGCGGGCGCTGGAGCAGGCCTCCCAGCGGGCGCTGGAGCAGGCCGGAGACAGTCGATGACCCGCTTGGCGCCGCTGCTGCTGGCGGCGGCGCTCGCGCTCACCGGCTGTGCGGGGGTGCCCAGCACCTCCGCGCCGCAAGCCGTCGGCACCGTGCAGACCCCGGAGCCGCGCACCCTGCCGAAGCCGACGCCGGCGATGGACTCCGATCAGCTGCTGCGCGAATTCCTCAAGGCCACAGCGGATCCCGCGAACCGGCACCTGGCGGCGCGGCAGTTCCTCACCGAGAACGCCTCGCATTCCTGGGACGATGCCGGCAGCGCGGTGCTGGTCGACAAGGTGGTCTTCGTCGAAACCCGAAGCGCGGAAAAGGTTTCCGTCCGGATGCAGGCCGACATCCTCGGATCCCTTTCGGACATGGGTGTTTTCGAGACGGGGGAGGGCGAGCTGCCCGACCCGGGCGCAATCGAACTGGTGAAGACCTCCGAGGGCTGGCGGATCGACAAGCTGCCCAACGGGGTGTTCCTGGACTGGCAGCAGTTCCAGCAGACCTACAAGCGCTACACGCTGTACTTCGTCGACCCCACCGGCAAGACCACGGTGCCCGACCCGCGCTATCTCGCGGTGTCCGAACCGGATCAGCTGGCCACCGAACTGGTCAGCAAACTGATCGCTGGCCCGCGCCCGGAGATCGAGCGCAGTGTGCGCAATCTGGCCGGGGCGCCGGTGCGGCTGCGCGGCCCGGTGACCCGCGCCGACGGCGGGACCGCCGGCGTCGGCAAGGGCTACGGCGGCGCCCGCGTCGAACTGGAGGGCCTGGACACCACCGACCCGGCCAGCCGATCGTTGTTGGCCGCCCAGATCATCTGGACGCTGTCGCGCGCCGACATCCGCGGGCCGTACGTGATCAACTCCGACGGCGCCCCGCTGGACGACCGGTTCGCCGAGGGCTGGGCCACCACCGATGTGGCCGCGACCGATCCGGGCGCGGCCGAAGGGGCGGCCGCCGGCCTCTACGCGCTGGTCGGCGGATCCCTGGTGTCGCTCAACGGGCAGCAGACCGCGCCGGTGCCCGGCGCCTTCGGCGGCAGGCCGGACCAGCGCGCGGCGGCGCTGTCGTGGGACGGGCACTCCATCGCGTCGGTCGTCGTGCAGCGCGAGGGCGCGCCGGATCAGGCCTCCCAGCTGTGGATCGGCGCCGACGGCAGCGACGGCGTCCAAGGCGCCGACGGCCGCACCATCAGCCGGCCGACCTGGGCGCTGGACAACTCCGTCTGGGTCGTCATCGACGGCAACAATGTGGTCCGGGTGGTGGCCGAGGCCGCCTCCGGCCAGCCGGCCCGGGTGCCCGTCGACATCACCGCGGTGCGCGGACGGTTCCCCGGCGCGATCACCGAACTGCAACTGTCCCGCGACAGCACCCGGGCGGCGATGGTGATCGACGGCCAGGTGGTGCTGGCCGGCGTCGGGGAGGCCCCCGGCGGCGAGATGGCGCTGGTCCGGCCGCGACGCCTCGGCTTCGGGCTGGGCGATTCTGTGGTGTCGCTGTCCTGGCGCACCGGCGACGACATCGTCGTCACCCGCACCACCGCCGAGCATCCGGTCTCCTACGTCAATATCGACGGGGTGAATTCCGACGCGCCGGCCGCCGGGCTGAACATGCCGGTGACCGTGGTGGCGGCGAACCCGTCGACGGTCTACGTCGCCGATCGCCGTGGCATCCTCGCGCTGTCGGGCTCCACCGCCGACAACGGCGAGCAGGTCTGGACCGAGGTGCCCTCGCTGATGATCGAGGGCGCCATCCCGGTCCTACCCGGCTGATTAGCGTGGCGGGCTCGACCGCGAGGACACCCGCTGAGTCGTGGCGGGCTCAGCCTCGCGGATCGACCCGCGTGGAGGCATCCCCAGCCTCGTCGAGGCTGAACTGCGCCACCGCGGCCCGGCGCGCAGACTCCTCAGATGTTCGACGCGCTGCTGGACCTGGTGCTGCCGACCGAGTGCGGCGGCTGCGCGGCGCCGGGAACGCGCTGGTGCGAGGCCTGCGCGACAGCTCTGCGCGTCGGCGCCGACGAACCGCTTCTCATCACGCCGCGGGTCGACCCCGGAGTCCCGGTGTTCGCCCTCGGCAGGCACGCCGGCGCCCGCCGAACGGCCGTCGTCGCGATGAAAGAGCACGGCCGCCGCGATCTGCGGGCCCCGCTGTCCACGGCGCTGGCCGACGGGATCGACCGGTTGCTGTGCTGGGGCGTGCTCGAGTTGCCGTTGACGGTCGTGCCGGCGCCGACGCGTTGGCTGTCGGCCCGTCGCCGCGGCGGAGACCCCGTCACGCTGCTGGCCCGAGCGGCCGTCGGCGCCGCGCCGGGCGTCGTCGTCGTGCCCGCCCTGCGCACCGCGGCGCGGGTGCGTGACTCCGTCGGCCTGAGCGCCGGCGCTCGGGAACGAAACCTGTCCGGTCGCATTCGGCTGATCCGCCGCCCGCCGCCGGAGGAGGTGCTCCTGGTCGACGACATCGTCACCACCGGCGCGACGGCCGCCGAGTCGGTCCGGGTGCTGGCCGCCGCCGGAGTCCAGGTCGTCGCGGTGCTGACCCTGGCGTACGCGTGACCCGGGCCGTATGGACGCCGTTCTTCCCGCGCCGACTTTCCCGCGCCGACGCATCGACCGAGAATTCAGGCAGGCGAGTGAGAACTGGTGGCGGGGCCGTCATCGATTGAGATCTCTGGGATGCATTTGAGACATGAGGTAGGTCAGTGAGACGCCACGGTTCCGGTTCTCCGTCGCGTGGAACACCTGGGCGGTTTTGCGTCCTGCGGTCGCCACCACGTTCCATTCGACGGGGAACGGCCGCCCGGAGCTCTCACTCGCATCCCTGATTTCTCAAACGCCTCCCTGAGGTCTCAGTCGATGGGCCGCCCCGCCGTCATGTCTCAAAGGCGTCCCTGGATTCTCACTCGATGGCGCCGGCCCCGAAACCCGGAGCCCGCCGGAAACCCGGAGCCCCCCCGAAACCCGGAGCCCGCCGGACACCCGAGCCCCGCCGAAACCCCGAGCCCCGCAGGAAACCCGACCCCCGGACACGCCCGGCCCAAGTGACCGCAGTCCATGAAACTCGGGCCTAAAGATCAGGTAACTGGTGCGTGAAAGAGGTGGAAACTCACGGTTGAATCGGGCTACGGTCGGGGCATACCGATCGACACAGTCGGACAAGCCGGAATCGGCAGGAGGTGATGCGTCCACCTGCTCTCCGCGGGTGTTGAGAAGACGTAGACTCCCCGCTCAAGTGTCAGATCATGTGAGACCAAATGCGCACTGCGCGCGACGCAAAAGAGAAACGAGTAGACGATGACGTCAAGCCAAGTTGATGCTGGCCAGGCCGTGGACGCCGAAGTGGTGGTCAAGGGACGCAACGTCGAGGTGCCCGAGCACTTCCGTGTGCATGTCTCCGACAGGTTGGCCCGGCTGGCCAAGTTCGACGACTCCATCTACCTGTTCGATGTCGAGTTGCACCACGAACCCAACCGCCGCCAGCGCAAGAGCAGCCAGCACGTCGACATCACCGCCCGCGGCCGCGGCCCGGTGGTCCGCGGTGAGGGCAAGGGCGAGAACTTCTACGCCGCCCTGGAGCTCGCCGTCACCAAGCTGGAGAAGCGGCTGCGCCGCGGCAAGGACCGCCGCACCATTCACTACGGCGAGAAGACCCCGATCGCCCTGCACGAGGCCGCCGCGATCGCGCCGCTGTTCGAGCCGAACGCCGCGACCCCGGAGTTCATCGACGCCGTCGAGGCCTACGACGACGTCGCCGAGCCCGGCCACATCGTCCGCGTCAAGGAGCACCCGAGCAAGCCGATGACCGTCGACGACGCGCTCTACGAGATGGAACTCGTCGGCCACGACTTCTTCCTGTTCCACGACAAGGAAAGCGACAAGCCGTCGGTCGTCTACCGCCGGCACGCCTTCGACTACGGGATCATCCGGCTCGTCTGACACACCCGCACAGCCAGCACGCCGACCCGGCCGGAGCCAATCCGGCCGGGTCGCTTGCATCTGGGCCCGGCGCCATCGACACTGCCTGTCGGGGGCAACCACGCGGTTCACTTACGATGGACCGCAATTACGCGTCGACCCGCTAGGGGATATCTGTGTCAGTGCTGTCGAAACTTCTGCGAGTCGGGGAAGGCCGCATGGTCAAGCGGCTCAAGGGGGTCGCGGACTACGTCGACTCACTGGCCGACGACGTGGAGAAGCTCAGCGACGAGGAGCTGCGGGCCAAGACCGACGAGTTCCGCGCCCGTCACGAGAAGGGCGAAAGCCTCGACGACCTGCTGCCCGAGGCGTTCGCGGTGGCCCGCGAGGCGGCCTGGCGGGTGCTGCTGCAGCGGCCGTTCCAGGTGCAGCTGATGGGCGGCGCGGCGCTGCACTTCGGCAACGTCGCCGAGATGAAGACCGGTGAGGGCAAGACCCTGACCTGTGTGCTGCCCGCCTACCTCAACGCCATCTCCGGCAAGGGCGTGCACGTCGTCACCGTCAACGACTACCTGGCAAAACGCGACGCCGAGTGGATGGGCCGCGTGCACCGCTTCCTCGGCCTGGACGTCGGGGTGATCTTGAGCGGACTGACGCCCGACGAGCGTCGCGCCGCCTACGCCGCCGACATCACCTACGGCACCAACAACGAGTTCGGCTTCGACTACCTGCGCGACAATATGGCGCACTCGGTCGAGGAGATGGTGCAGCGCGGCCACAACTTCGCCGTCGTCGACGAGGTCGACTCCATCCTGATCGACGAGGCCCGCACCCCGCTGATCATCTCCGGCCCGGCCGACGGCAGCTCGCACTGGTACTCCGAGTTCGCCCGCATCGCGCCGCTGATGGAGAAGGACGTCCACTACGAGGTGGACCTGCGCAAGCGCACCGTCGGCGTGCACGAACTCGGGGTGGAGTTCGTCGAGGACCAGCTCGGCATCGAGAACCTGTACGAGGCCGCCAACTCGCCGCTGGTCAGCTACCTGAACAACTCGCTGAAGGCCAAGGAGCTCTTCCTGCGGGACAAGGACTACATCGTCCGCAACGGCGAGGTCGTCATCGTCGACGAGTTCACCGGCCGCGTGCTGGTCGGCCGACGCTACAACGAGGGCATGCACCAGGCCATCGAGGCCAAGGAGCGCGTCGAGATCAAGGCCGAGAACCAGACCCTGGCCACCATCACGCTGCAGAACTACTTCCGGCTCTACGACAAGCTCTCCGGCATGACCGGCACCGCGGAGACCGAGGCCTCCGAGCTGCACGAGATCTACAAGCTCGGCGTCGTGCCGATCCCCACCAACCGGGACATGATCCGCGCCGACCAGTCCGACCTGATCTACAAGACCGAGGAAGCCAAGTTCATCGCCGTCGTCGACGATGTGGCCGAGCGGTACGAGAAGGGTCAGCCGGTGCTGATCGGCACCACCAGCGTGGAGCGCTCGGAGTACCTGTCGCGGCAGTTCACCAAGCGCAAGATCCCGCACAACGTGCTGAACGCGAAGTACCACGAGCAGGAGGCCAACATCATCGCCGAGGCCGGCCGGCTCAAGGCGATCACGGTGGCCACCAATATGGCCGGCCGTGGCACCGACATCGTGCTCGGCGGCAACGTGGACTTCCTGGCCGACGTCCGGCTGCGCGAGCGCGGCCTGGACCCGGTTGAGACGCCCGAGGACTACGAGGCGGCCTGGGACGACGTCGTCGAGAAGATCAAGGCCGAGGTGGAGGAAGAGGCCGAGAAGGTCCGCGAGGTCGGCGGCCTCTACGTGCTCGGCACCGAGCGCCACGAGTCCCGGCGTATCGACAACCAGCTGCGCGGCCGCTCCGGCCGCCAGGGCGACCCGGGGGAGTCCCGGTTCTACCTGTCCCTCGGCGACGAGCTGATGCGGCGGTTCAACGGCGAGACGCTGGAGGCGCTGCTCAACCGGCTGAACCTGCCCGACGACGTGCCGATCGAGGCCAAGATGGTCTCCCGCGCCATCAAGAGCGCCCAGACCCAGGTCGAGCAGCAGAACTTCGAGGTCCGCAAGAACGTCCTCAAGTACGACGAGGTGATGAACCGCCAGCGCAAGGTCATCTACGCCGAGCGCAAGCGCATCCTGGAGGGCGAGGACCTCGCCAAGCAGGCACACGACATGCTCGTGGACGTGATCACCGCCTACGTCGACGGCGCCACCGCCGAGGGCTACTCCGAGGACTGGGACCTGGAGAAGCTGTGGGAGGCGCTGCGCACGCTGTACCCCGTCGGCATCGACCACCACGACCTGATGGATTCCGCCGAGGTCGGCGAGCCCGGCGAGCTGACCCGCGAGGAACTGCTCGACGCGCTGGTCGAGGACGCCGAGGCCGCCTACGCCAAGCGCGAGGCCGAGATCGAGGAACTGGCCGGCAAGGGCGCCATGCGCCAGCTGGAGCGCAACGTGCTGCTCAACGTCATCGACCGCAAGTGGCGCGAGCACCTCTACGAGATGGACTACCTCAAGGAGGGCATCGGGCTGCGCGCGATGGCCCAGCGCGACCCGCTGGTCGAGTACCAGCGCGAGGGCTACGACATGTTCGTCGCGATGCTCGACGGCCTGAAGGAGGAGTCGGTCGGCTTCCTGTTCAACGTCGCCGTCGAGGCCGCGCCGCGGCCCGCGGTCGCCCCGGTGGCCGCGCCCGACGGGCTGGCCGAGTTCGCCGCGGCCGCCAAGGCCGGCGACGCAGCCGAGCCGGCCGAGCCGGCGCCGCAGCTGCGGGCCAAGGGCATCGAGGACGAGGACAACCGCAAGCTCACCTACACCGGCCCGAACGAGGACGGCGCCGCCGAGGTGCAGAACCACGACGGCGGACCGTCGCGCCCGACCGGCAGCCGCAAGGAGCGCCGCGAGGCCCAGCGCCGGGCCGCCAAGAAGCGCTAGCCCAGAAGAGCTAGCCGAGGTGCAGCGCCGTGACCCGCCAGCCGGGGCCCGCGGCGCTGACCCGGCCGGCCATCGCGTGCACCCGCGGACCGCGGGCGTAACTGGCGCTGATCTCGTACGCGCCGCCGGCGGCGTCGGCCGGCTGCAACCGCACCCGGCGCAACACCGCGCTGACCTGTCCGGGTGGGGCCGCGCTGCGCAGCGCGCCGACCGAGTCGGCCAGTCCGGCGGCCAGCAGCGCGCGCAGCTGGGACGGTTGACGACGGCGATCGAGCACCTCCAGCACCGCCCGCAGCGCAGCGGCGGCGAACGCCGCGGCGGCCTGCTGGCCCGGGGAGGGGCCGTCGGCGGCGCGGTCGGCGCCCTCGGACGCCGTCGGCAGGCCGGGATCCGGCCGCGCCGCGGCAGTCAGCGCCTCGTAGTCGACAACGGGTTCAATGGTCATATCGGCGGCCCTCCAGCGTTTTGGTCACATTCGCGCGATCAACGCGCAGGTGGCTGCTGGAGAGTGGCAGCGCTCGTGTCATCATGGCAGATCGCGGACCCGCGCGTGTTCACCGCGGAGGCGGCTGTGCGCATCGGGGCGCGGGGCCGACGGGGCAAGTAAGGGGTAGTGGATTTGGCGACCAGTCTTTCAGCCTCCGACGCCGCCTTCTACCGGCTGGAGAACACCTCGACGCCGATGTACGTCGGTTCGCTGTCGATCCTGCGAAAGCCCCGCGGCGGGCTGAGCTACGACACCCTGCTGGAGACCGTCGAGAAGCGGCTGCCGCTGATCCCGCGGTACCGGCAGAAGGTGCGCCAGGTCAGCCTGATCGTCTCGGCCCGCCCGGTGTGGGTCGACGACCCCGACTTCGACATCACCTACCACGTCCGGCGTTCCGCGCTGCCGGCCCCGGGCTCCGATGAGCAGCTGCACGATCTGGTGGCCCGGCTCGGCTCCCGGCCGCTGGACCGCTCCCGCCCACTGTGGGAGATGTATCTGGTCGAGGGCTTGTCCGGCAACCGGGTGGCGATCTACACCAAGAGCCACCAGGCGCTGGTGAACGGCATGTCCGCGCTGGAGATCGGGCACGTCATCGCCGACCGCACCGCCAAGGCGCCGGAGTTCGGCGAGGACATCTGGGTGCCCGGCCGGGAGCCCACCAACGCCCAGTTGATGTTGGGCGCCGTCGGCGACTGGATCGCCCGGCCCGGTCAGCAACTCGGGGTGCTGCGCTCGGCGCTGACCGGCATGGTCACCAACTCCGGTGAGGCGGTGCAGACCATCCGCCACTACCTGGAGGTGCTGCGCACCTTCACCCGCGGCACCGCGCCGAGCAGCCCGCTGAACACCAAGGTGTCGCGCAACCGCCGGTTCGCGGTGGCCAGCGGACCGCTGCAGGACTACCGGGCGCTGCGCACCCGCTACGACTGCGACGTCAACGACGTGGTGCTGGCCGTCATCGCCGGCGCGCTGCGCAACTGGTTGCTCTCCCGCGGCGAGCCGGTCAGCCCGTACACCACCGTCCGCGCGATGGCCCCGATGTCGGTCTACACCGATCCGGACTCCGACGGTTCCAGCGGACCCGGCCAGTCCATCAGCGAGGTGGCGCCGTTCCTGGTGGACCTGCCGGTCGGGGAGGGCAACGCGGTCATCCGGCTGTCGCAGATCTCGCACGCCACCGAAACCCATTCGGTGGTCACCAGTCTCGTCGACGCCCGCACCATCGTGACGCTGTCCGGGTTCGCGCCGCCGACCCTGCACGCCCAGGGCATCCGGGTCGCCAGCGGATTCCCGGCCCGTCAGTTCAACCTGCTGATCACGAATGTGCCTGGGGCGCAGTCGCAAATGTATGTCGCCGGCACGAAACTGCTGGAGACCTACGCGGTTCCGCCGCTGCTGCACAACCAGGTGCTGGCGATCGGGGTGACGTCGTACAACGGAATGCTGTACTACGGCATCAACGCCGACCGCGACGCGATGCCCGACGTCGACGTGTTGCCGACGCTGATCGCGGAATCGCTGGAAGAACTGCTGGAAGCGGCGCGCTGACCAGGGCCCCACACGTAGGATCCCCTGATGGGAAAGGGCACCGATGACGACAAGAAGAAGGCGAGGGCTTCCAAGGGCAAGGACAAGCCCAAGAAGCTGAGCAACGACGTTTACGAGGCCGAGTTGTTCAGGCTGCAAACCGAACTCGTCCGATTGCAGGAATGGGTGAAGGCTACCGGCGCCCGGATCGTCATCATCTTCGAGGGCCGCGACGCCGCCGGCAAGGGCGGCACCATCAAGCGGATCACCGAGTACCTGAGCCCCCGCGTCGCCAAGATCTCGGCGCTGCCCGCCCCCACCGAGCGGGAGAAGGGCGAGTGGTACTTCCAGAAGTACGTGCAGCACTTGCCCACCAAGGGCGAGATGGTGCTGTTCGACCGGTCCTGGTACAACCGCGCCGGCGTGGAGAAGGTGATGGGCTTCTGCACCCCGCAGGAGCACACGCTGTTCCTGCGGCAGACCCCGATCTTCGAGAACATGCTGCAGGACGACGGGATCCTGTTGCGCAAGTACTGGTTCTCGGTGTCCGACGCCGAGCAGTTGCGCCGATTCCGCGCCCGCCTCAACGACCCGGTTCGGCAGTGGAAGCTCTCGCCGATGGACCTGGAGTCGCTGTACCGCTGGGAGGACTACTCGCGGGCCAAGGACGAGATGATGGTGCACACCGACACCAAGTCCAGCCCCTGGTACGTGGTGGAGTCCAACATCAAGAAGCACGCCCGGCTGAACATGATCTCGCACCTGCTCTCCAGCATCCCGTACACCGACGTGGACCGGCCCAAGGTGGAACTGCCCAAGCGCCGGCCGGAAGGCAATTACGTGCGCCCGTCGCGGGATCTGTCCACTTACGTTCCCGATCACGTGGCCTCGCTGATGGGCGACAACGCATAGCGGCGCGCTGATGCGGGTGTACGTGCCGGCGACGCTGCCGATGGTGGCGCGCCTGGTCGCCGACGGTGAGGTGGCGGCCGTCAACAACACGGCGTTCGCGGTGACGCCTGCGCTGCGTGAGGCCTACGCCGAGGGCGACGACGACGAGCTCGCCGAGGTCGCGCTGGCCGAGGCGGCGCTGGCCGCGATCCGGTTGTTGGCCGCCGAGCTGCCCGACGGGAACCCGGGGCCCGATCCGATGGCCCGGCCGCGCCGGGTGGTGCTGGTGGCCGAGTCCGAGCCGGTGACGTTGCGGCCCGACCTCGACGACGCCGTGGTGCGGCTGGCCGGCCCGGTGCGGCTGGATCAGCTGGCCGCCGCGTTCGTCGACAACGCCGCGGCCGAGCCCGCCGTGACGGCCGCCATCGGGGTGATCGACGCCGCGGACCTCGGCGACGAGGACGCCGAGCTGACGGTGGGCGACGCCCAGGATCACGACTTGGCCTGGTACGCCACGCAGGAGCTGCCGTTCCTGCTGGAATTCCTGTAAACCTCTTGCCCGCACTGGCTACGCGACCGTAACCTACGGTACCGTAGGTTAGCTTTCGGTCGTTGAGCACGCGCGGCCGGGGATACGATGACGACCGCGCGGTCGAGTAGGGGCAGCGATGGCCAAGAGCTTCATCAAGACCAATGCCAAAGTGGTGGACACGGTCCGCCCGCGGGTCGCGGGCGCTGACCGGCACCCGGTCTGGCATTCGGTGCGCGGCCTGTTCGGCCGGATCACCACCCCGCTGCTGCCCGATGACTACCTGCACCTGGTCAACCCGCTGTGGTCGGCCCGCGAACTGCGCGGCCGGGTGGTCGCGGTGCGACGCGAGACCGCCGATTCGGCGACGCTGGTGATCCGCCCGGGCTGGGGCTTCAGCTTCGACCACCAGCCGGGGCAGTACATCGGCATCGGGGTGCTGATGGACGGCCGCTGGCGTTGGCGGTCCTACTCGCTGACCTCCGCCCCGGTCCAGGGTGAGGACAGTCGCGGCGCGACCATCTCCATCACCGTCAAGGCGCTGCCGGAGGGCTTCCTGTCCTCGCATCTGGTCGACGGCATCGCGCCCGGCACCGTGGTCCGGCTGGCCGATCCGCAGGGCAACTTCGTGATGCCCGATCCCGCGCCGGCCAAGGTCTTGTTCCTGACCGCCGGCTCCGGGGTCACCCCGATCATGTCGATGCTGCGCACCCTGGTCCGGCACGACCAGATCACCGACATCGTCCACGTGCATTCCTCGCCGACCGCGGACGACGTGCTCTTCGCCGCCGAACTCGACGCCTTG
This sequence comes from Mycolicibacterium brumae, assembly GCF_025215495.1. Taxonomy (NCBI): domain Bacteria; kingdom Bacillati; phylum Actinomycetota; class Actinomycetes; order Mycobacteriales; family Mycobacteriaceae; genus Mycobacterium; species Mycolicibacterium brumae. Next base: position 3,078,988 of record NZ_CP104302.1, on the reverse strand, counting down.
ACCCGCAGCCATCTCGGCTACCGGCTGACGGTGCGCAGCACGCGCACCGAAGGACGCGTCGACCTGGGCCGTCTCGACGAGTTGGCGCCGGACTGGCGGGAGCGGCAGGCCTGGGCGTGCGGACCGGAGGCCATGCTGGCCGACGCCGAGCGGGTGTGGTCGGAGGCCGGGCTCGACGAGTCGCTGCACCAGGAGCGGTTCGCGGTGTCAAGGTCGGCGCCGCACGGCGCCGGCGGGACCATCACCTTCGAGCGCAGCGGCAAGTCGGTGCGCGCCGACGCCGCGACGTCGCTGCTGGAGGCCGGTGAGAGCCTCGGCGCGCAGCTGCCGTTCGGCTGCCGGATGGGGATCTGCCAGTCCTGTGTGGTGCCGCTGCTCGACGGGCACGTCCGCGACCTGCGCACCGGCGAGGAACACGAGCCGGGCACCCGGATTCAGACGTGTGTCACCACCCCCGCGGGCGACTGCGTAGTGGACGCATAGAAATTACTCAGAAGTAACCTACGGTCCCGTAGGTTACGCTATCGTTGGTGAAGCGAAAGGAGATGCGATGGCAATCTGCGATGTTCCGGAATTCGCGCATCTGACCGAAGCCGACGTCGAAAACCTCGGCGCCGAGCTCGATGCGATTCGACGTGATGTCGAGGAGTCCCTCGGGGAGCGCGACGCGCGCTACATCCGTCGGACCATCGCCGCGCAGCGCGCGCTGGAGGTGACCGGCCGGGTGATCCTGGCGGCCAGCTCCAAGCGCAAGGCGTGGTGGGCCGGCGCGACGACCCTCGGCGTGGCCAAGATCATCGAGAACATGGAGATCGGCCACAACGTCATGCACGGCCAGTGGGACTGGATGAACGACCCCGAAATTCACTCCTCCAGCTGGGAGTGGGACATGACCGGGGTCTCCAAGCACTGGCGGTTCACCCACAACTTCATGCACCACAAGTACACCAACATCCTCGGCATGGACGACGACGTGGGCTACGGGGTCATCCGCGTCACCCGCGACCAGAAGTGGACCCCGGCGAACCTGTTCAACCTGGGCTTCAACACCGTGCTGTGCGCGCTGTTCGAGTGGGGCGTCGGTCTGCAGCACCTGGAATTGGGCAAGATCTTCGGTGGTCGTGATGACCGCGACGCCACCCTCGTCCGGGTCAAGGAGTTCGCCGCGAAGGCCGGCCACCAGGTGGCCAAGGACTACGTGGCCTTCCCGGCGCTCACCGCGCTGTCCCCGGGCGCGACGTTCCGCTCGACCGCGACCGCCAACGCGCTGGCCAACGTCATCCGCAACGTCTGGTCCAACGCCGTCATCTTCTGCGGTCACTTTCCCGACGGCGCGGAGAAGTTCACCAAGACCGACATGATCGGCGAGTCCAAGGGACAGTGGTACCTGCGTCAGATGCTGGGCAGCGCGAACTTCGACAACGGCCCGGCGCTGCGGTTCATGAGCGGCAACCTCTGCCACCAGATCGAACACCACCTCTACCCGGACCTGCCCAGCAACCGGCTCTACGAGGTGTCCATCCGGGTCCGTCAGGTCTGCGAGAAGTACGACCTGCCCTACACCACCGGGCCGTTCCTGGTGCAGTACGGCAAGGCCTGGCGCACCATCGCCAAGCTGTCGCTGCCGAATAAGTACCTGCGGGACACCGCCGACGACGCCCCGGAGACCCACAGCGAGGCGATGTTCGCGATCCTCGGCGACGAGGACCTGACCGTCGACCCGGTGACCGGTGGCCGGTGGGGCCTCAAGCACGCGATGGACCGGGTGCGCACGGTGCGCCGCGAACGGCGACGGGCCCGCAAGAGGGCCGCCAAGAAGGGCGCCGAGGTGACCCCGATCAACCGCGGGGCAGCCGCCTAGTTTCTAGGTGGGCACCAGGTCGAAGGTGTCCGGGTCGGGCCCGATGCGGCCCGCCGGACCCTTGTCCAGGGCGTCCACCGCGGCCATCGCGGCGTCGTCGAGGGTGAAGTCGAACAGCTCGAAGTTGCTCCGCATGCGTTGCGGCGACATCGATTTCGGGAAGACGACATTGCCCTTCTGCAGGTGCCAGCGCAGCACCACCTGCGCCGGGCTTTTGCCGAGGCGCTCGGCGATGTCGACGATGGCCGGGTCGTCGAGCACCCGGCCCTGCGCGATCGGCGACCACGCCTCGGTGGCGATGCCGTGCTCGGCGCCGTAGCCGCGCACCTCGTCGTTGCCGAAGTAGGGGTGCGCCTCGATCTGGTTGACCGCCGGGACCGTCGCGGTCTGCTCCGCCAGCCGTCGCAGATGCGGGATCTGGAAATTCGACACCCCGATGCTGCGGGCGCGGCCTTCGTCGCGGAACTCCTCCAGCGTCTTCCACGTCGAGACGAAGTCGCCGTCGTAGCGGGTCGGCAGCGGCCAGTGGATCAGAAACAGGTCGACGTAGTCGAAGCCGAGCGCCTCCAGGCTGGCGTCGAAGGCCCGACGGGCGTCCTCGGGCCGATGCGCCCCGTTGTTCAGCTTGGTGGTGACATACACCTCCGAGCGGGCCAGCCCGCTGGACCGGATGCCCTCGCCCACGCCGCGCTCGTTGCCGTACATCTGCGCGGTGTCGATATGCCGATAGCCGATATCCAATGCGGTTCGGACGGTTTCGGCGGTCTCCTCCGGCGGCACCTGGTACACGCCGAAGCCGATTCGGGGGATGGAGGCGCCGTCGTTGAGGTCCAGTCGGGTCGTGTCGCTCATCGCTCCAGCCTGCTGCGGCTGCCCGACGCTGTCAACGTTCGGACTCGGGCGCCTCGCCGTCTCGCAGGATGGCCAGCAGATTGCGGGCCGCGGCGACCCGGCTCTGCGCCGGACCGGTCAGCGCGTCCAGCGCGCACTCCGGGTCGGCGGGTGGGCCGAGGTGCCCGCAGCCGCGCGGGCAGTCCTCGATGGCCGACGACAGATCGGAGAACGCCAGCAGCACATCGTCGGGGCTGATGTGCGCCAGCCCGAAAGACCGCACCCCCGGGGTGTCGATCACCCAGCCGCCGCCGGGCAGCGGCAGCGCCACCGACTGGGTCGAGGTGTGCCGGCCCTTCCCGACACCGGACACCGCGCCGATCGCCCGATCAGCCTCCGGCACAAGGCGATTCACCAACGTCGATTTTCCGACCCCGGAATGGCCCAGCAGCACGGTGAGTTTGCCGTCGAGCAACTCGTCGACCTCACGCAACTCGTCGTCGCGGCCGGCGACGACGATCCGCAGATCCAGATCGGCGAAATGGGCGGCGAACTCGCTCGCGTCGGCCAGATCCGATTTCGTCAGGCACAACACCGGCGCCAGGCCACCGGCGTAGGCCGCGATCAATGACCGCTCGACGAACCCGGTGCGCGGCGGCGGGTCCGCCAGCGCCACCACGATCAGCAGCTGATCGGCATTGGCGACGACGACCCGCTCGGTCGGGTCGGTGTCATCGGCGGTGCGGCGCAGCACTGTTCGCCGCGGGCCACGACGCACGATCCGGGCCAGCGTGTCGGTGCGGCCGGACAGATCGCCCACCACGTCGACCTCGTCGCCGACGACGATCGGGGTCCGGCCGAGCTCGCGGGCCCGCATCGTGGTGACCGGCCGGTCCGGGTCGCCGCCGAGCACCACGCCCCAGCGGCCCCGGTCGACGGTGACCACCATCGCGGCCTCGGCGTCGGCGTGCTCGGGCCGGGTCTTGGTGCGCGGGCGGGTGCCCTTGCCCGGGCGGATCCGGACGTCGGACTCGTCGTACTCCCGCTTGGCCACTGGAGACGCCTCAGGCCGGGGCGCTCAGCAGGTCGGCCCACATGCCGGGGAAGTCCGGCAGCGTCTTGGCGGTGGTCGCGATGTCCTGCACCCGCACCCCGGGAACCCGCAGCCCGATGATCGCCCCCGCGGTCGCCATCCGATGGTCGGCGTAGGAATGCCAAGTGCCGCCGCGCAATTCGGCCGTGGTGATCACCAGTCCGTCGTCGATCTCCACGCAGTCGCCGCCGAGGCCGTTGATCTCGGCGCACAGCGCGGCCAGCCGGTCGGTCTCATGGCCGCGTAGATGCGCGATTCCGGTCAGTCGCGACACCGAGCCGGGCCGGGCCAGCGCGGCCAGCGCGGCGGCCGTCGGCGCCAGCTCCCCGATGGCCGACAGATCCGCGTCGAAGCCGCCGTAGTCGCCGCTCCCGCTGACCGTCAGCTCCGTCTCGCCGCGCTCCAGCGTCGCGCCCAGCTTGCCGAGCAGCGCGAAGATCGCCTCGGCCGGCTGCAGGCTCGGGGTGGGCCAGTTCCGGATCCGGACCTGCCCGCCGGTGACGATCGCCGCCGCGAGGAACGGCGTCGCGTTCGACAGGTCGGGCTCGATCACCCAGTCCCGGCCCGCGACCGGCCCGGGGTGCGCGCGCCACACCTCGGGTTCGTCGTCGTCGACGCGCACCCCGGCCTGGCGCAGCATCGCCGTCGTCATCGCGATATGCGGCGCCGACGGCACCCCCGCGCCGCCGGGCCCGGGGCGGTGCCGAACGGTGACCCCGTCGCGGAACGCCGGACCGCAGAGCAGCAGCCCGGAGACGAACTGCGACGACGCCGAGGCGTCGATGTCGACCGCGCCGCCGGCCACCGCGCCGGCGCCGGCCACCGTGAACGGCAAACCCGAGCCGGTGATGTCCACGCCGAGGACTCGTAGGGCGTCCAGCAGCGGGGCGATGGGACGCGACCGGGCCTGCTCGTCGCCGTCGAAACCGACGGTGGCCGAGCTGAGCGCGGCCAGCGGCGGCACGAACCGCAGCACGGTGCCGGCCAGCCCGCAGTCCACCGTCGCGTGCGGCGCCGGGGCCAGCACACCGCAGACCCGCAACTCGGTGGGATCCTCGCGCACCGGCGACACATCCAGGCCCAGGGTTCGCAGCGCCGCGATCATCAGGTCGGTGTCCCGGCTGCGCAGCGCGCCGGTCAGCGTCGAAGACTGCCCGGAGACCGCCGCGGCGACCGCGGACAGCAGCAGGGCGCGGTTGGTCAGCGACTTCGATCCCGGGATCGTCACCGCCGCGTCCACCGGCGTGGCGGCGACCGGCGCGGGCCACAGCGGGAGTTCAACCATGGCGCTTATCCTGCCAGGTGGGTTCAGGCGGAAGGGGAGCCATGTGCGGGCGGTTCGCGGTGACGGTCGACCCGGCGCTGCTGGCCGGGGAGCTCGACGCGGTCAACGAGATCCCGGAGCAGCCCGGCGACAGCGCGACCCCCGCCGACGGCCCCGGCCCGAACTACAACGTCGCGCCCACCACCGGCATCGCCGGCCTGGTCCGCCGGCACGACCGGCAGAACACTGAGGCCACCGCCGCTGGTGCTGATGCGTCGGGCCCCTTCCTCGCTCGTTCCTCGCTCGTCGGACCCGCCGTTCGTCGGCTCCGGCTGATGCGCTGGGGTCTGGTCCCGCCGTGGACCAAGGCCACCGCCGACGGAAAACCCGCGCCCGGCGGTCCGCTGCTGATCAACGCCCGCGCCGAAACGCTGACCACCTCGCGCGCGTTCAGCGCCGCCGCGCAGCGCAAACGCTGCTTGATCCCGATGGACGGCTGGTACGAGTGGCGCGGCCCCAAGGGCGACAAGACGCCGTTCTACCTCTACGCCACCGACGGCAAGCCCCTGCTGATGGCCGGCGTGTGGTCGGTGTGGCATCCACCGGGGGAGAACGCGCCCGCGCTGCTCAGCGCCACCATCATCACCACCGAGGCGGTCGGTCCGCTGGCCGACATCCACGACCGGATGCCGCTGTCGATCAGCGCGCCGGACTGGGACCGCTGGCTGGACCCCGACAGCGGCATCGACGAGGGACTGCTGCGCGGCCACGGCGACCTGGACCGGATCGCCATCCGCGAGGTCTCCACGCTGGTCAACAGCGCGACCAACAACGGTCCGGAGCTGATCGCGCCGGCTGAGCCCAAATCCGAACAGACGGAGCTGTTTTGAGCGCCTACCCGTTGGCCGACCCGGCCGTCGTCGACACCCTCGGCGCCGATCTGCGCGCCGCCGGCTACACCGACGACGGCGTCGCCGAGCTGCTCGGGCCCGATGTGCACGCCGCGCTGCGCCGCGGACTGCTGTGGCCGGCGCTGCGCGCCACCGAAACGCCGTCGCCGTTGGGCACCGTGCTCCGGCTGTTCCAACTGGGCGCCGAGGCGGCCCGGTCAGACATCGAAAACGCTTTCCCGGCAACCGGATTCGACGCGCTGATCGACAATTCGGTGTTGCGGGCCGGTCCCGCCGGGGCGGCCGCCGCGCTCGATATCCGGCCACACCGCGGACCGCTCGGTGACCTGCTGGTGATCGCCGACCAGGACGCCGCGCTGCGCGGCGGGCCCGTCGGCCACGACCACGTGCTGGGCGTCGGCGGCGCGTCGATGTCCCTGGCGCGGGCGGTGATCCGGCAACCGGTGCGCCGCGCGCTGGATCTGGGGACCGGCTGCGGCGTGCAGGCGCTGCACCTGGACGCGCACTGCGAGCAGATCGTGGCCACCGACACCAACCCGCGCGCGTTGGCGCTGGCCGCCGCGACCGCCGGAATCAATCGGATGAGCTGGGACCTGCGGGCCGGGAGCCTGTTCGAACCGGTCGCCGGGGAACGCTTCGACCTGATCGTGTCCAATCCGCCGTTCGTCGTCGGCGCCGGGGAGCGCGACTACGAGTACCGCGATTCCGGGGTCGCCGGCGACGGGCTGTGCCGACAGTTGATCGCGCAGGTCGGCGACCACCTCGAACCCGGCGGCGTCGCGCAGATCATGGCGAACTGGGTGGTCCGCGACGGCGACGATTGGCGTGACCGGATCGGCGGCTGGCTGGCCGACACCGGCCTGGACGCATGGGTGGTGCAGCGTGAGTTCGCCGACCCGGTCAGCTACGTCGCGCTGTGGACCGCCGACGCGGGGGAGACCGCGGCGCAGCGGGCCCGCCGCGGCGGCGCCTGGCTGGACTGGTTCGCGGCGGAGAACATCGCCGGCGTCGGAATGGGGATGATCACCCTGCGCGCCGGTGGCCGCGCCGAGCCGCTGCGCGTCTGCGAGGAGCTGACCGGCCCCGACGACGCCCTCACCGGAGGAGAGGTGGCGGCGTTCTTCGGCCGGATGGACTACCTGGACGCAACTGGCGACGACGCGCTGCTGGCCGCCCGGCTGTCCACCCCGCCGGTGCTGCTGGAACAACACAGCCTGCCCGGCCCGGCCGGGTGGCAGCAGATCTCCGCGGTGGTGCGCCGGCCCGGCGGCCCGGGCGCCGAACTCGGCGTCGACGAGGTCTTCACCGCGCTGCTGGCCGGCTGCCGCGGCGAGGTGCCGCTCGGCACGCTCATCGAACTGCTCGCGGCCCACCACGGTGTGGACGCCGACGCGCTCGCCGAGGCCGCGCTGCCGGTGGTGCGGGAGGCCGTCGCCCGCGGGATCCTGCACCAGACACCTGTCAAGTAATCGTCGTCGAGGTCTGGCCAAACCGGTCCCGCGGCGGGAATACTCACCCCATGACCGCCACTGAACCGACCGTCGACGAGACCATCGCGATCCGCAACCCGGCCAACGGAACGCAGGTCGGCTCCATCCCGGTGCACGGACCGTCGGTGGTGGCAGAGAAAGCGGCGCGGCTGCGCACCGCGCAGCAGGAGTGGGAGGCCATCGGGCCCGTCGAGCGCGGCCGCTGGCTGCGGCAGTGGCAGGACTGGGCGTTCGACAACGTCGACCATCTCACCGACGTGCTGATCTCCGAAGCCGGCAAGTCCCGCCGCGACGCGGGCGTCGAGATCGTCGCCACCGCCACCATGCCCACCTACTGGGCCGACAACGCCGCGACGTTCCTCAAAGCCAGCCACCCCAAGGCTCACAGCCCGCTGTACCAGAACAAGCGATTCACCACCTGGTACCGCCCGCACCAGCTGGTCGGCGTCATCTCACCGTGGAACTTCCCCTTCGCGCTGCCGTGCATGGACGGCATCCCGGCGCTGGCCGCCGGCGCCGCGGTGCTGCTCAAACCCTCCGAGGTCACTCCGCTGTCCGGGCTGGAGATCGTCCGCGGCTGGAACGAGATCGGCGCGCCTCCGGTGCTCGACGTCGTCACCGGCTACGGCGCCACCGGCGCCGCGGTCATCGACAACGTCGACTACCTGCAGTTCACCGGGTCGACGGGAACCGGCCGGCGGGTTGCGGTGGCCTGCGCCGAGCGGCTCATCCCGTTCGGCCTGGAGCTCGGCGGCAAGGACCCCGCGATCGTGCTGGCCGACGCCGACCTGGAACGCGCCGCCAACGGGGTGCTCTGGGGCGGGCTGTTCAACTCGGGCCAGGTGTGCGTGTCGGTGGAACGGGTGTTCGTCGAGGCCCCGGTGTACGACGAGTTCGTCGCGAAGCTCACCGAGAAGGCGCGGTCGGTCAGCCAGGGCGCGGCCGGTGACATCGGCGCGATGGCGACCGACACCCAGCGCGACATCGTCGCCCGCCACGTCGGTGAGGCGACCGCGGCCGGCGCCCGGGTGCTCACCGGTGGTGAGCCCACCGGCGTGGGCACCTATTTCGCGCCGACGGTGCTCGCCGATGTCGACCCCACCATGACCTGCATGACCGAGGAGACCTTCGGTCCGACCATCCCGGTGATCAAGGTCGCCGACGAGCATGAGGCCATCCGGCTGGCCAACCAGAGCGAGTACGGCCTGAGCGCCTCGGTGTGGACCGGCGATGTGGCCCGCGGCGAGCGGATCGCCACCCGGCTGGAGGTCGGCGCGGTGAACGTCAACGACGCGATGACCAACATCTTCTGCCCGAACGTCCCGATGGCCGGCTGGAAGGAATCCGGCCTCGGCCACCGCGCCGGCGGCGACGCGGGGCTGCTGAAATACTGTCGCCCGCAGGCGATCACCGCCCCGCGCACCCCGACCATGAAGTCCGAGCTGCTCTGGTATCCCGCGACCGACCGCAAAACCGGCATGCTGCTCAAGGCCATGCGGCTGGTCAACGCCCAGGGCTGGAAGCGCAAATTCGGCCGGTGACCGCCGCGTCGCAAGCAAAGCCGCCGCGGCGCAGTAGCTCCTCCTTGCTCGGGTTGCCGCCATCGAGTGAGAACTCAGGTCGGTTAGTGAGAATCCTTGGCGCACACCGTCATCGAGTGAGATCGCAGGCACTCTAGTGAGAACTGAGGTACGTCGGTGAGACCTGAGGGATGGGTTCTTCATTGAGTGAGACGTACGGGCGGGGGTTACTCGCACAACGTGTACGCCAGTTCTCATTCGATGAGAATGGCCGCCACCACGTCTCACTGACCTGCGTCACGTCTCACTAACGTGCGCTAGTTCTCAGTCGATGGTCCGGTCCGCCAAGGCTTCTCACCAACGTGCGTCAGCTCTCACTGGACGGCTCGGTCCGCCAACGCTTCCAAAGTGCGCCAGTCCGGCCCGGACAGCCCGGGCCGCTCACAAATCCTTACGGGCCCGCGTAACCCGGCGGGTTGGCCGATTCCACCCAGAAGTCAACGCCCAGTTCGGATCCCGGGATGCAGTCGTACGCGGACAGATCGGTGACGCCGGACTCCAGCAGCACGTCCTCGCAGAGCAGGGTGTGCCCGGTGTAGCTCGACGGCTTGTTCAGCACCACGTACGCCGCGTCGGAATACACCTCCGGCTTGCGGGAGCGCGCCATCGACTCGTCGCCGCCGAGCAGGTTCTGCACCGCCGCGGTGGCGACCATGGTGCGCGGCCACAGCGTGTTCGACGCGATCCCGTACTCCTTCATCTCCTCGGCAATACCCAAGGCGCACAGCGTCATTCCGTACTTCGCCATCATGTACGGCGTGGGCCGCAGCCACTTGGGCTCCAGCAGGATCGGCGGGGACAGCGTCAGCACGTGCGGGTTCTCCCGGCCCTTCATGTGCGGCAGACAGGCCTGGGTCACCGTGTAGGTGCCGCGCACCTGGATGCCGTTCATCAGGTCGAAGCGCTTCAGCGGCACCTCCTCGACCGAGCCAAGGTTGATCGCCGAGGCGTTGTTCACGCAGATGTCGATGCCGCCGAATTGCGCGACGGCCGCGGCGACCGCGGCGGCCACCGAGTCGCCGTCGCGCACATCGCCGACGATCGGCAGCGCCTGGCCACCGACCTCCTCGATCTCCTTGGCCGCGGTGTAGATGGTGCCCGGGAGCTTCGGGTGCGGGTCGGCGGTCTTGGCCAGCAGCGCGATATTGGCGCCGTCGGCGGCGACCTTCTTGGCGATGGCCAGGCCGATGCCGCGGCTGCCGCCCGAGATGAACATGGTCTTTCCGGAGAGGGACATGGGCTGACTGTAGCCGCCGTGTCTAGAGCCACCGCACCCACGGAGGCACCCAGTGACGCAGGGACGACGACGGAGCCGCCATGGCGGTCCACACGGATCCTGAGGGCGACAGCCGGCGGCGTTTCCGCCCAGGCGTTCCACACGCCGCGGAACCGGGCGGCCGAAGGCGCGGCCACGGTGGTCGCGACAGGTTCAGGCGGTGATCGAGGCGACGACGGCGCCGGTCAGCGAAATCAGGTCGGCCGGGGCCAGCGCGATCTCCAGTCCGCGGCGTCCCGCGCTGCACAGCATCCGGTCGAATTCGAGCGCGGAGGCGTCGAG